>CAYHTG010000022.1:0-17066 GCA_964359495.1 uncultured Candidatus Peribacteria bacterium
AGAGAAAAAAACCCATCAAAAGGGTTTAATTCCCGGTGAAATGGGCGATTCTTATCGTATGCTCAAAGACTGGGGCAAAGCTTTCACTTCTTGGAGAAAGGGAGAATTGGATGATGAGAAACTTGAAGGTGCCGTAGATTCAACTTTGGATGTTTTAAACTGGGAAGCCATGCGCTTCTTCGCAGGTCCAATTGCTTGGGGAGTAAAAAAACTGTTTAACATTAAAGGGGCTATACATGAGATCCCAACAGAAGAAGAAAAAATTGGCAATCAAATTTTACACAAGCTTAAGAAGCAAGAAAAGCCTGATAAAGATGGCCATATCGCTTTAGATCACCACGCCTTGGAAGGGTTTTTGAAAGGTCTCGATGCCGCAAATCTTGAACGAACTTTACCCAGGCTGGGAAATGAAGCGCGTTTTAAAAGGGCACTTCTAAGCGCACCTGGAAGGGGAGAACTCCAGAAGGAAATTGCTAATTTCCTCGACCTTCCAGGGGAAGTTGATCGAAAACAAGTGGAGAAAAGTCTCAACTTGATGGCTGAATTATTCGGCGGTCATTTTAACAGCAGCGGTAAATTTGAACTGCACGCAGGGCATGAAATTGACACGAGAGTGAAAAAACAGTTCGACGCATTAGCGGCCATTATGGACAATGCATACGAGTGGCTTACTGATCCAACCCTCGATAAAATTTACCCTCTTGAAGAAGACGCCGAAGCTGCATTCAAGTGGACGGATGAAAAGTATAAAAACTTTGGAGCAACAGTATTTGACGAGTTGAATGATAAAAACCGAGTTAAGTTTCTTAACGGCTTTGATGAAGACAGATTCAAAAGAGCTTTTAACCAACTTCTCCCCGGTATTAAGGCTGATCTGCTTAAAACCACGGAAGGAAAAAAGAAAATTAGAAATCAAGTAGCCGCTCTTTTAAAACTAGAGCAACCTTTTGAGAAGGACGACGTTGTACGGGAGCTAGCATCCATTAAAAAACAGTTAGGCAAGGGGATTAAACCGCCGACGCCGGAAAGTCTTAAACTATACGATATAAATTCCTTTTTAGATGAAATTTCTACCGCATTGATGGGTACCATAGTGCTGGTACTATTTGCTGAAGTGAGTGCGGTAGGTCCTGAAAATTTTGTGAATACTTTCAGGGGACTGGAAGAGCCAAGTCAAATTGCAGCTTATATACGAGGATACGACTCACCAACTTTTATGGCACATTTTCACTACCTATTCGATGGAATCCATCTAGCTGCAGTAACGGTAGATGAAAGTCCAGAAGGTAAAGAAGACAGAAACGAAGCCAAAAAAGAAATTATGGAATTTGTTGGATTGAATAAAGGTCCAGTACGCAGTGGATTCCTGGAAGCTATTTTGAATCAGTTTGAAGAGAAGATGATGGACAGTGGTTTGCCAGCAACCGATGCTAACTATGCCGCATTATATAGCGACCTTCAAGAAGTCAGGAGGACGTTAACAGAGCCAAATCTAAATTCGCTCTTTGGACGAGAACAAGTTAAAGTAGTGCCTGTAACTTGGGTTAAATTTGGTGAGGAACTCGGAACTTTAAAACGTGAAGATATACCTGGATATTTGAGAAGCTTTAACGAAATAATGTTTATGAATAAATTCCCGATAATTCACAGTCCGGAAACTTTAGACAATCTGGTAGGGACTGATAAAGCGACAGCACAAGCTGAAATCAAAGCTTTCTTTGGCGTTACAAATAAAATCGATGAAAATTTCGTTAAACAGTTTATAAGGTCTGTAAAACAAAGATTTTCATCCTCAGTTAGCCGAGAAGATGGTCCACTGTATAGAACATTCTCTGACTCGTTGGAAGGCGTTGAAAAAACTTTGACAAAGGATAGGTTGAATAGGATTTTCACCTGAAGTTCTCCTATGTGGCACGAACTCGCAGATCTCAAACACAACTAATCACTGTGATGAATTATTTCATAGAAAATTTCTCTAAGACAGGTTTTACCATTTCCAACTTGCCATCCACTGAAAGAGACCAACAATGGCTTCTCCCGTCGCCTCGAGTGCCTCGTCCGCCCTGCGACTACTTGCCTCCTGCCTTTCCAATTTTTGCCACTCTTTCTCTTTTCTTACAGCGGCATCCTTTTCAGCTCTCTTTTCAGCTCCAACGTCCTGCTCTACACGTACTTCCAGCCTTTTCACTATTAATTTTGCCATCTCTGAAGCACTCTTAAAGAAGATCGCATCCTCTCTAATGGCTCTTCGACCGGCAATCGCTGTTTGTAAAACATTCAGAATAAAGGACTCTGTAGAATGTATACCCCAACCGTCTGCCTCACCATGATCTTTTCCTGTGGAGATCAGATAGTCTTCAACCATAAGTGAGGCTTTGTGGCAAAATACAGTTCCGGGTAAAGCAGCGTTACAATTTCTCATAATTACATTTTTCAATTTCACTACTCTACCAAAATCGACCTGACTAAATTCAGGATCGGTCGATAAAAGTAACAACGCCCCACCCGCAGACTGTGTTCCAGTCTGGCCAGACCGTTCGTAGGGCAGTGGCCTCACTACAGGTTTATCTAGAGATATATTTCTTCCAATACCACCTTCAATTACGCAGTATTCTAAGTGACTACCTTGTACGCCGGTACCCATCAGTGCGATATTCCCCCAAAAATCACCAGAGGGTTTGAAAACAATAGGATCCTCTTTGGTGCCAACAGCTATTAATACGCCTTGACACAAAATGCCAGACCCGGGGTTAAATTCAAGGATAGTCCCGGGGGCAAGTACTAACGCCCCGCTTTCCTCCACAACTATATCTTTTCCAACCCTATGGCGTCCTTTGTTTATATGAAATTCTTCTCCTCTCGCAATCTTTCTTTCCCCCTTTAGAACTTGTTGTAAAAGCTCATCTGGGTTTGGTGCCGCTTCAGGTAGTATTCTAGCAACTTTTAAGGTCAATGAAACTTCTCTTTGAACACCTCCTGTGTTTTCTAAAACAGTCTCTCCTCTAAATTCCCCTCTACTATCTGTCGTAGCCTCAACTTGTTCAGTACCTTCGACTCTAATGCTGAAGGGCAAATCTGAAATAGGTCTACCGGATGGATCTAATATTCTTACACCTGTTCTTACGGTAGAGGGTTGTTTGGGCTTCTCAACTCCTACCTCCTTCCAGTCTGTCGCTGCAGAACCCTCTAAAACTAAAAACACTTTTCTTTGCGTTCCTTCTTGAACAGTTAGAACTCTTTGACCGCTAAATTCCCCATGTTCATTGGTGATTCCTTGCACTAGGATTTCACCGTCTACATGCACTGTAAAAGGCTGACCGCTGACTGGTAAACTGGACTGGTCAAGAATCTTTACTCCAAGTTCTACTCCAACTCTGTCAGGAGACAGTCTGCTCTCGGACTGGATAGTAAGTCGAACTTTGTCAGGTTTTCCTTTAGCCATATTTATTGGGGCTTACGAAGCCAGTTAAAATTTATATCTACTGAACAGATTAACTCAATAAGTCCAGACAAATGTTCTTTATCGATCCCTCCAAGTGCAACCAAGACCGAATTTCTATCACCTCTCTGGTAACTCATATCGTGCTTCAAACCCCGTCGAAAACACTGAAAGACATCTTGAGCGGTCAAGTTGACCGTTGAAGCTATAAAAGTCATAGCATACCAATCCTCGGCTGAGTAGGGATCAGCAGCACCCACAACAATGGTTTTAATGTACTCAGCGACCACAGCTACCGTTGCCGGGAAACTCGAAGAGTCCAGTATGCGGTATTGTAATACCAATCTAGGACCTCCTGTCATCAAGCGCTTAAATATTAAAATAGCCGTTTCTTTTTCACCCAAAGAAGCAAATTCCTCGAGTAAGAACAAAATCACTTTTAAACCCTTCTTAGTCGGTCCACCTTGTTCCCAAACCTTCGTGTAAACCCTAAGTAATAAGTCAGGGGTAAACGCGGAATCTAGTTTTAATCTAAACAAAACCTGGGTGTTTTCGTCTATGAGTTGTAAAATTATTTCTTCCGCTTCCTCCTCCTGACCGGATAAAGCTAAAAGTCGAGCCAATTTAAAACGTAGTTCAGGATTTTTTGGATCCCGTTCAAGGGTGGACCGTATCCCTTCAATGGCTAAAGGAAAGTGCCCGGCCGCTTCTTCAAGTTTTGCATATTTTTCCCAAGCAGTAATGGCGAGGTCTCCTTTTTCCGTTGGGGCTAATCTCCCCGCGTCCCGATACCACTCACGAGCCGCTACAGTGTCTTCCATACCTTCTGAGGCTACGCCTAAACCAAATTGATTCTCAACCAACATGGGATCTTCATCGACTCCTTTTCTGAAAAAATCCGCCGCTTTGCCGAAATCTTTTACATTTTTTGCACTTTTCAAAAGTTCAAGTCCTTGTCTCAAACGTTGTTGAGCGAGGTTGCGCTGGCTGTCAACTTGCAGCGCAACTAACCGTTCCAGTTGTTGATTTCCGTAGGCAACCTCACTGACAATGTTCGCACCTACAATTCGAATCGTGTCATCAACCCGTCTTAACTGACTGACAATCGCCGCCCTTGAAACTGCAATTTCGGTAGCCACATGATCCAACCCCTCGGCCACCATATTAAAACCTCCTATGAGAGTATCATTGACTAGTTCAAACCCATCATCGATCGCCTCTATGAATCCTTCGCCTAGGCGTTCGAGGTTTATTAAATGTTCATTAGCCTCGGCTAAATTATCGACAACTTTTTCGAGGTGGCGATCCCTTCTTTTAAGACTCTCATCAATGTTTGCGAGGTGAACGACGCTTCTAACACCAATGAAAACAGCCTGTCGCGCCAAATCTATTTGCTCACCTCTCTGTCACGCAGCATGAAATCCCTGTCCAATAACCACATTTCTCTGTCTTACGCCAACTTCGTCCACAGCTAAATGTCTTTCGGCCAATTCAATAAGTCTGCCACGTTGCCCCTTTGCATAATCTCCCTGGTCTAGAAGTTCCATAAGATTGTAGTTCCTATCCACGGCGGTACCCGTCAAGCGAGCTCCACGGTGACTTCGCTTCACCGAATGTTGCACGGCATCCGTTACCAAACCCGAATTAGTCAGATCGACTAGAAACTCTTGAGAGACGGGAGCGTTTCTCGCCTTTCTTGCCAGGGAACACATGGAGACCGCATTTCGAACAAATTCACCAAGGGCTTCATCCGGGCATACGCGTAAAAGTTTTTGTAGAGTCCTTAATTTATCCAAAGCCACAGCATTATTTTCGCCAACAAGTTCACTGGGATTATCAATAATACTGGTTACTTCAGTAGCATTTCTTCGCATGGTTCTTTTTAACTCTCTCCATCCTTGTTCATCGTAATCATCAGGACTGTCCCTTCGCATTTTTTCAACGGTTTCATTCACTTTCCCTTCGATGAACGTCCGTACACTTGCCCTTGCAGTAGGGGAGCGAAGTCTTTCATTCACCAAGTTCTCGACCTCTCTTCTTGCTTGGGGAGCTAAAATCCCTTTTGAATAAGCGCTCAAGGCATCAAAGAAAAGTTGCCCTCTTGAGGCAATGTTAGTGAGTGACTCAGTAGGGAGATCCGGTCCTTGTAAAGTTCGTGTTCCTTGTCTCATTTCAGCCGTTACCTTGTCTCCCAAGTCAGCAAGGTCCCCCCTTACGCCT
Source organism: uncultured Candidatus Peribacteria bacterium (assembly GCA_964359495.1). Classification (GTDB taxonomy): domain Bacteria; phylum Patescibacteriota; class Gracilibacteria; order UBA1369; family 2-02-FULL-48-14; genus 2-02-FULL-48-14. Next base: position 5,660 of record CAYHTG010000022.1, read on the forward strand.
CTGACCTCGTGCCTTACTCCGGCCATTTCTCCTCCCAAGGCGTCAAAACCTTCGGAAGCAATTTGGTTCAGCACTCTACTTTCGCCCAGGAGGTCGGATTGAGTTCGGTTCAATTCTTGGATTCTTCCAACGGCGTCTCTAAAAGCGGGGAGAACATCAGCCTGGCGAGCACGAAAATCATCTCGAGTAACTGTTGTGGAGCCTCGATTGGAATCGCGCAAGGTTTGCACCAACTCTCCTTGAATGGCCATCATCTCACCATGTCTGCTTGCGTCGGCTCGTCCATGTTTATCCAATTCAACCAAAACCCGACCATCCGGCGTTCGAACATAAGAGGACATGGGATGCCCATAGAACAAGGATTCAAAGAATCGATCGGAACTGGTTGTGTCTTTTTCTGACATAAATCTCAGCAGGAGAAAGAGGATGTTTATACATCAATATTGCAATTTCGTCAAACCATGTTCTGTTGACAAATCCTGTCTTTATTCTAGCCCCTCACCTTTATTTATGGGCTTGATACTCTGAAGAACTCGCATAGGATTGAAGGCTGTCCACCAGAATGATCAGTTTTTTCATTTCTATAAATTAACAAAAATGTATACTTACAGAAACAGTATATACCCATGAAATAGTCGTAGTTAAGATATTGTCCGCGTCTTTATACTTGCCTAAATCATGCCTATTTGGTAAACTATACTTGCCTAAATCATATTACAGCACTGACCCATGTTCATTCCTCGCACTCTGGAACCGGCCATCAGAAGGATGCTTTTCCAGGGCAAAGTACTCATCTTATACGGTCCAAGACAAGTGGGTAAAACCACTTTGGCACAGCATATTGCCAAGGACTACGGAAAAGTTCTCAACCTTTCATGTGACGATCCGCTCACTCGGCAGAAGTTATCCAACAAAGACACCGCGACCCTAAAGGCATTGGTCAAGGGCTACGAATTTATTTTGATCGATGAAGCGCAAAGAGTGGAAAACATTGGACTTACTTTGAAACAGCTTGTAGACACATTGCCAAAAACAAGTCAGATCATGGCCACAGGCTCTTCTTCCTTTGACTTGGCCAATAAAATCAAAGAGCCACTGACGGGGAGAAGCAGAGAATTTACCCTTCTTCCGTTCTCTTTGGAGGAGCTGAGCGTAGTGGAAAATCCGCTGGAGCAAGAGGCAACTTTGGAAGACAAAGTGCTTTATGGATTGTACCCCGAGCTGTGTTTAACAAAAGAAGATAGACTCTATGCGCTCAAAAATATCACTGAAAATTATCTCTACAAGGACATCTTTGCCTTTAATGGAATTCGAAAGCCGGAGTGGATGGAAAAAATAGCCCAGCTGCTGGCGGTTTCCACAGGCTCACTCATCTCATATTCCGAATTGGCCAATACGCTCGACCTCTCAAAGCAAACTGTGGAGCATTACATTCGCATTTTGGAGCAAGCTTTCATCATTTATACGCTCAGACCCTACCATAACAATTTAAGATCGGAGCTCACAAAAAAAAGGAAGATTTATTTTTACGATACGGGTATTCGTAATATGCTCCTGTCAAATTTCCAGCCCATGAGTCTAAGGGCGGATAAAGGAGGATTATGGGAGAATTTTGTCGTCACAGAAAGGCTCAAGTGGGCATCCAATCACGAGCACTTGACTCTCAAAAGTCACTTTTGGCGCAGCACCACAGGGCAGGAAGTGGATTTGTTGGAACAAGAAAACACAGTAAAACGGGCTTTCGAAATCAAATGGAACGGTGGGAAGAAACAAAAAATCCCCTCTCAATTCCTAGCCAATTACGGAGAAACGCCTTACACACTGATTCATCGGGAAAATTTCCTGGAAAAAATCTACAAATAGTCAAATCTGCGCTCTTCCGCTACACTGGCTTAGCCTTTTTAACGCCCTATGTTCAAGCGTACAAAATACGACCTGGTTTTGCTCTCTGCGGTTCTCGCTATTGTGGCCATTGGCGTGGTGATGATTACGAGCGTGGGAGTGCCCAAATCCATTGAGCTTTCCGCGCCGGATATGAAGTACCCGGACTGCGCCGATGCGGCGGTGGACTGTTATTTGATCTTGAAAAAGCACATGATTCGCGTGGGCATTGGGCTCGTCCTCATGTTTGCCGCGTGGAAACTCAACTACCGTTTCTGGAAGACACTGGCTCCCGTTTTTTACGTTCTGGCCTTGTGTCTACTCGTTTTTGTGCTTTTCGCGGGGACGGACAACAACACCTTTGCGACCAGCTGGATCAATATTGATTCGCTGCCTTTCATCGATTCCTTGCAACCCTCGGAAATTGCGAAATTCGGCCTCATTTTATATTTGAGTTACTTTTTTGCGGAGAAACTTTCCACCGAAGCGGTGGGGGATTTCAAAGAAGGATTTTTAAAGTTTTGTTTGATCGCGGGACTTTTTGTGGGACTCATTGTTTTGCAACCGGACATTGGATCGGCCTTTGTGATTGCCCTCATTGCCGTGGTGATTTATTTCGTAGCCGGGGCAAGCTACAGACATCTGGCAATTGGAGGGCTCATTGCCCTGGTTTTTGCGGGTTTTACTTTGGCCACACAAGACCATATTGGGGAACGCGTTTCGGCGTTTATGGGTACCACCGAAAATTGTGAAGAATCGTATTGTTGGCAAACACGCCAGGCGAACATCGCCATTGGAAGTGGAGGATTTTGGGGCAGGGGAATCACTCAAGGAATTCAAAAATCATACTGGCTTCCACAAGCGGTGGATGATTTTATTTTTGCCGCCTCAGCCGAAGAATTGGGTTTTTTGCGGACGGCGGGTTTGGTGCTTTTGTACAGCGTCATTGCGTACCGCGGTTTTAAAATCGCCGGTCACGCGCCCAATAAATTTTCCATGCTGCTCGCTGCCGGCATTAGCACCTGGATTTCCGCGCAAGCTTTCGTTAACATTATGGTCAACACGGCCCTCTTTCCCATCACGGGAATCACCCTGCCCTTTATGAGCTACGGAGGGTCTTCCATGGTGATGACTCTGCTCGCGGTGGGCGTACTCCTCAACATTTCTCAATACACCACTTTGTATGCATATACTCCTGACCGGAGGGGGCACAGCCGGGCACGTAATCCCCAACATCGCTATACGAGACGCTATTCTTACAAGTGACCCGAAGGTGCGTTTCACCTACATTGGCTCCCACACCGGGGTGGAGGGTCGTTTATGTGAAGCGGCGGGGATTTCTTTTGAAGCGATTCAGACGGGGAAGTTTCGCCGCTATTGGGACCTCCGGAATTTTTTTGATATTTTTCGAGTGGGGATGGGGATGGTTCAGGCTTTTTTCAAACTGCTTCGCTTGCGTCCAAAAGTGGTTTTCAGCAAAGGAGGCTTCGTTGGTTTTCCGGTGGTTTTTGCCGCTTGGTTGATTGGCATTCCGGTGATCACACATGAGTCGGATGCCATTCCCGGCCTGGCCACGCGCCTCTCGGCGCCCTTCGTGAAGAAGATTCTTTTGGGCTATGAAGAGGCGGCCGAGGGTTTGGATCGCCATAAACATAAACTTGAATTTACAGGGAATCCGGTACGGCTCTCTCTTTTTGATGGCGACGTGGAAAGGGGCAAAAAGTGGACGAGCTTTTCCGGCGATAAACCCGTTTTGCTCGTGATGGGGGGTAGCAGTGGGTCAACCCAGCTCAACGAACATTTTGAAGAAGAAAAAGAAAAACTCACAGAAGTTTATGATGTGGTACACCTAACAGGCACGCTGCAGCGAAGCGGAAGCGCATACAAAAAGAACAAACATTATTTTGCTCTGCCGTTCGCAGGGGAGGGAATGAAAGATTTATACGCGCTGACCTCTGTGGCCATTTCGCGGGCCGGTGCCAACTCGCTGGCGGAGCTCGAAGCCTTGCAAATTCCGGCGCTGCTATTTCCGCTTGGCCGTCATGCGAGTCGAGGAGATCAAAAGGCGAATGCGGAAGCGCTCACTTACGAGAATTCTTTGTACCGAATTGGAGAAGTGGGAAAATCTCTCGCTTCACAATTGCTACTTTTGCCACGCCGGAGCGCAGCGAAGGCGAATGAGCCCTTAGAGCCAAAAAATAACGCCACTCAAAAAATTGCCTTCACCCTACTCGCCGTATGAAAATTGGATTTCAAGGATGGTTTTTGACAGAGCCTTACACGGGCATAGGGCAGCACTGCCTGGGGATGCTTCGTGCACTCAGCGAAGCTGAGCGAGCTAAACGAAAAAATCTAGAATGTATTGTAGTCGTTCCGCGAGCAGTCTACCTAAAAGGAATTCCGCGAAAATGGATTCGACTTGTGAAGCCCCCGTTTTGGCTACTTCATCGGGCGCTTAAAAAATGGTGGTGGGAACACATCTCAGTTCCGCAGTTTTTTGCAAGTCGGGACCTCGATTGGGAGTACTATCCCTACCCTTGCCCTCTGCCCGAATCGTCTCCACATTTACGAGCCGTGACGGTTCACGACACTATTTTGTGGAACGATGTTCGTTATCAAGGCGGACCTTTAAAAACTTATTACCATAAGTTGGCGCGCCGCAGCCTCGTCTATGCCGACCATGTTTTCACGGTCTCCCACGCCACTCACGGCGAACTCGGTATTCCCACCGCCACGGTGCTCGGCAGCGGCGCGCCGGAGGTGCCCAAAAAAATCCCAACGCTCACGTACCAAAACGCCCTCGTCTATTTAGGGGGTTACGATCTCCGTAAAAATGTTCCCGAGCTGGTCAAAACGTTTCTTGCCGCCAACAAAAAACTAGCCTCCGCTTTTCGCCTTGTTCTGATCGGCAAACCCTTACATCAATCCCGTTTTTATCCCGAAGTTCCGGAAGACCCAAGTGTCATTCACCTCGGCCCCCTCACCGATGATGAAGTTTATAAAGTCCTGCATTCCGCTTTTGCCTTTGTCCATTTTTCCGATAGCGAAGGTTTCAATATTCCTTTGCTGGAAGCCATGCTTGCCGGCACGCCGGCCATAGTAAGAGACCTTTCTGTCAACCGCGAAGTTTCGCAAAACTCCGCCTTTTTTCTTCCCACTAAAGGCCCGCTTGTAGAAAGCCTCCTATCCGGTATAAAATTGCTTCAGAAACCGGCTCAGCGAAAATCACAAATCGCCGCTCAAAAAAAAGCCGCCCGTCGGTACAGTTGGAAGAAATCGGCACAAGTTTTACTTAAAACTTTAAATAAGCGGACACGAAGTGTCTGCTAAGCAATAACGTGGCGAAGCCACATCCATTAATGGGACACGAAAAAGATCAATATGGGAAAAACCGCTTTCCCGGCCAAAAACCGGGCGAGTGCATTCGGCTCGTTATTCGCAAGCACTGGATTATTGATGTTAAAATTGGAGCCGCACTTTTCGTTATGGGTTTTCTCCCGGCACTCATTGGCATTGGAGCCGAAATTTTTGTTTGGGATGGACATTTAAACGACACTTTTCTTACATTTTTTATTGGTTTCATGCTCTATTTTTTGATCGTATTGATCGTCACCTACATGATGTGGCTGAATGAAGAGCTCGATATCATCGTTGCCACGGATGAACGCCTCGTCTCCCACGAACAAATCGACATTTTTCATCGAAAAATTTCCGAAACCAATATCCATCAAATTGAAGATGTCACGGGAACTCAAAAAGGTTTTTTTCAAAGCCTGCTTCACTATGGTTCCCTTGAAATTCAAACGGCTGCCTCCGATGTCTTCCTTCACATTAAACACGTCACGCGCCCCTATGAAAATGCACGGGCCTTACTGGATCTTAGGGACGTCTACATTAAAAAACATAACACTTCGGACCATGATTGAGAACCTTATCCTCCTCCTCATCGCTATACTTACCGTTCTTTTCATGGGGCTTCTTTGGCTCCGCTACAGTCTTCTTCATAGTTTAGCCATTGCCCGCCAACATGAGCAAATTCTTCAGAGCGATTTCGACCGTCGCCGCGACATGGTTCCTTACCTATTAGAGGGAGCTAGGGAGCTGGGAGACCCTTCCGACACCTGGCGTAAACTCGTGGAAGACCGATCCACTTTTCACGCCCTTTCCGATCAAATGAATGTACAGCGCGAACTTGATTTTGAAGTCACGCTGAACAGTTACCTTCAAAGTACAGCCCTTCGCGGAGTTCACTTTCTGGACGCAAAAAAAGACATCGAAGAACTCAGCGCCATAATCGAAAAAGAAAAGCTCAGCCTGCGTGATGCGGTGCAAGCGTTCAATGAGGAACGAAAAGCATTCCCTTATACACTGGCTTCTGCTATTTTCGGGTTCAAGGTACTCGGCGAAGCCGAGTTTGAGCCACTAAAAAGATGAAGTACTTCATTCAAACCTACGGTTGCGCCATGAACACCTCGGACTCCGAGCGCGTGGCCAGTGTTTTGGAGCGTTTGGGATATCAAAAAGCTCTCGATGAGAAGACCACCGATCTCCTTGTATTCAACACCTGCAGCGTGAAACAAAAAGCGGAAGACAAGGTGACAGGGCTTCGCAAAAATCTCGCTAAACTTCATCGCCAAAATCATGACCTTAAAGTCGCCATCACCGGTTGCATGGTTCGGAAAAGCACCGTACAAAAACACAACGAACGCGATGTCCTTCTGAGCGTCATGCCTGAAGTTGATTTTACCTTCCGCATTGAAGACGTGGCACGCCTTCCCGAACTGCTTAAAGAGCTTGACCCGACGCTCACTTTTGACGATGAGCCCGACGAAGGCACTCTCGAAAACTACTTCAAAATTGCCCCCAAAAAATCCGGCAATTTTTCCGTTTTTGTCCCCATCACAACGGGCTGTGACAAGATGTGTACTTACTGCATTGTACCCTTCACAAGAGGTCGCGAAAGGAGCCGTGATTTCGATGAAGTTGTGGCCGAATGCACTCGCCACACCGAAGAAGGCGCTCTTGAAATCACCCTCGTAGGGCAAACGGTAAATTCTTACGGACTGAGTTTTAATGACCGAAAGTCCGGCAAATTCATACCCTTTGCTCCTTCCCCCTTCGCCGGCCTCCTCCGCGCCCTCGACCCCCTCTACGAAAAAGGTCTCCGCCGCCTTCGTTTCACTTCGCCACATCCTCGCGATTTCACCGACGAACTCATAGCGACCCTCGCCGAACTCAAAACCATTTGTCCGTATATCCACATGCCCGTCCAATCCGGCGACAACCGTACCCTCCGCCGCATGAACCGCAATTACAATGTGGAAGAATACAAAGCCATCATGCGGAAAATTCAGGCCGCTATTCCGGGCTGTGCCATTTCCACCGACATCATTGTCGGCTTCCCCGGCGAAACCGATGAAGAATTCGAAAACACTTACAAAATGTACCAAGAAATGGAGTGGGATCTTTGTTACATTTCCCGTTACTCGCCGCGCAAAGGCACTTACTCCGAAAAAAGCCTCCAAGATGATATCCCTGCTCGCATTAAGGCCGCCCGCTGGCATCGTCTCAACGCGCTCCTCAAAGAAACCACCACCAAAAAACACGCCGCCCACATCGGCCAAACCCTTGAAGTACTCATCACGGACCAAATCGGAGTATCTTGCATCGGCCGCAGCCGCGAATTCAAAGAAGTCCACTTCAAAAGCGATCATCCTCTCATCGGCAAACTAGCACCTGTACTGATCAAAAGTGCCAGAGAGTTTTACTTGGAAGGAGAGCTGTGTTAAAATGATAAGGTCTTTCTGATATTATGTTGCTTACTCTCAAGCTCGAAAAAGACGGCAAAAAATGGCATGCTTTTTGTCCTGAGCTCAAAGGGTGTCACACTTTTGGTACGACCAAAAAAGATGCGCTCGTAAACCTGAAAGATGCCATCTTACTGTACATGGAAGATGAAATTGATAATCAAACCATGGAAGCACTCCTGAAAGTTCAGGGTAAAGAATTGGTACATGGGTAAGTACGACATGAATCCCCGCAAACTCATCCAACTGCTCCGAAGAAACGGATTTGTTTTTCTCAGGCAAAGTGGAAGTCACGCGATTTTCAAAAACGAAATGAAAAACATCAAAGTAGTTATTCCCATTCACAATAAAAACATTCCCAGAGGCACTCTCCATGCCATTCTGAAAGACGCAGAAATCAAAATTTAAAGTTCCCGTACCGCGGGCACTTAGAATACAAGCAACTCTGGAAGGCGAGCTAAGATTAAAGCCGCTATATGTAAAATGGGTTACATGCAATCCATTTTACACCTCCGAGGCTTAACACTATTTAGTAAGTAGGATGGAATCAAAGAAAACATTAACCTTTTCATTCTCATCAAAAGGAGCGTCTTGACCGGTACCTACCCAAAGCACTCGATCTTCAACGCCAGGATAATAATAGAGCGAGGAATATCCGTGACTTGAACATTCTTCATCCAGAACCGTTCCATTTTCGTAGGAAAGATCTACCCAGTCGGGATAGGTAAGTGAAAGCTTAATTTTTTCATCACCCGCTTCGTCGATTCCAAGAAAACAGGTTTCAGGTCTATCCAAAACTTGGTCCCACAGTTTACTTTCTAAGTTGGCGGTACCACCCGTAAGATCAACTTCAACCACTTCGATACTCGTCAAGGCGCTTACTCGATATGAACCATACCATAATCTTACAAGATTCCCTTCCTCAGTAAGTATGACCGTTTCGTCGTAGGAACTTTCAGGATAAAGAAAACTCAAACCCAATGTTTCAGACTCAAAACGTTTATATCCTTCGGGAACTTCTTCATCTTCTTCAGTTTTTGTTTGAGGGCTTTCACTGGCCTCTTCTTCACCTTCTTCATCCCCCGACTCCGCAATTGTTTCTTCTAGCTCGCGATTTTCCTGCACCAAAGTCGTCACGTCCTCTCCAAGTTTGTTCACTTCCGCTTGCTTCCAAAAATAAACACCTCCTCCGGCAATGCAAGCGGTCAGAAGGACAATCAAGGCAACGGTAATTTTATTCATAGGAAGGATTAAGTAAGTTCAGTATAGTCCAACAATCTCAAAAAAAAAAAACACATTTTTTGTTTTAATCTTGCGATTAAAGAATTTGAGCCACAAGCACCGTAGTATACACCACGAGGGCAACACCACTAAGGGCACTAAGCGTATTGGCAATGAGAAATGTTTTCATAGGGAAATCGTTGTACATCAATACAACGCTCCCCAGTGGCTTTTCTTACAGTATTCGACAGTACTAGTTGGAATCAGACAAAGCCCAAATCTCCGCAAGGCACAGCTCCGGACTGTCTAGACTAAGGCTTCCAAATAGAGTGGCACTCCCCACATCAAAAGAGACGAAGGCAGGCATGACATCCTCCTCAGTGTAGTAGTAGTAAGTCATCCCTTCGTCTTCGGAACTGACCATTCCATTGCCAACTTGGGCGAGGCTACCGGAAAGGTCGATCCAGCAAGACTCGTCTCCTTTTATGTTGAGGCCATTACCGATATCGGTTGAAAAGTATTCCCAAAAGCCCGAGTCATAAACTAAGGGAGCGCCGCCCACTTCAATGGTGGGAGCCGATCCACAGGCTGTGAGCAGACCCGTGAGGGTCAAGAATGCAAACAATTTATACATAGGTAAAGGGGTTAAGATTATTTAAGTATAGCTTTAATACGCCTAATGCCGGAAGAAATCGACTCCTCTTTCACGATTTTAAAACAGGCACCGAGTTGGCCGGTGTGGTCCACGTGCGGTCCTCCGCAAATTTCCTTGGAAAAGTCGCCCATAAAATAAACCTTCACGCGGCCTTCCAGTTCGCCCTCGTATTTATCAATAAAAATACCCGTTGCATTGACTTTACGCGCCTCTTCCACGGTCATTTCTTCAAAGTGAACTGGGTGGTCGGCTTGGATGGCATCGTTCACAATTTTCTCCACGTCGGCGATTTGCTCGGGAGTGAGTTTTTCCGGATGATTGAAGTCGAAACGCAGCCGCTCTTGCGTGATGTTAGACCCCTTTTGTTCCACATGTTTCCCCAGCACACGGCGAAGAGCCTCGAGCATAAGATGCGTGGCGGTATGGAGTTTCTTTGTCTCAAAACTATGGTCGGCCAGTCCGCCGGCAAACTTTTGTTCCGCTCCCACGCGCGATTTTTCTTGATGCTGAGCAAAGGCTTTTTGAAAACCTTCTTGATCCACCATAATGCCACGTTCCTTCATCATTTCTACGGTCATTTCAAGGGGGAATCCGTAACTTTCAAAGTAGAAAAAAGCTCGCTCCCCACGGAGCTCCCAACCTTCTTTCTGTAAATATCCCGCCTTTTCACGCACCGGTTTGAGCACACTTTCTTCGATCTCCTTCCCGGCCGCTTCGCCCTTAAACTCTGCACGCAATTTCCCAAGTATCGGTCGCAGAGTTTCATTCATCACTTTCAAGCATCCTCCTCCTTTCACCATTTGAGAGAGGGCGTTGAGTCCCATTTCAAGCGCCGCCACTTGTGTTTCATTGCCGAGGAAAACCAAGGCTTCTTCTACGCGAACAATATCTTTTTCAATTTCCAGTTCGCCGGTTTTGAGCGCTTCTTGGAACTGTTCTTCCTCTTTTTCCAAACTCTCCAAAATCCGTTTTTCATTCTTTACCAGCTCTTTGTAAGGATCGGCATACAAGCCAATGAAAATCCGTGCCAATTCCGCCGTGAACTCGCCTTTAATCCCCAGTTTTCGTCCATGACGAATGGCCCGCCGGATGAGTTTTCGAAGCACATAGCCTTGGTCCACATTGGAAGGAGTGACGCCGCGTTCGTCTCCTAAAATGAAAGTGGCACTTCGAATATGATCGGCCACGATGCGCTCACTCATCGGATTATTGTCATCCACGGAAAGCGTGCGAATGCGATGAATCACCGACTCAAAAAGTTCGGTTTCGTAGTGGGTGGGCTTGCCTTGCAGGATTGCGGTCACACGCTCGAGGCCCATTCCGGTGTCCACATTTTGTTGTTTGAGCGGAGTGAAGGAGCCATCCTCGTTTTTGTTGTATTGCATGAAAACGTCATTCCAAATTTCCACGTAACGGCCGCATTCACAGTTGGGATGGCAGCCACTCACCGAAGGTGAGCTAGCCATAGATGCGCGGAGCGCTCCTTGTTTGTAAGGATATTTCTGAATGGCCACTTCCGAAGCGCCCGCTTTGTGCTCGGTGCTCGGCAGCTCGGGACAAAGATCGTAAAACATTTCGGTATCCGGTCCGCAAGGTCCCGTTAGTCCGGCCGGCCCCCACCAGTTTTTCTTTTTTTCGTAGAAGAAGATCATTTGTTTATCACCCGAGTCGTCCGCAATTTTAAAGCCATACTTTTTCCATTCGCCCGCCGCTTCCTCATCGCGCGGAGCATTCTCATCGCCGGCAAAACACGTGACCATCAGACGCTTAGCGTCGAGCCCCAGCTATTCAGTCAAAAACTCATAAGACATTTGAATAGCGCCGGCTTTGAAATAATCGCCCA
>CAYHTG010000023.1:0-16955 GCA_964359495.1 uncultured Candidatus Peribacteria bacterium
CCCCATGACTTTAAAAGAAAACTGCATGAGGTCGAGGACATGCCAAGGATGTTTCACAGGCTGCCAAAAACCATCGTAAGGCACGGCTTCGAAATGAAGTTCTTTCATGAGGGATTGAAGGGTTCGCTCATAGCGATCATCGTTTTTACTTTTTGATTTTTCCAAAGCTTCAAAGAGGTCCTTTGGATTTTTGAATAAATGAACGACAATGTTTACCCATTTCGAAGGTTCCTTCCCCGCGCCCGGTTTTTCCACAATGTCTAAAATACGTTGACCTTTCATCTTGAGGTAGCCACCCGGGAAATACTGCTTCACTTTGAAAGCCAAAAGGTAGGCATCCGCTTTGGATTGACTCGCTTTCAGCATTTTTTCGAAGGCGCTTTGGGCAAGCACATCATTGCTGCTCAAAATCAGCAGCGGCTCATTTTTGATCTTTCCCTTGGCCGTTAAGACTGCCCCGGCCATACCTTCATCGAGGTTCTTCTGTTCAAGAACAAGAGCTTTGAAAGGCTTAGTCAGCTCTTTTAATCTGTTTAAATTATGTTTTCCACCCACAACAATCATATCGCTCAGACCCACTCGTTTGAGGGTATCCAATTGATGCTCAAGCAGGGTGCGACCCGCAAACTTCAGGAAGTTTTTATCTTCAATGGGTTTCACGCGTCTGCTGCGCCCGGCTGCGAGAAGGAGAACTTTCATCGGGTGTATTTTACCTGGAGAACTTGCAAAAAGGAAGCCTTTGCCTTAGGGTATTGTTGTAATAATTTTTATGAAATCTAAACGTATTACCGTGCGTTTTCCAAAGTCTTCGTTTTTGGAGATTAAGCGATTGGCTCAAGAGGAAAAGAAAAGTTTTTCAGCCTATTGTCGAGACATGGTTACCATGGAGATGAGATCCCGTTGCAGATAGCCTTTCTACTTCATTGATGGTTTATTAAAATAGAAGTGCCATTTGTAGTTTTATTTCTCTCATTTGTTGCTCGGATAATTGGCTCAGTTTTTCCTGAAGACGAGTTTTATCGATAGTCCTTATCTGGTAAAGCAATGCGATACTGTCTTTATTTAGTTTTGATTGTTTTGCAGAGAAAAAATAAGTCGTGAGGAAACCTTTTACTGAGACATTTGTAGTTAGGGGTGCAATAATTATTGTGTTTAAATTTTTATTCAGTAGATCATTTTGCAAAACGAGGACCGGTCGGCAACCAGCTTGTTCATGACCTCTAACAGGATTTAGGTCTGCCCAGAAAATATCGCCTTGTTTAATTTTTTTCATAGGGTTCCAATTGCGATCCAAGCATGAGCCATTCGTTTTCAGAAGGCAAATCTTCAAAAACCATCTTTCCTAAGATTTTTGAATCATGATCGAGCTTATTTTTTAGAAATTTTTCAATAGCCCTTTCAACGAGCTCACTTTTGCTGATTCCAGAAAATTCGCTTTCCTTCTCAAGGATCAGATTCAAAGAAGGCATTATTGTTATTGAAATTCTTGATTTATTTTTTAGGGCAGAATTTTTCATATGCAGGAGAAGTATTACTAAAACATACTACTATTATAAATTAATGGTGACGAAAAAACAAGAAAAACATGTTGTTGGAGCCCCAACAACAACCCTATATAATGTGGCTAAATGGAACAAAAATGCTTACAGTGCCATGTCCAATTTGTAATCCTACCTGAAGACCTCGCGTTTTTAGAGACCATTTCACCTGTTTTTCATGGTGAAAAGGCGCTTTTGCCAGTGCCGCGTTACTGCCCCTCCTGTCGCCAGCAGCATCGAATGGCTTACCGAAATGAGCGGGAATTGTATAAACGCGACTGTGATCGTTGTAAAAAGACTATTCTTTCCGTTTACTCGAAAGACAAGCCTTTTACGGTTTATTGTCGGGATTGTTGGTGGGCGGATGATTGGGATGGCACGGATTTCGGTCAAGAGTTTGATTTCAGTCGGCCTTTTTTTGAACAGTTTTATGAGCTGCTTAAAAAAGTTCCGCAATTGGGGATTATTAATGCCTTAGATCAAAATAGCGACTACACGAACTATGGCTACCAAAATAAAGACTGCTATTTGGTTTTTACCTCTGATTTTAATGAAAAATGTTCTTACGGATCCTTTGTGTGGAGCAGCTTCGACTGTTACGATAATTTGTTTTTGATTGAGTCTCAACTTTGTTACGAGTGCACTGACTGTGTGAAGTGTTACGCCTCAGCCTATTGTCTAGAAAGTGAAGGCCTCACAGATTGTTTTGGATGTTTTGACTGCCGCAATTGTGAATCGTGCTTTGGATGCAGCGGCCTGCGGAATAAAAAATATTATTTTTTCAATGAGCCTTTCAGTGAAGAGGAGTATAAGAAAAAAGTAGCGGATGCCAAACGAAATTGGAATCAAACCTTGAAGCGATTTCAAGAAGTGAGCAAAAAAACCCCACGACGAAATTTGTTTTTGGTGCAGTGTGAGAACGTGCTGGGAGATCACGTGAAAAATTCGAAAAATTGTTCGTATTGTTTTGACTCTCAAGAGTTGGAGGATTGCAAATATGTCACGAATATTCCTGCGAAAAGTGAGCATACTCAAGAAGTTGATGGCGGAGGTTGGCTGGCTTGGTCTTATCAATGCATCAGCACCAAAGGAAACCATCATCTTTTTTCGGATCATCACTGGCTGGACGGATTCAATCTGATTTATTGCTCCTACTCTATGGGCTCTTCGAACTGTTTTGGCTGCGCGGGCGTGAAGAAGGGAGAATATTGCATCTTAAACAAGAAGTATCCGAAAGAAGAATACGAAAGGCTCGCTGCGCGAGTGGCTCAGCACATGAAAAAAACCGGCGAATGGGGCGATTCTTTTCTCCCCCAATATTCTCGGTTCGCTTACAAGGAAACGGTAGCTCAACAGTACTATCCTCTTTCGAAAGAGGAGGCACTTAAACTCGGCTACCAATGGCATGATGAACCGCGTGAGGCCGAAGATAAAAATCTCGACAATGTAGTGATTTGCGAGGTGACCGGAAAGCCTTTTCGCCTCACGCGTCAGGAATTGGAATTTTACAAAAAACTCGACCTTCCTTTACCTGCAAAACATCCTGAAGTACGCATGAAAGACCGTGATGCGCTGCGCAATGGACGTAAACTTTGGGACCGTAATTGCGACCACTGTGGCAAGACCATGAAAACCACTTATACTCCCGATTTTACGGGAAAAGTGTATTGTGAGAGCTGTTATTTAGCTACGGTTTACTAAACTGCCCTATGTCAACTTGTGGTCATTGCAAAATCAACTTCCAAATCTCCGACAAAGAAAAAGAGTTTTTGAAAAAAGTTGCGCCTACGATTGGAGGAAAACGATTTGAAATTCCGGAGCCTAAGCTGTGTAGCGAATGTCGACGACAAAGACGTTACGCGTTTCGAAATGACCGAAATCTCTATAAAAGAAAATGTGATAAGACGGGAAAACCCATTATTTCCGTCCATCATCCCAAGAAGCCCTACCCCGTTTATGCGATCGACGTGTGGTGGAGCGATGCCTACGACCCTTACTCTTATGGGCGGGATTTTGATTTTTCGCGGCCCTTTTTTGATCAAGTGAAAGATTTGTCGGACAGCGTCCCGCGGGCGGCCTGCATTGTGGTGAATTCGGAAAATTGTGATTATACGGTGTTTACTTTGCAATGTAGGAACTGTTTTCTTTCCTCACGTTTGGCCGATTCCGAAGATATTTATTACACCTACTTGGCCCTGAATAGCCGTAGCTGTTTCGATGGCTATAACTTAAGTAAGTGCGAGCTTTGTTACGAATCCATTGATTGCGGGCAATGCTATCAATGTTTTTATACCGAACGTTCGAGAGGCTGTTTTAATTTAACATTTTGTGCGGATATGTCCGGCTGTAGCGACTGTTTTGGCTGCGTGGGCTTGGTACAGAAAAAGTACCACTTTTTTAACGAGGCTTTATCGAAAGAAGAATATGGGAAAAGAGTTAAAAAATGGTGGGATGGATCTCAAGAAGCCTTGAAGCGTACGCAAGTTGCTTTCGAAGAGCATCAAAAGAAATACCCTGTAAGGGCCACCTCGGTATTTAACTCAGAAAACGTGAATGGAAGCCATGTATTTGAAAGTCGGAATGTTTGGAATTCATTTGATGTGGTCAACTGTGAAGACGTTTTTAACTGCTCTCAAGTTGAATTCAGCAAAGACCTTATGGATTGCGACTTTTTCTACCAATGTGAGCTTTCTTACGAGGTAATCGCCAGCGGTAAAAGCATGAGGAATCTATTTTCCTTTTCTTTGGTTGGAGGAGCGAATGACGTTCTCTATTCGAACTATTGCAACAATTCGAATCAAAATCTTTTTGGCTGCGTGGGAATGAAGAATGCGAAATACTGTATTTTGAATAAGCAGTATTCCAAGGAAGAGTATGAAAAGCTTGCCGCGCGAGTAGTGGAGCACATGGAAAAAACCGGCGAGTGGGGTGAATTTTTTCCGATCGAAATGTCCACCATGGCTTACAACGAAAGTGCCGTTCAAGAACGCTACCCTTTGAGCAAAGATCAAGTTTTAAAGGAAGGGTGGGCTTGGCATGACATTGAAGAAAGCTCCGTAGCTCAAGCGGAAGGAGAAAACGTGGTGAACTGTGAAGTCAGCGGACGATCTTTTCGTCTCATTCCTCAGGAATTGAAATTTTATAAGGAAATGGGTTTGCCTCCTCCGACGAGGCATCCCGATGTTCGCCATAAAGATAGGTTGGCTAAGCGTAATCCTTACATTTTAAGGAAAACAAAATGCCGAAAATGTTCACGCGAAGTGGACACCGATTTCTCCGGGGACGAGGCTATTATTTACTGTCAGGAGTGCTATTTAAAGGAAGTTTACTAATGAGTGAAATTCAAGCCCATTGCCGGAGCTGTCAGCAATCGTTTTCAATCAGCGCATGGGAACAGGCTCATTTGAAGAAATTTGACGCGCCTTTGCCGCAGCTTTGTGCTGAACATAGGCATCAAAGAAGGCTCGCTCATCGGAATGAACGGCGGATTTATAATGACACATGTGACCTTACCGGTAAGCCTATCATTTCCATCTATTCCCCAGATAAGAATTACACCGTTTTTTCGCAAGAAGCTTGGTGGGGAGACGGCTGGGATGCTCGGGACTATGGAAGAGATTATGATTTTAATCGGCCTTTTTTTGATCAATTTGTAGAATTGCAAAGAGCAGTACCGCGCCTTTCATTGATGAACAAAAATAGCGAAAACAGTGATTATTGTAATATCACCACAGACAATAAAAACTGCTACTTGGTCTTTGGGGGTGATTATAATGAAGATTGTCTTTACTCGTGCTTCAGTATGCATTGTAAAGATACCTCCGATGTGTACTGGATTAACCAAGGAGAATTGGCCTACGACTGTGTAGATTGCGAAAATGTCTATAATCTTCGTTATAGTCAAAGGTCTTTTGGATGTCGGGATGGTGCTTTTTTGTTTGAGTGTCGTAATTGTGAATCTTGCGTAGCTTGTGTGGGTTTAGTGTCTAAAAAATTCCACATTTTTAACAAACCGTATTCACCTGAAGAGTATAAGCATCTTGTCAGCATCTACCGCTTAGACACATGGAGTGGAGTGCAAAAAATGAAGGCGGAATTTGCCCGTTTTAAACTAAATTTTCCGCACAGGGCTGCTTTTATTATCAACAGTGAAAATTGTACGGGCGATGATATTTCCGGAGCAAAAAATGCAATTAATTCCTTCAGCGTAAAAGGTCCAGCGGAAGATTTGAAAGATGTTTTTTTGACGGGACTCAATGTTAAAGATGCCGCGAGTTCGGATCACGTGGGTTATGGGGCTGAACTATACTACGAAATGCTGGGCTCCATTGCTGGACATCATTGTGCCTTTTGTGCTTTTTCTTGGGCGAGCAACAACACGTTTTACTGTGACAAAGTGGATAACTCTCATGACCTTTTTGGCTGTAGCAATATGAAGCGTGCTGAGTACTGCATCCTCAACAAACAATATACAAAAGAGGAATACGAGCGCCTCGCTGCGCGAGTGGTAGAGCACATGAAAAAAACCGGTGAATGGGGAGAGTTTTTTCCAATGGAAAACTCTCTATTTGCTTACAATGAAACCGTCGCTCAGGACTACTTTCCTCTCAGCAAAGAGGAAGTCCTTGCACAAGGTTTAAAGTGGCAGGAAGAAGAACTTCATGAAGTCCATTCAAATAATCTTCCTGATTCCATTCATGACGTCAAAGACGACGTGACGAAGCTCAGTTTGGTTTGCGAAAAAACCGGCCGACCTTACAAAATAATTCCGGCAGAGTTGAAGCTTTATAGGCAAATGGAAATTCCCATCCCTCGCTACGCGCCTGAAACACGGAATGAAATTCGGCTTCAACTTCGAAATCCTATAAAGACTTGGGATAGAAAATGTTCAAAATGCGGTCGTGCTGTTCAAAGCAGCTACGCCCCAGAAAGACCTGAAATCATCTATTGTGAAAGTTGTTATTTAGCAGCCACATACTAAGCCCCTTGCTTCACTATTGCGCCACAAAGGCTGTTGCCCCGAGCCAGGCCAAGTTGAAAACCGCGCGTTGGGTGCGGGCGTAGACGGCGGATTCAATGTGCATTCCAATCTGTTCATCGCGACTTAAAGACATAATGGCTACCTTGTTTTCATAGATAGAAATTTGATTCTCGAAGTTAAATTCCTTGGGGTTCACGAAGAGGATTTCCACCAATTCTTCAGGGAATTTTTTGGGATAAAAGCGTTTAATGAACTGCCGGGCTTGTTCGGTGGAAGGTGACAAAAGACGGGTTTTAATGCGACGTTTGACTAATTTTTGCGTGTAAGAAGGCAAATAGTCCGGGAGGAGTTCGCCCAAAGCTTCCAGATTGGTATAACCCAAAACTTCCGACTTTGCCTCCAGCGTTTGATCGAAAATGGTCTTAATCCCCTCAATACCTTCGTAAGAGCGAATGATGGGCTTAAAAGCCAGAGCGTTTGTGATGGAAAGGAGTTCCGGGAGCAGTTTTTTTGCATTTTGATACCGCTCCTCCATTTGATTCACCAAAACTTGCGGGGGTTCGGCCACAAAAAACTTAATGTTTCCTTTGAGGTTCGCCGTAATGAGGCCTCGTTTGCGAAGGCTTTCAAGTACATAATAACAGTTTACTCGCGGCACTTTGGCTTTACTCGCAATGGTGCTGGCAAAGGATCCACCCAATTCCAAAACCGTGAGGTAAACTCTTGCCTCTTCTTCTGAGAGCCCGAACTGTTCAAGCTGATCTCTGATCATGTTGTAAAGAAATTTCTACAGTTATTTTAACCTGTTGTTTCGATTTTATCAAGCAATTATTATTAATAAATTTACAGATGTGGTAGTATGGAAGCCAATCAAAACCTGATGTCACAAATCACGCAAACCTGTCGGGCCAGTGGACAACCCTTTTATATTAGTGAGGAGGACCAAGCGTTTTACGAAAAAATGGAGGTGGACATTCCCAGGCTCTCTCCGGTGGAACGCATGCGACGGCGCTTGGCTTTTCGGAATGAACGGAATCTTTATCATCGAAAATGTGACCTTTGCAAAAAAGAGATCGTTGCGATGTATGATTCGGACAGCCCTTATACCGTGTACTGCCAAACATGTTGGTGGAGTGACTCGTGGGATCCTAAAAGTTTCGCCCAAGAGATTGATTTTTCACGATCATTTTTTGATCAATATGCAGAGTTGATGAAAAAAGTTCCTCGTATCAGCCTCATGAATAAAGATCATGTGAATGCGGAGTATGGTAATTTTACGCTTCGGAATAAAGATTCTTACTTACTCACGACTTCCGCTGAATGTGAGGAAGCTTTTTACACAAAACGTTCGTGGAATTGTCGAAGTATTGCAGATTGTTCAAACTGCTCGCAGTGTGAGCTTTGTTACGAAACTTTGGATTCTCAGAATTGCTACAACTGTGCTTGGCTTCAAAACTCCTCCGACTCCACGGACTGCACGCTGGGATATAATTTGAAGGGCTGTAAAAATTGTTTTGCTTGCTTCAATTTGGCCAACCAAAGCTATTGTATTTATAATGAAAAATATTCGAAGAGCGAGTATGAGGAAAAACTTAAAGAATTGAAGGAGGACTTACCCGCGGAGATTGAAAAGTTTTTATCCTTAAATATGATTCCGAGGAAATTCATGGATGCGATTAACGTGGAAAACTGTAGTGGAGACGCTGTCTATAATTCAAAAAATTCACGCTACTGTTTTGACGTCACCCATCTGGAAGATTGTAAATTTGTGTTCGATGCCACCCATATAAAAGATGCTTACGATGTCAATAACGACGATCATTCTGAGTTGGAGTATGAGGTGGGCGGCAGTGAGGCCAATTATATGCATCGCTTCAGTGATATTTGTTGGTTCAATAAGTACCTCACTTACTGCAACTTGTGTTTCAACAGCGAATATCTGTTCGGCTGCGTGGGAATGAAGAAAGGAAAATACTGCATTCTTAACAAAGAGTATTCGAAAGAAGAGTATGAAAGTTTGATGATAAGGGTTGTTGCTCATATGAAAAAAACCGGTGAGTGGGGCGAATTCTTTCCCATGGGACTCTCCCCTTTTGCTTACAACGAAACCGTTGCACAGGATTACTTTCCTGTGACAAAAGAAGAAGCACTGTCGAAGGGTTTAAAGTGGAAAGAAGATGTTGAGAAAACAGCTTATCAAGGGCCAAAACTTTTACCACCGCCAGATGCCAAAGAGGCCGGTCCGGAAGTCACCAAAAGCATTTTTACTTGTAACGTTTCTGGCAAGCTTTATAAAATCACTCCCCAGGAATTAGCGCTCTATAAGAAACTCGATGTTCCTCTCCCACAAAAGGCTCCTGAACAACGTTTCAAAGAACGAATGGCTCGAAAAAATCCTCGTATGCTTTGGGTCCGCCCTTGTTCCGATTGTGGAGTGCAGATGGAAACGGTCTACAGCCCTAAACGGCCCGAAAAGGTGCTTTGTGAAGCGTGTTACTTAAAAACTGTTTATTGATGGTAGCAATCACCAAAACATGTGCGGCTTCCGGAAAAATATTCATCATCGATGATGCCGACCAGGATTTTTACCTGAAAATGGGCGTGCCTTTGCCTACGCTATGTCCCGAAGAACGACGACGAAGGCGTTTTGCGCATCGGAATGAGCGGAATCTTTATCATCGAAAATGTGATCTGAGCGGGAAAAGTATTATTTCCAATTTTGCGCCGGATAGCGATTTTACGGTTTATGAAAATAGTGAATGGTGGAGTGACAAATGGGATGCAAAAAGTTATGGAAGAGATTTTGACTTTAGTCGGCCGTTTTTTGATCAGTTCCACGAGCTTTCGAAGCAAGTGCCGGAACTCGCGATGTTTGTTTGGAACTCTGAAAACAGTAACTACTGCAATTATGTGGGAAATGTAAAAGATTCTTATTTGATTTTTGGTTCGGTGTATTCGGAGGCTTGTTATTACGGTTCGCCTTACTACTCACTCAACTGCGTGGATACCCTGGTGGTGCGTGAATGTCAGTATTGTTATGAATGCGCGGATTCAAGAAAACTTTACCAATGTTTTTATTGTCAGGATTGTCACAGTTCGGACCATTTGATCTTTTGCTTCGATCTTCAAGGCTGCAGCGAGTGCATTGGATGCGCCGGACTTCGCAATAAGAAATATTGCGTGTTTAACGAGCAACTTTCTGAAGAGGACTATAAGAAATTTAAAGAAAAGTTAAATTTGTGCGATACGAAAACTCAAAAGGAGTTGCGAGAAAGGCTGGAGGATATCAAAAGGCGAATTCCGCATCGGTACATGCAAAGTCGGCAATCGGAAAATGTGAGTGGAAATTATGTTTTTCAGAGTAAAAATGCGAAAAATTGTTACTTTACGGACCGCTCGGAAGACACGGCTTACACCATGCAAGTTGTGGATCTCAAAGACTGTTACGACAATAACTACACCGAAGAAAATGAGCTTTGTTATGAGTATCTAGGCGGCTATCAAGATCAAAAACTTTTGTTCTCGAAGTTTTGCAACAAAGTCTCTGAAAGTCTTTACAGTCATAGTTGTTTCAATTCCAATCATTTGTTTGGCTGCAGTGGAATGAGAAATGCCTCCTACTGCATTTTGAACAAGCAGTATTCGAAAGAGGAGTATGAAGTTTTGGTTGGAAAAATCATTGAACATATGAATAAAATGGGTGAGTGGGGGGAATTCTTTCCGGTTTCCATTTCGCCTTTTGGATACAATGAAACCGTAGCGAATGAGTACTTCCCTCTTTCAAAAGAAGATTGCGTAAGCCGCCGGTACGTTTGGAAGGAAGAAGACGAAAGCAATAGTTACCAAGGCCCCAGGGCTGAATTTTCGAGTAATATTGAAGAGGTTTCAGATGAAATTTTAAAGCAGATTCTCACGTGCGAAGTCAGTGGGAAACTTTACAAGTTAATTCCACAAGAACTCGAATTCTACCGAAAAATGAAGCTGCCTATTCCTCGTCGAGCTCCTAATCAGCGTCACCAGGATCGACTCGCCATGCGCAACCCTCAAGAACTTTGGAATCGCCATTGTGCTCAGTGCGAAGCCGAAATCCAGACAACATATACGCCTGACCGTCCAGAAAAGGTCTATTGTGAGAAGTGCTATTTGACTTTAGTCTACTGACGTGAAAACAAAAATCTGTAAAAACTGTCCGAATAACTTTGATCTGAGTGAGGGGGATTTAAGCTATTATGAAGAGATGAAGGTGCCGGAGCCTACTTTCTGCCCCGATTGCAGGCAGCAAAGACGTCTCGCCTGGCGGAATGAAAGGAAATTGTATGTTCGCAAATGTAATGGTACGGGTGAAACAATCTTGTCTGTGTACTCGGAAGAGAAACCTTTTCAAATCTATAAAAACGAGTATTGGTATTCGGATAAATGGGATGCCCTGACTTATGGCCGGGATTTTGATTTTAATCGTCCCTTTTTTGAACAGTTCAAGGAACTGATGCATTCCGTTCCGCAGTTGGCCCTTTCCACGGTGAACAATCAGAACTGTGACTATGTAAATCAATGTGGTTGGTGTAAGGATAGCTATTTGATTTTTGAGGCCGATTTCGATGAAAAATGTTTCTACTCGAGCTACATCTATGACTCCAAAGACTGCGTAGATAACGTGCATTGTTATCAATCGGAACTTTGTTATGAATGCACGGACGTGCGTAATTGTTATAATCTTCGCTTTTCACAAAACTGTAACACATGTTCCGATTCATGGTTTTTAAAAAACTGCATCGGTTGTTCAAATTGTTTCGGTTGTGTGAATCTCAGAAATAAGCAGTATTACATCTACAATAAGCCCTACTCCAAGGAAGGTTATGTAAAGCAAATGGAAACCTACAATCTGATAGATGTAGGCAGTTTACAAGAGTTCAGGCAAGATTTTTCTGAGTATTCTAAGCAATTTCCACATAAGTATCTTTATGGAGTACAGAACGAAAACTCAACTGGCGATTATATGTTCAACACGCAAAATTGCGAGCAATGTTTTGACATCAACAATGCCCAAGATTGCAAGTACATACATAATTCTCGTTTCATCAAAAAAGTTCATGACATGTCCACATTTGGCTCTAAGGGTGGAACGGAATTTTGTTACGAAAATCATGAAATTGGTGGGGCTAGGGCTGGAGTGAGAAATATTTGTTTTTCGGATCAAATTTGGGAGGGATGCTGCGACATTTTCTACTCCAAACTTTGCCAACAAAACAGCCACGATCTTTTGGGCTGCGTGGGCTTACGAAAAGCGGCTCACTGTATTTTTAACAAGCAGTACAGCAAAGACGAGTATGAGGTTTTACGAAATAAGTTGATTGAACACATGAAGAAAACTGAAGAATGGGGTGAGTTTTTTCCCATTTCACTCTCTCCCTATGGATACAATGAAACCTTGGCTCAAGACTATTTTCCCCTGAGCAAAGAGGAGGCACTTGTAAAAGGGTACAAGTGGAAAGATGAAGAAATGAAGCCCACCCAAGCACCAACAAAGGAACTTTTGCTCTGTCCGAAATGCAGTAAAAACTTTAAGTTGGTGAACCATGAGCTTGCTTTTTATCAAAAACAAAATCTTCCCCCTCCCCTGAGCTGCCCGGATTGTCGACACAAAGTTCGAATGAGCCTTAGAAATCCTCGAAAACTTTGGAAACGTCATTGTAAACAATGTGAAGCACCTTTTGAGACTTCTTACGCTCAGGACCGACCGGAGCCCATTTACTGTGAAAATTGCTACTTAAAATTGGTGGATTAATCTGTTAAACAGATTGACCAGGCCTGCAAAATCTGGTAAAATTAAATATTAGAAAACAAATATGGATTTTCTTCAAGTTGTACTGGAACAAGGCACGCCGGAAAGCCCAAAAAAAGAGCATTTGTTCCTTCAGTTCTTGGTGAACTTGCATAATACGGCGCATCACAAACATCTTTCCTTCGAAATGTTTGGTTACAATGAGTACACCTACTTTTTTATCGCCTGCGAACCTGAAATCACCAAACTCGTGGAAGGGCTTATTTACTCGACTTTCCCCAACTGCGAAATTCGTCCGAACAAGGATTACACGAATTTTTATGATCCAAAAAAACAACACCTCGTTGGAACTCGAGCCGCTTTTGAACTCAGCGATATTTACCCCATTAAAACTTTTGAGGATTTTGAACTCGACTCGCTTTCGAGCCTTTTTTCCGTGATTTCCAAGCTGGGACGGGAGGACCAAGCCTGGGTACAAATTCTCATCAATCCTCGTCATGAAGATTGGCAATATCATTTTGGGCGTCGCTGGAAAATGAAGTTGAATAATATTTGGAGACGTTTTCGTCTTAAAAACTATGTTCGTTTAAAGAATAAAAGCACTTTTTTCCACGAGGAAAATGAAGCCTTTATTCATAAAAGCGAACACCACCCCTTCGAAATGGAAGTACGTTTTGGAGCCGTTTCTTCAGATTTAGAAAGTGCAAAAAACAACCTTACCGCTTTGGCTAAGGCGTTTTTTCAATTCAATCGAACCGATTACAACGGCTTTGTTTTGGAGCACATCAAAACCGGCAATTCTTTCTTGAAAGATTATCAAGCTCGTCATTTGACTAAACCTCTCATGGTCAGTGCACACGAGTTGGCAACCTTGTTCCATTTCCCAAATTCGGATCATGTCCCTCACGTGGTCCACATGCTTGCAAAAAAGCATGAGCCCCCTAAAAACTTGCCCACGGATTCGGGCCTGTATATTTCTTTATTTGGAAGAACCAACTATCACAATACCTTTCAGGAGTTTGGTATTAAGCGCGAGGATAGACGACGTCACTTATACGCGGTTGGGAAAAGCGGAACAGGGAAATCCAAGCTTCTCGAGCTCTTGATTAAAAGTGATATTGAAGCCGGGAAAGGGGTGGGTGTGCTCGACCCACACGGGGATCTCGTAGATAATATTTTGCGTTTCATTCCGGAGCATCGCATGAAGGATGTGGTTTATTTTGACCCTGCCGATACCGAGTTTCCCATCGCCTTCAACCCGCTTGAAAAAGTGGATGAGAAATTTAAGATGCAAATCACCATTGGGTTTATTGATATTTTCAAAAAACTTTTCGGCGGAAACTGGTCCAATCGTTTGGAACATGTGCTTCGCTACACCACCCTGGCGCTTTTGGATTCACCCAATACCACGGTGCTTTCCATCATGAAAATGCTTTCCGATAAAAACTATCGTCAAAAAATCATTGCTCGTATTGAAGACTCTGTGGTGAAAAATTTCTGGGTGAATGAGTTCGCCGGATGGAGCGAAAAATTTGATGCCGAGGCCATTACTCCGCTACTCAATAAAGTTGGTCAGCTCGTCTCCACGAATATGATTCGTAACATCATCGGACAGCCAAAGAATACCTTCCAAATTCAAGACATCATGAATGGAGAGAAGATTTTGCTCATGAAAGTTTCGAAGGGACTTTTGGGAGAGGAAAACTCGGGGCTTCTAGGCTCTATGATTATCACTAAAATCTATCAGGCCGCTATGGCGCGCGCGAATATGCGTGAGGAAGAGCGTAAAGATTTTTACTTCTATGTCGATGAATTTCAAAATTTTGCCACCGACACTTTCGCTGAAATTTTGTCGGAAGCTCGTAAGTATCGTCTTTGTTTGACCATCGCGCATCAGTATATTGGCCAGCTCGATGAGAAAGTTCGTAAAACGGTGTTCGGAAACGTGGGTTCCATAGTGAGCTTTCGTGTTGGTGCCGAAGATGCCGTGATTCTCGCGGAAGAATACACACCGATCTTCGGAGTACGAGACATTATTAACCTTGGAGTCCGAGAATTTTACTTAAAAATGTCCATTGATGGCGAGCTCACGGAAGCCTTTTCCGGGCGTACTTTGGATATTCAGTACGGCGCAAAAGATTTTACCCGTGAAATTATTCAAGAATCTCGTGATAAGTACTGTAAACCGCGCGAGGAAATTGAAGAAATGCTAAAAAAATGGGATGAAGGGAGCGATGATGCTCCTCCCCCTGCCAATGGTTCTGCAAATACGGTCATTCAAGAAACCGAGGATTTTGAGATGCCGCTCATTTAGGACAATGGACTACTCGGCTTCGCCGAGCGATCGAAGACTTGTCCTAAAGCCTCTACAAGTTCTTGGCGTTCTTTGTTAACGGTTTGAATGAGTTCAGACGATTTTTTACCCTCTTCGCGGACTTGTGAAAGTTGACCGGGCGTGGCTAAAAGAGCTGCTCGGCGGGCTTCCACACCTCGGGCAACAACTTTATCGGCTTGTTTGGCTATTTGAGGATGTTCTACTAAGAATCGACCGGCGTTATAAATAGCTCGGCTCCCTTTTCCCGCTCCTTTCGTGGCACGAATGACGGCAGCGCCTCGACTGAGCAACTTGGCTGCTTTAGGAGCTTTGAGAGCAAACCCTGCAGCTTCAACGGCGACTGTTCCTGTCCCCACCGAAACCGCTCCGGCAGCGGCGGCAACGGTATCCACCGTGAGCCATAAACTTCCTTCCGCAACATACAAGGCTCGTTTCTTTAAACTTAAATCTTCTCCCACCATATTTTTTCCCACTGCGCCTTCTATGAAAATTTTTGCTCCACCAACAAAAGGTAAAATATCGATACCGGTAGAAAGCAGCTGCATTTTCGCGCTTGGCTCTTTCAGCTCTGTTTGCTCTACCATTTGCCCATAAATGTTTACAAAATCTTGAATCTCGCGGATAGCATTTTGAATAGCCGAATTGTCCATACCGCTTGCCTCCATTTTTGCAATTTGTTCGTTTAAAAAAACGACCACCTTTTCTTCCGCTTTCTCAAATTCTTTTTGTTTTATAAGCTCGCGGACGGATTCCAAAAGTACCAAGGTCGATCCATACACTTCGAGTTGAAATTTCGCACGATCGGCTGTTTCTTTGTCGGCATCTTCCGTTTTCTTTTTTAAGAAATCGAGCGTTTCATCATTGATGCTGTTGATATGTTCCATCAACTCTTCATCTTTCATTTCTTCAATATGGGGACCCACTACTTCGGTTTCTAAAGCATCCAATTGATCCTGGATATCGGCGGTTTCCGGTAGTACCGGAAGTACGTTATGATCTTCTAAGATTTCTCCATCGTTTGGCATGGAATTAGGTTAAGATTTTAAGTATTTGGCCGTTTTCAAGGGCCTCGCGAATTTCCATGGCAATGCGTTCTCCGTAGCTAACTTCACGCCCCCACAAATAGCCTGTATAAGGAGTAAATCGAGTGCCCGGTGACCCGGGAATACGCATGGAAACATCAAAAATCACGAGCTCTTCGCGTCCTTTTTCAGAGGTCACCGCCCCTTGCAAAGCGAAGGGTCCAATGATGCCGGGCTTGGAATACTTTTTGGTGGCTTTCACAAACTTTTCACCAATTTCAAAGGCTTTTTCAACGAGGGATTCTTTAATCGTCACGGCTTGATGCCCGGTTTCAATCATGGTTGGCATATAGCCGCTGTCGAGCAGTTTGTTTTGCAGTGAAGCATTGAGTCGTAAAAATCCATCGAGACTGGTTTGACGGCGCGCATCGGTTCCCATCAGTTCCAATTCTCCGCTCAACGCACTGTAGAAAAAATTAAAGTTCACTTGGGCACCAATAATAAATTCCTCAATCACCGCTTTCTTCAAACCTTCCTTTGTAATTCTGCCACTTTTTAACATTTCCTTTGTTTTTTCTTCGTAATCCTCTTGGCTTACAGTCACAAAAAAAGCGCGTTCATATGTTCGCGTGGCTTCGTTTACTTTTACCATCACGGGTCCTTTAATTGCTTTGGGCGACTTGATGATTTTTGGCATACGAATACCCGCCTTTTCGAGCAGCCAATATTGATTGTTTTTGACGTCCCGTTCTTCCAAACGAACCATATGACGAGTTCCATAAATCGGGACCCGGAAGTCCTTTTCTATCTTATCGAAATCGCAGTAAACCCAGAAATAGCGGTTATGGACGAAAATGGTATTGAGGAAACGTAGTTCTTTTTGGACACTCGGTTTCACAATATCGGAAAATTTGTCGAGAAGGATGAGGTGGTCCACGCAACCGCGATTATTTCGCGTGCGATAGTACTTTTCATAAGTCTTTTCACGCCCTTTTTGAGCGACGACCAAAGTCTGAAAGCCCATTTTTTTCGCTCCCTCACAAACGTCCAAAGCACTGTGCCCACCCAGCACGCCGATGATGATTTGAGCGGGGTTGTAGTTTTTAAGAATGTTCTTGAGATCCTTCATAGTTGAATGATAATGGGTTCTTCATAAGAATGCAGCTCTTTTATCCGTGTTATCGCCCCCTTTTTAAGTTGCTCCGTTGTTTTCACCAGCAAAACTCCTTCCTCGGCATCTTCAATTTTACCTTTCCATAGATAGATACTCTCCATGCCGTCCCAACAGTTTACGCAA
>CAYHTG010000024.1:0-16496 GCA_964359495.1 uncultured Candidatus Peribacteria bacterium
GCAAATGGCTCTGCTAAGCCATTATTCGAAGCAAAATCTTTGCCCGGGCACGACCACGCACGTCAGTGCGAATTAAAAATAAGCGAAGAAGTAACTGGAAAACTGCTCGACCTACAAAACAAGGGGCTGGATATGAATGAACTTCTTCTGGAATTTCTCAATAAACGAGAAGAAGAGATTGCCCAAGAGAAAGAGGCGATCTGTGCAGAGCTCCAGACGGCAAAATCGGGCTATGTTCCTGCTCGCACTAAGAAGCTGATTCGTAAGGAACACGGCAGCAAATGTTCCATTCAAACCTGTAAAAAACCGTCTGAAGATCTTCACCACACACAAACTTTCGCCCTCAGTCGCCGCCACGACCCCAACTTTTTGGCTCCGCTTTGCAAGGGACACCACGTCATTGCCCATTCAATCAACCTGAAGGCACGAGAGAAGCGGATGGGGGTGAGAGGATGAACTCGTTGTCGGGCATACCCATGTGCACGCTAGAACTTTCTCAAACCAAAAATTGCATGACCCCCTTTGACCGTACGATTTTTTCGTACACTTGCTTCAGATTGAAGTTTACGTTTAGGATGGTTATACTCTAGCCATGCAAAAAACCCTGCAGAGCATCGCCAGCGTTTCGTTCATCTTTTTTGTGGTACTGGGCGGGCTGCACATTTCCACTTCCCTACTGCTCGCACAGGACGTACTCAATCCCGCGACGACCCTGCTCTGGAACGCTCTCGACCTCCCCTTTCTTATGGCGGCTCTCCTCTATGGAACCAGCCGACTTTCACTCACGCTCGAAGACATCACGGGAAATTTGAAAATTCCTTTTGCACTTTGTAGCTTAGTCTCGGCTATTGTGCTTGGATTGGCTCTTTATATTAACTTTGGATTCCCCGATGCAAACCTCTTCTAACGCGCCAACGGCGCCAGAAACAAATCTGACCAGGCCTAAAAAAGTAATGGCCTTTGGCACTTTCGATTTTTTCCATGCGGGGCACGAAGATTATTTGCAGCAAGCCAAAGCCCTGGGTGATGAACTCATTGTGGTGGTGGCCCGAGACGAAACCGTGAAAAAGGTGAAAAATGCGACTCCCGTGAACAACGAACGCAAACGACTTCGCGATGTGGCCGCTTGCCCGCAAGTGAGCAAAGCGGTGCTGGGGAATCTCGATGATAAATACCGCGTCATCAAACGCTACGCTCCCGATGTCCTTGCCCTGGGCTACGATCAATATGTGTTCACCTACGGGCTCAAGAACTTTTTCATCCAAGAAAAACTCAGCGTTGAAATTATCCGCCTTCAGCCCTTCCATCCGCAAACCTTCAAAAGTTCTCTCATCCGTCGTTCCATCGAACCCACCACGCCATGCGCCCAAGACTCGCTTACAACCTCAGCCGCCTAGCTCGAATCTCCCTGCAAAACGTAGGCCGCAATATGCTACTTTCGGTTGCCACCACCGTGATGATGGGACTCATTCTTTTTATTTTTAATGTGATTATGGTACTGAACGTGCTCACGCAATCGGCACTCGACCAACTGGCCGAAAAAATCGACCTGATTGTTTACCTTAATGAGAGCTCCTCACTTCTTGAGATCAACGACCTGGTCGCGGAAGTCCAATCTTTGCCGGTGGTAACAAAAGTGGAATACACCAGCAGCGAGCAAGCCCTGGAAGCATTTATTGATCTTTATCCGGAGAAGTCCGACCCATTCACCGTTTACGGCATTGAGAATCCTTTGCCGGCCAATTTGCGGATTGTAACGGAAAGTCCCGATCAACATGAAATGGTGCTCGATTATTTGAAAGCATCGGCCTATTCGGAATTTCTCCTCAGCACTGAAAGCTCCAGCGAAAATCAGGCCATTGCCGCGCGCTTAATCAACGTGACACAATTCACGAAAAAACTGACAGTGGGTGTAATTATTACTTTTGTTTTTGGCTCACTGCTGATGATTATGAACGCCATTCATCTCAGCATTTTCACACGCAAAACGGAAATCCAAATCATGCAGCTCGTGGGAGCAAAACCGGGTATGATTCGTTTGCCCTTTTTATTTGAAGGAGGTTTTTACAGTTTCATAGCGGTATTTTTCAGCTTCTTTCTTCTCATGTTTTTCCTGGAAGGCACCTCTCTCTCCGACTACCTAAACTTCACCGACAAGTTTAGCCCGCTTTGGCTGTTTGTGGGCGAACTTATCGCCAGCGTGGGAGTTGGCGTTTTGGCCAGCCACTTGGCCACCAATTTTTATTTGAAGCGTACCCTTGTCTTAGAACATGACTAAAAATCTCACCGGCATCGTTCTACGTACGCGCACTTGGGGCGAAACCGACCTCCTCGTCAGCGTGCTTTCCAGCGAAGGTGAGCGCCTGGATCTGGTAGCGAAAGGAGCCGGCGGACCGCGCTCGAAGCGTCGCAGCCATCTGGAAGGAATGAACTGGATTCGCGGCACGGTTTATGAATCCACCAAGCGCGCTTACCTTCAAAACGTACAAACCGAAAACAGTTTCATCCATGTGAAAGCACACCCAAACTTGGTATTCCGCCTCGCTGTATTCATTGAGATTTTAGAAAAAACATTTCGACCGGAAAATCCACACCCGGAGATTTACGAACTTTTTTTAGAAACCCTGAACGCGCTGAACACGCCGGAGGCGCATCTTAAAAATTCCCATCCCCTCTTACCTGAAGTCGCCTTGGTGAAACTCGCCCATCTCCTGGGTTTTCTTCCCAGTTTTAAGAATTGCGCCCACTGCCACCAATCTCTCACTAAAACCGCCCACTTCGACCATGAAGCCGGCACTTTGGCCTGCGGAGATTGCCGTAAAGCACAACACCGTTCTTTCCCTATTAAATACTGCAAAGCTTTCGAGTTCTTCCGCCACGCCTCCTCCGCCGACTGCCAAAAAATCACCCTAGAGCCTGAAGAACACGAAACCCTGCGCGAGTGGATACCCGGTTTTTTTAGTTTGCACCTTGACCAGCCCTTGAAAAGTTTGCAGGTTCAAGAGGCATTTTAGACCACTTACAACAGTTTTCGAGCCCCAACTTTTAGGCGTTGCCTCGCCTCTTTAATGTCTTCAGGAGTTTCGAGTTTTTCAGGCATGGTCCCACCCAGCTCTTGAATGGTTTTTCGCACTTTTTGCCCAACATCATAGTGAGTTTTATTGGCCTTTGATTGTCCAATAATATTTTCTCGACGAAGTTTCGCCGCCGCTTGTGTGGCACGGAAAATATTCGCGCCCAGCTCCTCACTTCCCATATGATCGAGTATTTTTTCACTCGGCTTGAGTTTTTTCTTCTTATGGATATCTTTTTGACGTAAACCTCCATAAAGTCCCATGTACCCAAAATCCTGAAAATCCGCATGATTAATAACACCTGCTCCTTGAGCAGCCTTAGCCAGCTTCTTATTACGTTCACTCATTTCACCACGCAAAAGTACCCTCTCGCTATCTTCCAAGAACAGTTCGCTCATTTCTTGTCTTCGAGTCTGAAGTGCAAAATAGGTCTGAGCCAAAGCGATTTCTTCTTTGCGCGGATCCCCATTCTGAGCAATGAGGTAGCAGGCGTAGCGAGAAAGATGATAGTCTTCCAGCTTTCTTTCGGCTCCAGAACCGACTAAAACCATTTTGGCGGCGCCGCCAAAATGATCATCCACATTTTGACCACTATTCTTGCAAGATTCCTTAGCTTTCTCAACGACACCTACAAACTTGCGCCATTCTAAGTATCCTAAAGGAGTCGTAAGCTCCCGAGCACTCCAAAATTCATGACCATAGTCATTGGTCCTCTTGATCTGCTCGAAAAGATTAGTAATCATCATTGAAAGTAAAATGGAGCGTATTTTGGAATTTACGCTTCAAAAGTTCGCCGAGCAAGCATTTACTGTTGTCAGCACTGGACGACAAACTGATCCTTACTTATACTCATCTCATCCTAACCCACGCCCATGAAAAAACTTCCTAAGTATTTGGCCGAATTGTTCGGCACCTTTGGCCTTGCTCTCGCGGTGAGTTTGGCCGCCGCAGGCAGTTACCTTCCCACACCCGTGATTGCCGCCCTCACCTTGGGCCTCTTTGTATACACAATAGGTCATATCTCCGGTACCCATCTCAACCCTGCCATTACGGCGGGCGCTCTTTCGATTGGAAAAATTCGTTGGCAAGAGGCCATTGGCTATTGGGTCGCTCAGTTTCTAGGAGCAGGCCTTGCTTTTTACCTCAGCGGACAGTTGGTAGAACCCCTAGTGTTGGCAACTGATACGGAAATCCTCACCGGCGCAGGAGAAGCTTTGGGAGTCATCTTCTTCTCTTTTGGAGTAGCTGCTGTGATTTATGGACGAGTTCCCAAAGACCTCACCGGAGTAGTGGTGGGAGGTTCTCTCGCTCTTGGAATTTCCTTGGCCGGGCATCTTTCCAATGGAATTTTAAATCCCGCCGTTGCCCTCGCCCTGGGTTCCTTCAACTGGGTTTACCTTTTGGGACCCGTCGTGGGTGCCGTGCTGGGTATGTGGCTCTTTAAACTCATTTCAGAAGAAAAATAGGAGAAATGAAGTTTATTTCGCCTTCGTCTTCCAGTGAGCACTAATAAACCGTTCCCCCTCAAGGCCGTGAAGTTCTCGGCAGTTTTGTCTATGGATGCGAATGAACTGTCCACGACTCACATAAGCAATAATGGCATGAGGCGGCTTCGGTTTGCAGCAGGCACTTAAAATCACCGGGAGATTTCCCTCACCGGTCACGAGCACTTCTTGTGTGTACTCCGTAGGAACCACCACGTCTCCTTTTTTACGAGCTTTGGCGGTTTCGTCGGGAAAGAGAGTTTTTATAATTTGAAAAGCGGACACCGTGCCGAGCCCAACATTTTCCAAAAGCTGTTCTCGCTGGGTCGGCGTGCGGCTACTGCCCGCATAGCTTTTTAATAAGATATTTTTTTCATCAAGCAAAGCTTTCCCTAAAACCTGCAGCTCATGATTCACCATTTCTCTACCGGCCGCCACATTCACCGACTTATCTTGCTTATTGAACCAATTTTTAATTTTACTGCGAGCCGACGAAGTTTTCGCGATCGACAACCAATAACGATTGGGCTTTGCATTTGAGCGCGTCACAATCTCCACTATTTCCCCGTTTTTAAGTTCGTAATCAAAAGGAACGATGCGACCATTCACTTTGGCGTTTATCATTTTATTTCCCACTTCGGTATGCACCATGAAGGCAAAGTCTATGGGATTCGAGCCGAGAGGCAGTTCAATGACCTGCTTCTTGGGAGTCAGCACGAAAATTCGGTCCGGATACAGATCAATTTCCACCTTCAAATTGCCTTCCTCCGCAAGCCCGCGAAGCCAGGCCATTTGCTGTTCCACCGAGCTGTGCAAACTGGGAACCTCCTGACTACGGCCTTTTTGGATGGCCGTGAGATAAGACTGAGCAATCCCACTATCCTTAAGAAGTTTTTCAATTTTTTTTCGTTCGGTGGGAGTCAGAAACTGGTAGCGTTCCAACCACGCGCGCACATCCGCCTCGAGGTCGGGACTGCGCTTCACCAAAGCCTTCACTTCTTGCACGGCATTTTCCAGGGCAAAATGCACTTTCCTATCGAGGTTTTTATCGATTCGCTTCCCGAGTTTGTAAGTCCAGTGAGAAGCAATCCCGAGTTCCGCTTCCTTGTGCATGGACACGGTTCGAATTTGCACCTCCGTGGGCTCGTCATAAATGTCGCCACCCAAACCCAAAACCGTGGTGTGCAAACTGCGATATCCATTGGGCTTTGGAACGGCAATGTAATCTTTAAATCTATCCTGAAGCGGAATGTATTCCCCATGAACAAGGCCCAGCACCGAATACAAGTGAGAGGTCTCCTCCCGCTGCCCATGAAAGGAATCGGGAAGTATCACTCGAAGCGCAAAAAGATCATAAATATCACTGAGGTCATGGGCATCCTTTTTTTGCAATTTTTGATAAATGCTCCAAAGGTGTTTCAATCGGCCTTGCACTTCCAATACTTTCACATTCTCGCGAAGCAGCATTTGTTCCAACTGAGACGTCGCGAAAGCCATGCATTCCTCACTGCGATCTTGCTCGGACTTCAGCTTCTCCGCTAAATTTTTATACTCATCGGGGTAAAGATAGCGAAAACACAGGTCTTCCAATTCACTTTTGATTTGGAAGATACCCAGCCGCGAAGCGATAGCGGCATGAACGCCCAAAGTTTCCCGAGCAATACGTTCTTGTTTCTGCGGCGGGACAAATTGAAGCGTGCGCATATTGTGCAAGCGATCGGCCAGTTTAATGAAAACTATTCGAATGTCCTTCGCCATGGCCAGAAACATTTTTTTCCACTTCTCTTCCTGAGGATTATCACTGCGCACCTTCACAATGGCCAATTTTTCGAGACCTCTAACCAAGTCGGCCACTTCTTTCCCAAAAACCGCCTCAATTTCCGGCGCTTTCACCGCCGTGTCCTCGGTCACATCATGAAGGAGCGCCGCCTGCATCGCCGGCAAATCCGGATTCAAATCCAGCAAAATCCGCGCCACCTCCACAGGATGCACAATATAAGCTTCACCCGAATATCGCTTTTGCCCCCCATGCGCCTTTTTCGCAAAATCGTAAGCGGCGTCAATCTGCTTTATGGGAAGATCGGGCCTTCGTTTAATAATCTGGTTGCGGAGTGAAGCGTAGGACATGCTTTGGATTATACACTACAAAGGAAAATCGAAATTACCTTTCCCTGAGACTTACGAAAAGTGTAATTTCAGAGTTTTCCTTTAAAGTTCGTCCTCGTCTATAATAAGATCAAGATCGGAGCCTTCAATGTCCACCACTTGCACGCCTTTGATGAGGGCTTCCTGATTCAAATCGAGGTCACGGACACGAAGCTCCATACTCGCTAAGACATTCTCGTAGTAAGAAAGCAGCTTTTGACGAGCATTGTACTGGGCGCGTAAGCGAACGATTTCTTCTGCGTCCAAAGTGAAGGCCTCCAAAGCGGCCACGGCCGCATAAGCATCCAAATCTTTCAGTTCTGAAAAGTAACGCTCTTCCGCAGCCGCTTTTTCTTCCTCACGTGCTTCAAACCGAGTGAGAAGACTTTGGCTTTCTTCCTCAAGCGCCTCCATGTTTTGTTCACCTACATAGAGGAAATAATGAAGTTGATTTTGGTACTCTTCGAGCGTGTCACGCCTTTCGTTGGATTGCGCCAAGAGTTCATTCACATTCACCTGCATGGCTTCATAAAGGGAGGCAAAATCAATAATGCTTTGGGTGAAAGCATCCTCTGAAGTTTCTTGTTCTCCTAAGTTTTGTCCGGCCCCGAGTGCCTCGTCTTCGTCGGGCTCCTCTTCCCCAACAAGGATTCCACCCAAAATGGAAGGATCTAACAGGCCGGCCTCCTCTTCGTCGTCGGGAACTTCAACAGGTTCCTCCACGTCAGGTTCGTCGGGGCGGCTTTCCCAAAGATTCCATAAGGCCTTGCCTCCAAAGTATAGCCCCACCAAAATGAACAGACCCAGCACTCCCCCGCAGCAAAACTTCAAATGACGTGTGGAAAGGTTCGCTTCCCGGAGCAAATCAAAAAGTCCCGACTCTTCTTCCCCTGCACCGTCAGGCGCAGTTTGAGTTCCTTCCCATCCCGGCTCTCTCATACTGGCCAATTGATTGAGTCGATTCTTTGTCTTTCGACGACGCTCCTGAAGCTCATTGCTTTCGGGCATGTCCTCCACCTCCAAACCACCGGGCTCTTCAAGCTGATCGAGGACATCTCGAGAGTCTTTTGTAGATTAATCTAAGATTTCATCATCCTCATCTCGAGAAGCTGCGGGCTCATTTTTATTACTCGGCTCCGCCGAATGCTTGAGTTTGTCTTGTTTTTTATCGTCCATAATGCAAAAACACTCCTTATATTATACCATAAAGAGTGTTTTTTTAATAGATTAGGCCCTAATACCCCATCATCCCTCCAAACCCTGCAGTGCCCAGGACCCCCGCCACAAGCGATCCCACGACAAAGAAAATCAAAAGTTCAAGAAGAATAAGGAGAATAATGGAACCGACTCCCAATTTCCCAAGCTTGGAGAGGACGTAGCAGAAGACCACAAAAGTCCAAACCAAGGAAACAATACCAAGATAAGGATAAATGGCTAAGAAACTGAGAATATTGGCATGTCCCATAACCTTAACATAGCCATGCATGTTCAGCTTAGAATGAAATACCCTTTCTGCAAGAAAGCCCGTTAAGAAAAGTCCGAGAATGGTGATGAGCGCGCTGGTCACCATTGAAACCACAACACCGGACACATCCGGTTGATAGGTCACCAACCCCAGGGTAGTGGGAAAAAAGTAGGAGCCCAGTCCCCCTATAATAGCGCCAAGAACAGTAATAATAAGAGCGGGCTGAAGGGCCTTGGCGTCTTTCGCTACCGTTTGCATAGCCGGTTCCTTGAGTTTAACAATCTCAAAAGCCTGACTAAAAGTTTTTTGCGGATCCATAAGGCGTGGGTTAAAATTCTTTGTCAGTATAACAGAGTCGTGTTAGATTGAAACCAGTTTTTTTAAACCTTATTATTTCTTAATCATCCCTTTATGAGCATTCCCGTCCTTGCCGCCGCCGCAAGCATCTTAGCTCTTGCTTGGGCCGTTGGCCTTATTGTGAACGTTCTTTCGAAAAACGATGGAAACAGCAAAATGCAGGAAATTGCCGAATCTATTCGCGAAGGTGCTATGGCCTACCTCAATCGGCAATATAAGACCCTGGCCGTTTTCACGATTCTTGTTTTTCTTTTGCTCGGGCTAGGGCTTCCGGAGAACGGATTTATGATAGCCATGGGCTTTCTCACCGGAGCCGTTTTCTCGGCGCTGGCCGGCTATATTGGAATGGGCGTTTCGGTCCGAGCCAATGTACGCACCGCCGCCGCCGCGAAAGAGGGTTTGGGTGACGCCCTGTTAATCGCCTTCCGAGGAGGAGCGGTGACGGGACTTTCCGTGGTGAGCTTAGCCCTTTTGGGAGTCGCCGGATTTTACTGGATGTTCACCACTTATTTTGGAATCGCCGTGGATAAAGCACCCGGACTTTTGATTGGATTCGCGTTTGGAGCTTCCCTCATTTCTCTCTTCGCTCGTGTGGGAGGAGGGATTTTCACAAAAGCTGCCGATGTGGGGGGCGACATGGTTGGGAAAATCGAAAAAGGAATTCCCGAAGATGATCCTCGCAACCCCGCCACCATTGCCGACAACGTTGGAGATAACGTGGGAGATTGCGCCGGAATGGGCGCCGATCTTTTTGAGACTTACGCCGTAACTTTAATAGCCGCCATGATTTTGGCCGCCTCAACACTCACTACAAAAATCGGAGCTCTCGGCGTGGAATATCCTCTCGCTTTGGGAGCCGTTGCCGTCTTGGCCACCATTTTTGGGCTTTATTTTGTACGACTGGGAAAGGACAAGAAAAACATTATGGGAGCCCTCTACCGTGGAACTTTTGTGACCGGCGTGGTGTCCGCCATTGGTTTCTACTTTGTGACCGAGTACATGCTCAACGATATCAAGATTTTCTTCGCCACGGTCGTGGGACTCGTTTTGACGCTCCTTATTAATATCGCAACAGAATACTACACTTCTAAGGATTACGGTCCGGTTCGAGCCATCGCAAAGGCCTCTGAAACGGGAGCCGGAACGAACCTTATTAGTGGGCTTGCCGTAGGGATGTTCTCCACCTTCCCCATGGTCATCCTCATTGTAGGTGCAATTTTTTCCGCCTACTGGCTGGGAGACAACTCCACCCTGGAAAATGGAGTGTATGGAATAGCAATAGCCGCTGTGGCCATGCTTTCCACCACCGGGATGGTGATTGCCATGGACTCTTACGGACCCATTACCGACAACGCCGGAGGAATTGCCGAAATGGCCGGACTCTCTAAAGAAGTTCGCGAAAATACCGATGCCTTGGACGCCGTTGGGAACACGACAAAAGCGGTCACCAAAGGCTACGCCATTGCCTCAGCGGCACTCGCTGCGCTCGTGCTGTTTCAGGCCTATGGAGAAGAACTGCTCAAAAATAGTGCCACGGACTTTATTTTCAATCTGGCCGATTACCGCGTGATGATTGGACTCTTTATTGGAGGAGTACTCCCCTTCCTGTTCTCCGGTTTCCTCATGCAAGCCGTTGGAAAAGCCGCCTTCAGCGTGGTGGAAGAAGTACGTCGCCAATTCCGAGAAATACCTGGAATTATGGAGGGAAAGGCAAAACCCGAATACGCCACTTGTGTGGATATTGTCACTCGTGCCGCTCTTAAAGAAATGATTGCGCCCGGTATCATTGCCATTTCAGCCCCTCTGCTCGTGGGCTTCATTCTGGGTCCGCTCGCGCTCGGTGGTCTCCTCGGCGGAGTCATTGTGACGGGTCTTCTTATGGCGATCAATATGTCCAACGCCGGAGGAGCTTGGGACAATGCTAAAAAATATGTTGAAGACGGCAATGGTGGAGGTAAAGGTTCAGACACTCACAAAGCCGCTGTGGTGGGAGACACCGTGGGTGATCCTTATAAAGACACAGCAGGACCGGCGCTTAACGCACTCATCAAAGTAATCAACACCATTGCGCTGATTATTGCTCCGGTGATTGCGACCGGCTCTCTTTTATAGCGCTGCACTTTGTGCAGTGGTGTCAACGAGAAAACACCGTTGGCGCTTTTTTTATGCTCCATTTTTGCTAGCATGAATTCTTCTACCCTCCGCCCATGACTTGGAACCCATTTCAGTATCAGTTCGCCGCCACCTACCTTTCTGACGAGGGAGAGGAGGCTGTGGTGGAACTCCGCAAAGGTTCTGGCGCGAAAATCCTGCGCTTCCCTAAAAACTTTCTTCCGCTCGATCTACAAATTGGGGCTTCCTTTCTACTCAAATTGGAGGACAATGAAACGGCCAAAACTTCCGAGCTGGAAGCCCTCAAACTACTACTCAGTGATTTAATTCAGTAGTAAAATTATTCTTCCTTCTTCGCTTTCGTCGTATCCGCCTCTGCCGCAGGAGCAGCACCCTCGTCCCCTTCTTCTCCTTCCTTCTTCTCGGACGTAATTTCCACTTCACCCACTACAGGTGCTTCGACAACCACCACTTCTTCCTCTTGAGGTGCGGCAACCATGACGATGGAGGCTTCGGGGTCGGTATTAATTTGAATTTTATCGGAAAGCTTGATGTCGGAAACGTGCAGACCCATGTTCAGTTCTGTGAGCGATTCCACACTGAGGACCACTTCATGAATAAGGTCATCGGGCAAACAAGTGATTTCAATTTCATCAAGACTTTGAACCAAAACTCCGGCCAAATCGCGAACCGCAGGCGCAATTCCTTCAATGCGCACAGGCACGGTGGTCGTCACTTCCTGATCCATTCGGACATTAATGAACTCCACATGAGTAAACTGATCAGTCACTGGATGTCGAGCCACTTCGTGAACAAGGACAGCCTTCGTTCCATTTCCATCAATTTCGAGGTTAATCACGGTATTGTAACCTGCAGTCTTGAAGAGCTTGCGGAAAGTTTGGTAATCAAGCTGCAAACTCACATTCGGAACTCCACGGCCATAATATTCGGCAGGAATAAAGTTCATCTTGCGAATATTGTTCGCCTTCATCGATTGATCTCGAAGTTTTGCGGGCAGTGCAACTTGTTCCATAACAGATAGGATAAATGCCACATAAGCGGCCTGGCGCAGGGATTCTAGCGATTGATCTGAAATAAGGCAAGGGAAATTCCGCGTTAGTGGAAACTTACTTGGAGGCGAACCCTGAATGATTTATAATGCGCCCGCCAAGCCATTAACCTTTACCTTACTCTATGGGACTCTTCGGACAAGCTCGGGACATGTATAAGCTTCAGAAACAAGCGAAAAAAATCAAAGAAGAACTGAAAAACCTTCACATTGAAGCCGAAGGCGAAGGCGTGGTGGTGGTGATTAACGGAGAACAGGAAGTGGTGGACGTGCGCATTTCGGAGGAAGCCCTAAAGCCAGAAAACCAAGCCAAACTCCAAGCCACTTTGCTCACCGTTTTCAACAAAGCCATCAAAAAATCGCAAGAAGTGGCGGCCGAAAAAATGCGCGGCATGATGGGTGATTTGGGAATGGATTTGCCGGGACTTGGCGGCGGTGAAAAACCTCAAGCTTAAATTTTTATTTAACTCTCCCTTCGGTCGAGTAATGGAAAAAAGACTCCTTCAACTTGTCCTACTGCTTGGTTTTATTTTCGTGGTGTGGAATTTTTGGCGACCCTTCTGGCGCTACGACCTCAATGAAGCCCCCGACTCCGGAAGCGAAGAAAAAGTTATTTTTGAGGTCCTCAAAGGTTCCAATGCTGAAACCATTGCCGAAAATCTTGAAGAGGAAGACCTTATTGTGAGTGAAATCAGTTTCGTTCGCACCGTAAAAGAAGAAGACCTCGACGGCAGCCTTCGCTACGGCCGCTTTGTGCTCAGCCCGGGTCTGACTTTGCGAGAAATCATTACGGTGCTCACCACTCAAGGAACCGGCGAAATGGCCATTACCGTGCTCGAAGGATGGACCATTGAAGACATTGATGCCGAGCTGACGGAACTTGGGCTCATTGAAACGGCGGGCAGCTTTAAAACCTGTGCCATTAACTGCAAATTCGATTATGCTTTTTTAAAAGCGCCTGACGGCGTAGAAGGCGACGGTGGACTCGAGGGTTTCCTTTTCCCGGACACTTATTTTATTGATAGTGCCAACTTCACCGTGGAAAGTTTCACCCGAACCCTCCTTGAAAACTTTGATGCCAAATGGACCGACGAAATGCAAGCGGCCGCGGAAACCTCGGGCCGAACCATTCGAGAAACTGTGATCGTCGCCTCCATGATTGAAAAAGAAGTACGAACAGAAGAAGACCTGCCTCTGGTTTCAGGAATCATTTGGAAACGGCTCGATAATGACTGGATGCTCGGCATAGACGCCACCTTGCTCTACACCCAAGACGATGGCGAACTGAGCGTCGAAGATTTAGCGAACGACAACCCTTATAATACTCGACTCAATACAGGCCTCCCTCCCACCGCCATTGGAAACCCGGGACTACTCAGCTTGCAGGCCGCGATTGCACCGGAAACCTCTGACTACTGGTTCTACTTAACGGACAGCGAGGGTGCAGTGCACTACGCCACGACCAACGAGGAGCACGAGGCGAATAAAGCAGAGTATTTATAAAATCAAAATTTACTTTTCGGCCTAAGGGAGGATCCTGAAGCACCAAAGTCTGGTCCCGTGCTGAAGGAGCCTCCTTTAGACCTACGAAAAGGAAGATTTCGGTTTAAAAAAGGAGTCCCCCATCTGGAGAACTCCTTTTGTATTGCGCTGCACTTCGTTCCGCGTGTTGCGCTGCACTACATGCGTGTTAGAACAGGTTGGCCGGTAAAAGATTGCTCACCATGCGGCTCATAAAGTTCACAACGTTTTCCCAGAAGTCTTCCTCCTCATCCGAAGCAATGTTAACTCCGGACTCTAAGTAAGCGGTAAGCTCTTCTGAAGCAAACTCTTCGGTTTCATCCCAGTCCATCAAACGAGTGATGAGTGCCGCAATTTCGGCTCTGTTCAAAGTATCGTTGAGGCGAGCGTATCCGGTGTCTCCATCTCCGGTCACAACGTCGGCGTCATAAAGAGCTTCAACAGGTTCGTAGTCGGAAGTTGAACTTACATCCGGGAAAGAACCTTGGTAAGAAGCGGCTTCCATATCGGTGGCTTCAAAGATCAAACGGAAGACTTCTCCTCGAGTCACACTTTGGCTGAGGTCG
Organism: uncultured Candidatus Peribacteria bacterium; assembly: GCA_964359495.1. Classification (GTDB taxonomy): domain Bacteria; phylum Patescibacteriota; class Gracilibacteria; order UBA1369; family 2-02-FULL-48-14; genus 2-02-FULL-48-14. Next base: position 13,794 of record CAYHTG010000024.1, read on the forward strand.
GCGGAGGCCAGAGTGAGTCCTTCAGATTTACCCGTGCTCTGCCATCCACCCCACCAGTTGCTGTCGTCACTACCGGTTTCTTCATAACCAAGCGCAGCGAGCACCATCTTGAGTGCTTCAGCTCGAAGGGTAGTGTCGGAAGGCCCGTAGTAGTAAGTGTATTCCCCTTCACTATCCTTGTAACCACTCCATTGATCACCCAATCCTTCGAACACATAAGGAGCGTACCAACTGTCCTCGTACCCTTCATCGAAAGGTCCGGGAACGTCGTTCATACCAAGATTGTATTCATACTTAGCCATTCCACACTCTTCGAGCCAGTATTGTCCTTCCTCTACGAAAGCTGTCATTTCTTCAGCGGAGGCCTCAACGTCTCCATTGATTGCCGTTCCCACGTCGGTCCAGAACTCAGCCACTTCCGTAGCTAAGCTTGCATCCGGCATAGGTAAATCAGACATTTCTTCGTAAATGGTTTCCAAGGAATCTACATCGGCGGCGAGTGTGGATGACGTATTTGTATCATCAAAGTCCACATTTGCCATTCCGGCAAGAACGGTGCTTTGGTTTTCCATAAGGTCTTCCGCAAAACCTTCTCCAAATTTTTCTTTACTGAACTGATCCAAGTGAGCAATAACCGCTTCCATCACCTTTTGGGCAATGTCTTGGTCGATGTACTGCATCAAGGATTCCGTCACCGCAGCGGTGAGTTGAGAGAGAAGTTCGGTCAACATATCTTCCGTCACATATTGTTCCATGTGAGCGGCCACATCTTCGTCATAAACGTCGTAGAGACGATCACAGTTGTAACAAGACTGTCCTTCTCCATGACCTCTGTCGCTGACCTGTTCAAGGGCGTCTAGGAGCTCCCAATCGGCATCGGAAAGAGCAAGCTCATCCTCATTTTCTTCCACATACTTCAGCACACTTTCCAGACGAGGTTCAACGTAGCGTCCAAGTTTATCCATGTCATCCCAGAAGCTGTACATATCATCCTGAGAATCGGTATCGGCGCTGCTGCTTTCAATTTCATCCAGCATGACGGTAGCTTTTACCAGAACGCTCAGTACTTCTTCAATCTTTTTCAAAGTACCTTCATGGCTGATTTTGCCTTCCAACATTTCAAAGGCGGCCTCTACAGTGCTAACATCTTCACGCATGCTGTCCACTTCTTCCTGAATCCAGGCTTGATTCTGAGCAACATACTGAACTTCATACAAGGCTTGCAAAGCATCCCACATGATTTGTTGATCGTAGCTGAGCGCCCAAAGATCGTTCTGAGCATCACTGAAGGCGTCGGAAGCATCCCAGAATGTATCTTCCAAGAAAGTACGAACTTCGTCACGCAGATCTTCGTTATCAATAAGGTCTTGTTCCGAATCGAAGGAAGGGAACTCTCCAATCACGGTGAACGCGTCGTCAATCGCGCTGTCCATTGCAGTGCGAGCGGCATCAAAATCCTCAAGGTAGCCGTAGGCCTCGTCGAGGTCTGCTTGGGCCTCCGAAGAAATTTCGCTGTCTCCAATACGAGCAAGCGTTTTCTCCGCTTCTTTCTCCCATTCGTAGTAACCACTGGCCATTTGGTAGAGAGAAATCTTCATGTCGTAAACTCTCCAAAGGTAGTTGTAAATATCTCCCTTACGTACAAACAGGGTGTAGGCATCGGCTTCGTCGGACGTCATTTCATCCGGTGCTCCATTAAGGGCACTTTCAATAGCGGCAACGGTGAGTTCAAAATCCGTCTCCCAATTGGCGATGCTATCGATATCTTGCTCCATATAGATCATGTCTTCTTCGCGGTCGGCATTGATCTCATCAAGAAAGGCGGTATCGATTCCCTCTTGCTCAAGCCATTCTTTATCATTTTCAGCCCACTCTATTGAGTTCTCGTATTCTTCCACAAGGCGCTCCATGCGGCTACCGAAACGGGAGAATTGAGTCAAAGTGTCGTCGAGCCATTCCAGACTGTCCCACAACCACTCCATATCCGTGTAGGTATAGTCCCAATCGTCGTCCCATTCCTCATCACCACAACTCAGGTCCCAAGATTCACATTCTTCTTCATCTTCATCTTCCTCGTCCTCTCCGTAGTCGGTACAATTTCCGTAGCGATCCCATTCGGTACAGTCCTCAGGTTCTTCTTCCCAATCTTCATAATCTTCCCAATCGTCTCCACAGGAGTTGTAATCATCAAGAACGGTGCCATCGGAGGTGGTACACACTTCACACCAAGTGCTGTAAGATCCACTGCTACTTGAAGAGCCGTAATAAGTATATTGAGACTCGGTCTCGAACCATTCACAAGTGGCTCCTTTTTTATATTTATCCTTCCAGCTGGAATCGTAATCGTCCCCTCCGGTTGCCGTCGTGGAAGTATCGAGCCAACAAGAAGAATTCGTAAGATCTCCACCATCGCTGTAACATTCGCTGCAGTACATTCCGCTGCTATCGATGGAATACTCACAGTAGGAACTCATATTAGATTCCCAATCATCAGAGCTGTCCCAAGGAATCCAGCACGATTTGCTCGTGACCGTCCCCTTTTTATTTGTACAAGTGCTACATTCCAATTCGCCACTCGTACTGTTCGTACAAGTAGAGTAGGAACTGGTGTAACAGTAAAGGTCCGTGGAACCGGTGTAGAGCACACACATTTGGTCTTCGTCATCGGCGGACGTGGACCACATGTCGTAGCCCATACAAGTA
>CAYHTG010000025.1:0-16078 GCA_964359495.1 uncultured Candidatus Peribacteria bacterium
AACCAAAGGCGCTCAAAACGATCTTCAAAGCTTCGGCTCGCAGCGTAGTTCCGGTTGGATCATATTCATAGGTAAGATCTCCATTTTCATCTTTTCGTCCATCCCAGTATACCCCATTCCCTTCCGTCACGGCTTCAGCGAACCAAACCGTTTCAAAGTCATCATCGAAGTATCCGGGGACATCCTTAAAGGCAAGTTGATTTTCGTATTCTGATAATTGCACCTCCTCCAGGAGAGCCTCACCCTCTTGGATAAGAGCTTCAATTTCATCCTCGCTGGGCGAAGCGCTCATCGTCAAGGCCACTTCTCCCCAGTAGTCGGCAGATTCTTGAGCCAATTCTTGTTCAGGCATGGGAGCTGTTTTAAACTCATCGTAAAGATCTTCCAAGTCCCCGCTGAGATCTTCGGGATCAACGGCGTCCATTTGTTCAAACACGATGTTTCCATTAGATGCCAACTCATCGGCAAAGCCTTCCCCAAATTTATCCGCCTTGAAGTTGTCAAGGTTGGCCATCAATTTTTCAACGATTTCACCAGCCAAGTCGGAATCGATGTACTGAGACAAAGACTCCATGACAGAGGAAGTAATCATAGCAATCAGATCGTTGATTTGATCTTCACTGAGATAGCCCTCCAAACTGGCGGCTACATTGGAATTATAAGCTTGTTCCAATCGATCATTTCCTCCTCTTCCATCCTCCTCTTCCTCAAAAGCCAGAAATTCTTCCACCAAAGCTTCTTCATCCTCGCTAAGGTTGAGCTCATCTTGATGGTCCTCGAGGTAATCCAAGACATTTTCCATGCGAGGATCCACGTATTCACCCAAGGCTTCCATATCCTCCCACAGGTCTTCCATATCCTCGGGATCTTCAAGATTTGCAGCCATTTCTTCCATTTCATCGAGCATGACAGTGGCTTTATCCACAACGTGAAGAACTTCCTCGATGTCGGCTAGGACGGAATCATCCTCAACTTTACCTTGAAGCATTTCAAAGACTTCTGAAACTAAACTGATATCCTCTCGAACCCACGCGATATCTTCCATTATCCATTGCATCTCGTTTCCAAAGTTGATTTGCTCATAAGCTTCCTGAAAGACTTCCCACATGTCCCAGAGGTCATCCGTTATGTACCACATATCTTCTTGAGCCCATTGCATGTCTTGGCGCGCATCCCAGAAGTCGTCATAAAGATCCCAAAGTTCGTTCTTATAATCTTCATCTCCCAAATCGCTCATACTGTAATCCGGAATAGTAGCGATAACATCAGCGACCTCATCCACCAAGTCCCAATAAATTTCAGCAGCGGCGTAATATTCCTCTTGAATGGCACCCGCTTCAACAATGGCATCGGTAAGTTCTTCACTCATTTCCTGACCCATGGTCGCAAAATCACTTTCAATGCGAGCGGCTTCAAGATTCCAATCGTAAAAGCCTCGCACCGTATCGTAGTAGCTAAGTTCGGTTCGATTCAGCTCGAGTTCATGGTTGACCAACTGAGCTTTATTTATAATGAGCCAAACTCCATTTACCGTTTCTTCAGTGGCCTCATTGTAGGCATCCTCGGCTTCCGCAAGAGCGTCGGCCATATCTGTTGAAACAACATCAAATCGACTGAGAACCGCCTCAACAGCCGCACTATCTTCTTCTATATGGGCTATGAATTCATCCACCGGAGCCGTGTCCCAACCATCTTCCTCAAACCACTCTCTCTCTTCTTCAAGATCATCCAGTTTGCGGTCATACTCTTTCAACAAACGCTCTCCCCTTTTATATTCTCGTTCAAGATCGGTTACCGCATCCTCCATCCATTCCAGGTTATCCGCTAAGTTTTCGAGTTCATTTTCAAGGTAATCTTCGTCATACCAATCGTCCTCAGATTCCTCCGGTTCATAGTAAGTCCAGTCGTCTTCGGATTCTCCGTCATCTTCCCATTCTCCGTCATCTTCCCATTCTCCGTCATCTTCCCAATCGTCTCCCCAGTCACAACCTTCATCCACCCCTTCTTCACAATCTTCCCAACCATCATCATCATCATCGGACCAATCGTCTTCACCTTCTATAAGCTCACCATTGCCATCGTAACAAGTTTCATTACCCTCTGCATCAGATTCACATGTTATGTCCTCTTCACCCCAACCATTGTCTTCGGCTTGCACCACCAAGGGACCGAGCAGTGAAGATCCGAGCATTAAAAAACCGGCAAAAAAAGCTTTCAATTTCTGAACGTAAGCAGTGGATTTCATTTTGTTTTGGTTAATGAATTAAATAAATAAAATCATACCACTATACCACAAAAACGATTAACGTGCAAGCGTCAATTCGATTCAGCTACCAGTCTCTGGAACCGGATTAGTCCTCTACAATAAACGTAACCATAAGAATGCCCATGGGACACATGGCATCTACAATTCCCGCCTCAGTCGGCGTAAAACGAACAACGTTAGTCCCTATATTGAGGATTTGAGCGAATTCATAATCGGGGATGGCCAATACTTCCATACAGCCTCCCAAATCAACTTTTACGTCCATTGTTAATTCAACAGGAATGTCTTTTTTCACAGTAAATGTATTCGGATAAAATCCTTTTTCATTGCTCACCTCCATAAACAAGCTCTGGACTTCACCGTTTGTTATTTCAGGTGAAGATTTCTCTTCCGATTCTATTACCTCGGATTCCGCCACAGGAGTCGGCACAATGCCTGAAGTATTCTCTACCACATTAAATCGCCCCGGAGTCATCATACCCATGGAACAATTGAAAGAAAGGGTTCCCACCTCTTCCGGGATGAAAGAAACGAGAGTGATTTTTGTAGGCGAAAGATACTCCGCGATGTTGAGTTTAGACATAATAAGACTCGACGCGCATCCTCTGGCTCCGGATCCATCCACTCGCCATTCCACCGGAATACCGACCTGAACCGTAAACTCACTCGGACTATAAGAAAAACCCTCAATCGCCATTTCTACAATTTGTTTCCCATCTACAATTTCGACACTTTGCAAGGAAGTTTCCGAAGTGACTGTTTCTTGCACAACAACTTCCGTTTTAGACTCATCTTGAATCGCCGCCGCTTGACCGATTCTAATTCCGGTAAGGACGAGTCCATTATTGATATTGAACGTTCCAATTAAAATGACCATCACCCCTGCAAATTTGAGAAGAAATTTTTGCCCTTCTCCTTTCGCAAAACTGGTAACGGTACTTAGGGAAAGCAAAGCGGGCAAGGTTCCAAGCGAGAACATCAGCATGGTGAGCGCACCGGTCAGCCAGTCGCCTTGAGTTAAGACATAAAGCTGAAGAGCTTGCGTAAATCCACATGGTAAAAAGAAAGTAAATCCACCCAAAACGAAGGGCGTTGATTTTGACTTCCCTTCAGCCATTACTCGCCAAAGGCGAGCGTACAAAAAACGAGCAATGAATTTTGGCATTTTGGGCTGGAAACGACCCAACGAAGGGAAAAGTTTAAGGAGTTGGAAGCCGAGGAGAATCATCACAATGCTCACCAAAAGAATAAGTACCCCATTCACTCGTGAAGAAAGCGTGAGGGTGGAACCAAGCAGTCCCACCACCCCACCCAGCACAGTGTATGAAACAATGCGGCCAAGATTAAAATAAATATGAGGCTTAAATTTTTGTAAACCCGTTAAATGCGGATTCATTTCACTGTATTTAGCGGAAGCAGCCAGCAAAACTCCTCCCACCACCGCAATACAGCTGGAAACTGCAGCGACTAAACCAATTAAGAAAATAAAACCGAGGCTCATATTTTCAGAAATGCTCAACCCTTGAGGAATGAGTTGCATTTGTTTCAAAAACAAGTAGAGCGTGACTAGAAAAAGAAAAATAGACCCGATTTGAAGATAGTCGTCTTTCGTATTTTGATGAACGGTCGGCATGGAATGAGCCAGCTCTCCCCAGTAAGCCACTTGATAGCCATGAGGCTCAACGGCCTTTTGAAACTGATCGAGCCGCGGTTCGCCGGAGCAATAAACATCGGCTTTTCCCGACCCTTGATGGACAAAGACCTTTTCTACACCGGAGATTTTGCTGAACTCGTTTTCAATTAGAACTTCACAACTCGAGCAAGTCATGCCTGAAATCTTGAGTTTGAGTTTTCCCATGACGTGCAAATGTTTAAAAAATTGGAAGTAATTGTTAGACCATCCCCTTTCCGCTGATCTTGGCGAATAAAAGAAATACGCCTAAAAATACAACTGTCATTACGAATGGAGCCACCGTGGAAAGAATGTTCCTCTTCCCCGGTCTGAATCGTCGCAAAAGCAAAGAGTTAGTCACCACCGAAACGGAGCTGAAGGCCATGGCCAATCCGGCCAACTCGGGCTTCAGAATGATTCCAATGCCGGCAAAAACTCGAGCGGCGATGGGAATACCGATGACATTGTAGAATAAGGCGAAAAACATATTCTGTTTCACTTTGCTCATTGTTTCACGACTGAGTTGAATGGCGTTGAGCACATCCATCAAATCATTTTTTATGATGACAATGCCGCCCGTTTCCATGGCCACATCCGTGCCGCTCCCCATCGCTATACCGAGATCGGCTTGCGCCAAAGCGGGGGCGTCATTAATACCGTCTCCAACCATAGCGACTTTAAATCCCTTCTCTTGCAGTTTTTTAACTTCATTCGCTTTGTCTTCAGGCAAAACTTCCGCCAAAACATTTTTGATACCGGCTTGCTTGGCAATGGCATTGGCCGTACGAGCATTATCGCCCGTAATCATGTAGACCTCAATGCCCATCTTTTGCAAAGCGGCCATGGTCTGTGCGGAGGTTTCCTTAATGGTATCAGCCACGGCAATAATACCGAGAATTTCTTTTTCAGTGGCCAGTATCATGGCTGTTTTACCGGCTTCCTCAAGTTTGGTCATTTTTCGATCAATATGCTTAATCGAAAGATGCAAGGTTTCTTCAATGAGTCTCCTATTACCCAAATAATATTTCACCCCATCTATCGTGCCTGCCACACCATGACCCGGTATGGCTTCAAAATCCTTAACTTCATCAAGCTCAACTCCTTCTTCTTCCCCATAGCGACAAATCGCTTCAGCCAGAGAATGTTCGGATTTGCTTTCCAAACTGGCCGCTATTCTCAGTACCTCCTCTTCATCGGCATGAACGCTGTCCACAATGTCCGTCACTTCCGGTTTACCCTTAGTGAGGGTCCCTGTCTTATCAAAAATAATAACTTCAACTTTACAAGTCTCTTCAAGGGGTTCACCTCCTTTAATCAAAATCCCGTGTTCAGCACCTTTACCGGTTGCCACCATAATAGCGGTGGGAGTTGCGAGTCCCAAGGCGCAAGGGCAAGCAATAACCAAAACGGCTGTAAACGCCATCAAAGAAAAACTTAAGGAGGCGTCGAAAAGAAAAAACCAAACAAGGAAAGTTGCAATTGCAATGCCGATTACAATGGGCACAAACCAAGCCGAGATTCGATCCGCAAAAGCCTGAATGGGAGCTTTGGACCCTTGAGCATCTTCAATGAGTTTAATAATTTGGGCCAGAGCGGTTTCGGAGCCAACTTTTTCCGCCACAAATTCAAAACTGCCATTTTTATTGATGGTAGCTCCTATAACCGTATCACCCTCTTTTTTATCCACCGGAATACTTTCACCCGTAAGCATCGATTCATCCACAGATGAATAACCACTGGTAATAACACCATCCACCGGAATTTTTTCACCGGGTCTGACCACCACAATGTCGCCGGCAACTACTTTTTCAATAGGAATATCCACCGTTTGTCCTTCCCGTATCACTCTGGCCGTTTTAGCCTGTAATCCCATCAACTTCTTAATGGCTTCGGAAGTTTGGCCTTTCGCTCTGCTTTCCAACCATTTTCCAAGAATAACAAAAGTAATAAGGAAAGCGGAGGTCTCAAAGTAAAGTTCAGGTATTTTTTCACCATCCACCCCTATTAAACTACTATTCGTTAAAGCGTAACTAACGAAATTGATAACACTATAAAAGTAAGCCGCCGAAGTACCGATGGCGATCAAGCTGTCCATGTTGAACATCTTCATGCGAAGACTGGACCACATTCCTTTGTAAAATCCGGCCCCGATAACAAATTGAACGGGAGTGGATAAAATAAAGGAAATCAGTCCCACCCAAGGGAGCAATGCTCCTCTTGCTGGCAAGAAATTGAAAAAATCGAGAAACATGAAATAGATCATGGGCAAACTGAGTGAGAGCCCTATGAGAAATCTGGTTTTATATTTTTTAATTTCTTCCGCGCGGCGTTTCTTTTGGGCTTCGGAATCGTTCCCCGTCACAACGCTAGCCTCATAACCCGCTTTCTTAATGGCATCGATTATTTGTGCTTCGGAAACTTGGCTGGAATCGTAAACCACACGTGCCTTTTCAGCCGCGAAGTTAACAGCTATATCTTTTATCGCCGGGAGTTTTTTGACCTTTCGTTGAATAATCGCGGCACAAGACGCGCAGTGCATGCCTCCAATCGCCAAATCCACTCTTTTTTCTCCGGAACTTTGTTCGGGAACAATGTGTCCACTATCATGTTCACCCTGCTCCAAAATAGGGACGCTTCCCTTTTTGGTACTGCCTATAAGTTCATTCATGTTGAGAAAAGTGCCAAGATTTTCAGCAATCTTTTCGATTCCGGCAGTTCCCTTCGGAAATTCCACAGTCCCCTTTTTCTCTGAAGTGATTTTACCATCAAAGAAAGGGTTACCCGCGGAATCCGTTTTTAAACTGCCTTCCGCTTCAGTTTGAATAGTGTAACTTATTTTTAAATGTACATCTTTGGCTTTTTCTTCTTTGGTGACAATGACCTTGGTTTGATCGGTTCTCAAATGAGGAAATAACTTTCTCATATTTAAAGGTTAGTTTTTACGATTGGAAACCGTGCAAGCTCGTATGATTTCTTTGACGAATTTTTCTTTCTCCGCTTGATTCGGAGAATTCATCATGTGACCGCAAGTCTGCAGGTGACTTTCAAGCATCATATTATTGGCTTGGCGAAGAATTCCGATGGCTGCATTAGATTGCTGAATAATATCAACACAATAACGTCCCTCTTCGACCATCTTTAAAATGAGCTCCATTTGGCCTCTAACTTTTTTTATATTGTTTACCGTTTTTGCTTTGTAAGGTTCTATCATAATGACGAGTTTTAAATTTTAGAATATGTCGATTAGAATGTAACTTTATATTTTCCCAAAGCTTCAATTTCATTTTTCAGCTTTTCCGTGTCTAAATCGCCTTCGTATTCAAGAACGACATTGCCCGTTTGAGGATTAACATCACAAGACACAACACCGGGCATTTCCGAACAGACATCCTCAATAAGAACTTTGCATGACGCGCAATGAGTACCATTGATGTGAAAATTAAGTGTAGCCATATCGAGTGGATTAAGAATACCTATACCTTAGGTGTAGGTCTATCATCAGTATAAAGCAACTACCAAGTAATGTCAAACTTGTACTTTAAGAACTAATAAATCACTTTGACCCAGGTGCCGCCACCATCCGTACTTTTATAAATATTATTTTCTCCGGTGATAGCGAAAACTCTACTGGGGTCCTGTCTATCGTAACTTATGAAGGAGATCGGTGCTTCATCAAAATTCTCATCTATTGTGAACCAAGTAAGTCCCCCATCCGTGCTTTTCATCAGTCCGAGCGTTGCGGAGAAGGAAAGCATTTCTTGTGAATCTTTCGGATGAACGGCCAATGCAGTGACAACTTGATCTTTAAGTTGATCGGATAAACTTTCCCAACCGGATCCTTGATCTCTACTGACCATAACCCCGTTCGTTGTGGCCGCGTAAACGGTACTTCCATCGATGGGATCAGATGTAAGAGAAACCACACCGGACAAAGAGGTGTCTAATATTTCCCAGCTTAGTCCTCCATCTAAACTTCTTTGTAGACTTCCTTGGTGCCAACCATATATAAGCTCCGGATAAAGGAGACTTACGGAACTCACCGCCATTGCATGAAAATCAACAGGACCATTGGCTCCATCGGAAATTTTCTCCCAACTGTAGCCGCCATCTACCGATTTTTGAAATCCCATATTGCCTCCACCGCCAGGATGCCCGCTACTATAAAAAACAAGAGAATCGGTGGAATGCGCTGAAAATCCCATGTGGTCATTTTGGCTTTGACCCATTCGATACAACTCTTTTTCATTCATTAATACATACAGACCATAATGCGTTGCGATGTAGAGTTTACTTGAATCCGCGACATCGACGGCAAGTCCGTGAGCATGCGAAATAGAATCTACCAAAGTGAGTTCTTGAGTCAGAGGAGTTTCTTCTTCATCGTTTGCTTCTCTTAGAGAAAGTAAACCTATTCCGGTTGCAATGATTGCTAACAAAACGAGGATATATTTCATATTTTAAAATTAAGAATCAATGTTAAAACTTACTCAACCACATTAAAAATTCCGGGGATGAGCATTCCCATGGAACAGTTGAAGCTTATTTTGCCAACTTCTTCCGGCGTAAAGTTAATTATGGTGACCTCGTCGGGAGAGAGGTACTCCGTGATGTTCAATTTCGGAACGGTAATCACTTGAGCACACCCAGCTGCACCCGATCCATCAATCTGCCACTCCACGGGCACTCCCACTTTCACAGTAAAATTGCCGGGAGAATATTGATAGTCTTCAAACTCCATTTTTACCACTTGCTTGCCTCCCACCACTTCCGCCAAGACCGCCGACTCAACACCGGATTTTTCTTCACTTTGAAACGCGGAAGCCAAATTGATATTCGCTCCGGTCAAAGCTAATCCGCTGTTCAAATTAAAAGCCCCTAAAAGAATCACCAGTGCACCGGCAAATCTAAGGAAGATTTTTTGAAACCCGCCATTGGCAAAACTGGAAACCGCGCTGAGCGAGAGAAGGCCGGGCAAGGTGCCGAGTGAAAACATCAGCATAGTGAGTGCTCCACTGAGCCAATCGCCCTGAGTCAATACATAGAGTTGTAACGCTTGAGTGAATCCACAGGGCAAAAAGAAAGTTAAACCTCCCAAAACAAAAGGAGTACCCTTTGAGTTTCCATCGGCCATCGCATAAATGCGATGGGCAATGAATTTTGGCATTTTGGGCTGGAAACGAGTGAACCCGGGAAAAAGTTTTAGGAGATGAAGTCCCAACGAAATCATCACGATGCTCACGAGAATAACCAATACGCCGTTTATGCGAGGCGAAAGGGTCAACGTGGAACCCATAAGTCCCACCAATCCCCCAAAGACCCCATAAGAAATCACACGCCCGATATTAAAGTACAAGTGCGGTTTAAATTTTTGAAAGCCGCTTAAGTGAGGGAACGCTTCATTATATTTCGCGGCCACCGACAAAAGGAGTCCACCCACCACGGCTAAACAACTGGAAACCGCTGCCACCAGTCCAATCACAAAAGCAAAAGGAAGACTCATGTTTTCTTTTATTCCGAATCCCGTGGGAAGCAAGCCCGCTTCTTTAACTACCAAATAAAGCGTCACTAAAAGAAAAAAGATGGAGCCAATTTGAAGATAGTCTTGCGTACTATTTTTCCCACCTGAATGATGCAAAGGCGCTTCTTGTCCCCAGTAAGCCACTTCATAACCATGACTTTTTACAGAATCTTTGAACTGAGAAAGATCGAGTTCGCAGGAACAATAAACATCCGCTTTGCCACTCGAAGCATGGACGTAAACTTTTTCCACCCCGGGAATTTTTTTAAATTCATTTTCAATGAGAACCTCGCAACTACTGCAGGTCATCCCATCGATTTTTAGTTTCAATTTTTTGCAATCTTCATTTTTCATAAAATAGAAAGGTTTAAGGAACGTCTAAAAACTTCCAAAAGAAATTTAAAGTTACGCTCTCTCGTAAACCTTAGAATGAAGAATACCGCTCGAAAAAAGCTCCAGAAAAGCGTCTGTCCCTTTGAGGATATCATTTTTCTTTTGCCGCCATTTTAGCTTAACCATTTCAAGCTCCTGTACTTCTTTCACAGAAAATCCGATCCAAACAAACAAAAGAACCACCAGTCCCGAAATTGCTAAAAGATTTTGACTCTGTTTAAGCCCAAGAAAATTCATCTTCCACTGAGCCAGATGTTCGAGACCCGTCATGGCACACATCGAGGATCCATCTTCGGTGTAGGGGCAATCAACCATATTCCCATGCGCATCCATACTCATGGCAAAACTTACCGTTAGAACAACAACGGAAGTGAAGAGTAGGGCTAGCACTGCAGTAAAGAACCTTTTCATAAACCCATTATAGCATATAATCGGAATATGAAAAACCTAATCTTTTTATTAATCGCCTGCGGCGTACTCCTCTTAGCTTCTTGTAACAATTCGAAAAAAGTGGATCTTCAGAGCGAACTTCAAGACCGTCCGGGTGTTGTACTGACTTTAGAGAATGGAACAAACATCCCTGGCTTTGAGGGCAACTATTGCACGGCCAGTGTCTGCATGGAAAACCCCGATCCCGATTTTTCCGCTCTCACCCACACGCAGGTTGAAAATGGCAAACCCTTAATCATTACTATTGGAAACACAAGTGACGAAATTGAATCGGTAAGCGTGGAACTCATCAAACAAAATGGCGATCGTTTTAATCGCGATCATCCCATCATTCAAAAAGAACCCTATGTGTATGTCATTAAAGAACCTTTTAACACGATCGAAACATTGGTGAGCATTTACGTGCGAGTGGATTTGGTCAACGAAGGTCGAACTAATTTTTATTTTCCAGTTGAATACTCGGCGAAGTCGAGCTTATAAAAAATCGAGGATTAAAAAAACTCCACCGCGCGGATGGAGTCTTTAATTGACGCTTTCTATAAGATCACGGCTTCGCCGTGTATTAACGTCGTTTCTTTGCAGTCTTTTTCTTGGCCACTTTCTTGTGTGCCTTTTTCTTTGCAGGCTTCTTAGCTGCCTTCTTAGCTTTCTTTTTTGCTGCCATGGCGTGGTTGGTTATGGAGTAAAAAAAGTCCAACAAAAATTTCCTCCTTTTATTAAAACTCTACAAGAACGAATTATAAAAACGACTCACTAAAATAAAAAATTGTTTTCTAGTACAGATCATAATTTAAAAAATCCGCGATTTGTGCTAAAAAAATCTCGCATGCTAAAATAAGCTCATGAAAATAAAAAAACGATATCTTTTTTTTGGATTTATTTTAGCTCTCGTTGGATTCGCTCTCCTCCCCAGCTTCATCCAAGCCATAGAAGCTTCAAAAATTTACACGCCCGATGAATTTATTGAGCCGACTTCGGTGGCACTGGTTTTCGGTGCAGGTCTCAATGCAAACGGAAGGCCCTCCGATGCCCTTGCCGATAGGCTTATCACGGCAGCCGAACTTTTTAGCGATGGCACCGTAGAAAAAATCCTCGTGTCGGGTGACAACATCACGGACGAATATTATAACGAACCGGCCGCCATGACGGACTTCCTTGTGGAGTGGGGAATTCCGGAAGACGCAATCGCACAAGATTTTGCGGGGGCTCGTACTTACGACAGCTGCATTCGTGCCAAGCAAATTTGGGGCCTCGATGAAGCCATTTTGGTAACCCAAAAATTTCACCTTTCTCGTGCACTTTTCACATGCAACGCTCTGGGCGTGAAGAGCATTGGAGTGATTGCAGACCGTCAGCCCTACGTATTTGAAGAACTCTATAAAAAGCGCGAATGGTTGGCCACTTACAAAGCTTTCCTTGACGTTTATATCTTGAAGCCCGATTATATCGGAGGTTCTCCGGAAACATTATGAAAAAACTTTTTTTCCTTTTCTTCGGTCTACTCACTGTGGGTTTATTGCTTGCAAACTTCACTCCTTCTTATTGGGGCACACAGCTCTATAATGAAATCGAAGGAGAAGTGATCCAAAATGAAGAAAACTCCGTGACTTTACGAACGAAGGACGGAGAAGAAATCAAAATCTTAAAAGATCAATCGACCATTGCCGACCAGAATTTTGAAGTGGGCGATCAGCTCGTGGTACAAGACTGGAAAGACATTGGCCTCAACTCCTACACTTTGGCGGACTATGTGAGACGACCGGCCATTTATATTCTTTTTGCACTTTTTATTGGAACCGTGGTTTTAGTCACAGGCTGGCAAGGCATCCGTTCCCTACTCGGCCTGTTTTTTTCTTTTATTATTCTTTTCAAGCTCCTCTTCCCTTTGATGATACTTGGCTTCGATCCGGTCTGGACCACCATTGGAGGGAGCCTTTTGATGATTCCGATCATGTTCTATCTTTCTCATGGATTCAATCGAAAAACTTCTTCCGCCATATTGGGAACTTTTTTTGCTTTAGTGGTGAGCGGCTTGCTTGCCGGAATTTTTGCGGACCTTGCTCATTTGAGCGGACTCACGGACGAATCCGCTGCTTTCCTAAACGCGCAATTTGGTGACTTTATCGATTTTCAAAAACTCCTGCTAGCCGGCATTCTTATTAGTATGCTGGGAGTTCTGGACGACGTGAGTATCTCTCAAGCCTCCGTGGTTCACGAACTTAAAATCAGCAAAAAGAATATTTCATTTTGGGAGCTTTACTCCCATGCCATGAGCGTGGGGAAAGACCACATAGGTTCCATGGTAAACACTTTGATTCTGGTTTTTGCGGGAGCTTCCTTGCCAATGCTCATTGTTTTTTTAATTGATGGTTATGGCGTGAGCAGCGTGCTCAATTACGAATTTGTCGCTGAAGAAATGGTTCAAACATTCTCCGCAAGTATTGGACTTATTTTGACCGTTCCTCTCACCACGCTGTTTGCGAGTCTGGCGATCCGTAGTCACGAAAAGTGACTTTTATGAAAATGAGCTTGAAATTGCAACTGAGTTGCAGTATTAAAGAAGCATGCAAACGAAAAGAGTCGCTGTGCGACAGCCATTTGTAAGCTCGCCTTCGGCGAGTAGTTGGCAAGACAAAATTCGAGCAAAAGGCCTTCACCTCACGATTTTAAAGGAAAAAATAATCGGGGTTTTTGAAAAAACCAAAGAACCTCTTTCCGTGCAGGAACTTCTAAATGCATTAAAACGCCACAAACTCAGCCCGCACAAAACCACCCTCTACCGCGAACTCGAAAGTCTGGTGGGCGTGAGCATCCTGGAAGAACTCAAACTTCACGATGGACTACGCAGTTACGAACTCAAACACAAAAAAACAAACCACCATCACCACTTTATTTGTGAAGAGTGCAGCGAAGTCATCGATTTTAATAATTCCGACCTCGAGCAACTCATTAAAAAAGTAGAATTCACATTTAAACGGAAAGGTGTGGCCGTCCAAAATCACGCCCTTAATCTTTATGGCCTTTGCGCCCAATGCCAATGAAAAACTGTTTACTTATGACCGTGTTCTTTTTTTTAAGCGCCTTCGGCGTGCTCACTTCTTGCACTCCGCAAGAAACAGACTTGCGCACGCAAGTGGTCACAAGCTTCTACCCCCTCACCTACTTCACTCAGCAAATCGCCGGTGACAGCGTAAAAATCACGCAAATTACTCCCGATGGAATCGAACCACATGACTACTTTGTAACAGCCGATGACCTCAAAATCATTGAAGCGGCAGACCTTACCATTGCACAAGGAGGAAGTTTTGAAACATGGTCCGAGCAGCTTTACCGTGGACAGTTGGTGGAAGAAAGCGGACGAATCCTTGTGTTTTCGCGGGAGCTGGAATTCACACTGAACGAAGAAAATCTTTTAGACCCGCACGTCTGGCTCGATCCCGTTTTAGCTCAGAACTTAATCTCCATCTTAGCAGAGAAACTCAGTGAAATGGACCCCGCCCATGCTTTAGAGTTTCAAACCCAAGCGGAAATCCTGAAGAATGACTTGGCCGCTCTGCACGAAGAAATCACCATAGGCCTTGCGACCTGCAGCAATCGAAAAATAATCGTCACACATGATGCCTTCTCCTATTTCTCACGACGATACGGACTCGAAGTCCTTCCCATTTTGAATGCCGCACATTTTGATGAACCCTCTTTGGAAGAACTCAAAGAACTGGCGGACTACGCCAAAGAAAACGGACTCACGGCCATCTTTATGGAAACTTTAGAGAATCCGGAAGTGGCCAATGTCCTGGCCGAAGAGGCCGGCCTCACTTCGCTGGTGCTTAATCCTATAGAAGGATTAACTGAGGCTGAGCAAATCAACAATGAAACCTACTTCTCCATCATGCGCAGCAACCTTGCTAATCTTAAAACCGGATTACAGTGCCCATAAACCCTATTATTTCCGCACAGAATGTCAGCGTCACTTTGGGGAAACACAAGGTCCTGGAAAACGTGACCTTTGAAATTGAGGTGGGCGAATATGTTGGAATTGTGGGACCCAATGGCGGAGGAAAAAGCACTCTGCTGAGGGCTATGCTGGGGCTCATTCCTCTCTCACAAGGCGAAGTTTTTGTGAATGGGAAACGTGCCAATAAAATTGCCGCAAAAAAACGCGTGGGCTATGTGCCGCAATACTTTTCAAATAATTTATTCTTTTTCCCAATGAGCGTGGAAGAAGTGGTGGCCACAGGCCGTGTGGGACAGAAAATTTTTGGTTTCTTAAATAAAGAAGATCGCGAGGCCATAGACGAAGCACTTAAAATGGTTTCCGCTCAAAGTCTGAAGGACAGGCTCTTTGGAGATCTTTCCGGCGGTCAACGTCAACGCATTGCCATTGCACGTGCCATGGCGAGTGATCCCGATGTTTTACTTCTGGATGAACCTTTGAGTGCCGTGGACCTTCCCTCTCAAACACACTTTTATGAAATCCTTTCAAAGCTCAATAAAAAGAAGAAACTCACCGTGATTATGGCCACACATGATCTGGAAATGGTAGCCATGGAAGCGTCGAGAGTCCTGTGCTTGAATCGAAAATTACATGCCAGTTGCCATCCCGAGGATGTTGTTCCGCAGCAGTGGGTGGAAACCTTTGGCGAGAACTTTAAACCCATTCATCACCAAAAACATCATGTTTGATTTTTTGAACTATGGGTTCATGGTACGAGCGCTCTTGGCGGGCTTTCTAGTCGCGCTTGCCGCGCCCACTTTGGGAATATTTCTGGTTGCTCGTCGTTCCAGCCTTCTCACCGATACACTTTCCCACACGGCTCTGGCCGGCGTGGGACTTGGTTTCCTCACCGGCTTCTCTCCTCTCTTGGGAGCCCTTCTCGTTAGTATACTCGCCGCCAACGGTATTGAAAAAATCATTACTAAAGGAAACCTAAGCACGGAAGCGGTGCACGCCCTCTTTCTCTCCGGAGGTTTAGCCGTGGCCGTTTTTTTGATGAGCTTTTCAACAACACCCGTATCTTTCGAGAGCTATCTTTTTGGGAGCATCGCCACCGTCAGCACTTCCGATTTATGGCTGCTCGCCATCACCACTCTTATTATAGTACTCACCGTGCTCACCTTTTGGTGGCCACTCGTAACCGTGGCTTTAAACGAAGAACTGGCCGAAGCCTCGGGGGTTCAAGTGACCAGTGTAAAGGTGGGCTTGGCTGTTTTAGCCGCACTCACCGTTTCCCTCTCTCTCAAGATTGTAGGAGGTCTTCTCATTGGTGCCCTCATTGTGGTTCCCGTTCTTTCCGCTATGCAGCTCAGCAAAAGTTTTAGGTCCACTTTGCTCCTATCTATTGCCTTCGCCCAGGGAGCCGCCCTCTCCGGCCTCTTCCTTTCCTACTTCTTTAATGTACCCAGCGGCAGCGCCATCGTTCTCATGTCCCTACTCGGCTTCTTGCTTGCCCTGCTGAATCGGAATTTGCGAAATTAGTGTAATAAAATAAGGATCAGAACGTTTTAACTGTTGGAGTCGCTTCACGACGCTTTCATAAACTCAGCTGCGCTGAGTGAAGCCAAAAAATAGCCCTTGACTTTTCCAACGACTGTAATATAATCAGCCCCTTACTCACTAATTTCTAACCCGTTTTATGAACCGATTTATATCCTTAATGAGTTCTGCCATTCTCTTGGCTAACCTCATGCCTCTGAGCGCTCTTGCTTTGGCCAGCTATTCGGGACTCGATGAGTCCAATTCTTATGCTGATACCGTCATCAGCGCTTATTCCTCCGGGAC
>CAYHTG010000026.1:0-6637 GCA_964359495.1 uncultured Candidatus Peribacteria bacterium
GGTTTGCGCTCAACCGGTTTCAGTTTGAGCCTACTCTGCGCGAGTGGCTGGCCGACGGGAAAATCGTGGTGGCCGAGGATTACACGGGTACAGGAATTGCTTGGGGAGTTGTGAAAGGGGCGGATCGGGAATGGCTCGAGTCGCTGAACGCGCCTCTAGTGAAGGAGGATTTGGCGATTTTGCTCGACGGAGAGCGGTTTATTAAAGCGACCGAAGAAGGGCACATCCATGAAACCAACGAGGAGTTTATGAAACGCGCGCGCCAGGTTCATTTGGAGCTCGGAGAAAAATATGGATGGGTGAAAATTCCCGTACAGCCCGGCAAAGACGAAACGGAAGTGCTGGTTTGGGAGACGGTTCGCTTGCACATCCGGGAGTAAACGCTTAGAATGGTGTCTCTTTCTATTCACGTTCATGCCGACTTTGCTCGACGGACGCATCGTTTCTGACTCTCTTCTCACGGAGGTGAAAAAAGAGGTGGATGTGCTGAAGAGTAAGGGGTTTTCGCCAAAGTTGGTGGTTATTGTGGTGGGCGAAAATCCGGCCAGCAAAGTTTATGTGAAGAAAAAACAAGAGGCCTGCGGGCAGGTTGGGATTTTGAGTGAACTTGTTTTGCTCCCCGAATCGGTCACTGAGCAAGAGCTTTTAGCGAAAATTGAGGGACTCAATAAAGACGCGGCGGTGACGGGAATGATTGTGCAACTCCCCCTTCCCAAACACATTTCGGAGCCTTTGGTGATTAAGGCCATCAATCCTTATAAAGACGTCGACGGATTTCACGCCTACAACGTTGGAAAGATGTTTCTGAGTAAAGATTTTGAAAATATGGCTCCTTGCACTCCAAAGGGAATCATTAAAATTTTGGAGTATTATAAAATCGACGTTTCGGGTATGGACGCCGTGGTGATTGGCAAGAGTAATATTGTTGGAAAACCCATGGCTGTGATGCTCATGAACAGGGGCGCAACCGTGACCACCTGCCACAGTCGAACAAAAAATTTACTCAAATATTCGGGGGATGCGGATTTGATCGTGGTGGCCGTTGGGAAGCCGGGTTTTTTGAAGCCCGACATGGTGAAAGAAGGTGCCATTGTGGTGGACGTTGGCATCAATCGTTTAGAAAATGGAAAACTTGTGGGAGATGCTGATTTTGAGGGACTGCAAAGCAAGGTTTCAGCCATCACTCCGGTACCGGGTGGCGTTGGCCCGATGACGGTTGCTTGTCTCCTAGAGAACACCGTGACAGCCGCGAAAAAACAGCATAACTTGTAAATACTTATGTGTGGAATCCTTGGCATCCATTCCAATCACCCCGTTGCTCAAGAGCTCTATGACGGACTCATGATGCTCCAACATCGCGGGCAAGACGCTGCCGGAATGGTAACCTTTGACGGCCAGCTTCACATGAAAAAGGGAGACGGACTTGTGACCGAAGTTTTTAAGTCTGAGGAAATGATTCGCCTGCAAGGCACAACGGGAATGGCTCATGTTCGCTATCCCACTGCCGGCACTTATGACAGCGCCGAGGCTCAGCCTTTTTATGTGAACGCGCCTTTTGGAATTGCACTCATCCACAATGGAAATTTGACCAATACGAAGTCACTGCGAGAGGAA
Source organism: uncultured Candidatus Peribacteria bacterium (assembly GCA_964359495.1). Lineage (GTDB taxonomy): Bacteria > Patescibacteriota > Gracilibacteria > UBA1369 > 2-02-FULL-48-14 > 2-02-FULL-48-14. The sequence continues at coordinate 1,615 of CAYHTG010000026.1, forward strand.
GTGATAACTAAAAATAGGCGACACCTTAACACCCAGTCCGACTCTGAGGTGCTTTTGAATGTGATGGCTTATGAGATTGGAGCGCTTGGTGTTTCCAAACTGGAACCCGATGGGATTTTCAAAGCCATGGAGCAAGTTTACAAGCGTGTGAAAGGAGCTTACGCGGTGATTGCGCTCATTGCGGGACATGGGCTCGTGGCTTTTCGCGACCCTCATGCGATTCGGCCGCTCATTATGGGCAAACGCGAAGATGACCTCTACACAGACACGATTTTTTCGTCTGAGAGCGTGGCTTTGGACGTTTTGGGCTATGAGGTGATTCGTGATGTGAAGCCAGGTGAAGTGATCTTTGTGGATATGCAGGGGAAAGTGCACAGCAAAATTTGCGCGGGAAAAACGGCATTGAATCCTTGCATTTTTGAGTACGTTTACTTTGCTCGACCCGACTCCATGATTGATGAAATTTCCGTGTACAAGGCTCGCCTCCGCATGGGAGAAAAACTCGCAAAAAAAATCAAAGCGGCTAAGTTAGATATAGATGTGGTCATTCCGGTGCCTTCCACGTCCAGGCACTCGGCCGTACCTCTAGCTTATGAGCTTGGCGTGAAATATCGCGAGGGTCTGGTGAAAAATCGTTACGTGGGAAGGACCTTTATTATGCCCGGACAAGTGAAAAGAAACAGTTCAATCCGTCGCAAACTCAATCCCATTCGCTTGGAGATTGAAGGGAAAAATGTGCTGCTTGTGGATGATTCCATTGTGCGCGGGAACACCTCTCGAAAAATTGTGCAAATGGTGCGAGAAATGGGAGCTAAAAAAGTCTATTTTGCTTCGTGTGCCGCGCCTCTTCGTCATCCTTGTGTGTACGGAATCGACATGCCCAGTCGCCAAGAATTCGTGGCCAATACTCTCACCGTGGAAGAGACGGCTCGAAAGATTGGTGCCGATGCCTTGTTTTATCAAGAGCTGGACGATTTGGCGGAAGCCGTGCGGGAAGGAAATCCAAAAATTAAACGATTTTGCATGGCCTGTTTTGATGGCAAATATGTGACGGCCGATGTTACGGAAGAAGTTTTGCGCGCAGCGGAAGAAAGCCGAGGACTGGCTCAGTCTGCAGCTATCGCTGCAGTGGAAAAGCAAATCCCCCTCTTATGAAACGTGTGCTTTTGATCGGCAACGGAGCTCGTGAACATGTGATTGCCGAAACGCTGAAGCGAAGTCCTTCCGGCTGCGAGTTGGGCGTTTTTGCAAATGCGAATAATCCCGGGATTCAAGCCTTGGCTTCATCCTATTTTGTCGCGAATTCTTTATTGGATTTTGATGCACTTCGCGCGTATGCGCGTGACTTTCATCCCGACTTTGCCTTCATCGGGCCGGACGATCCTTTGGGAGCAGGTGCCGCAGACGCACTTTTACTGGAGGGTATTCAAAGCGTGGGGCCCTTGGAGACTCTTGCTCAACTCGAAAGTTCAAAATCATTTACGCGCGATTTGCTCAAAAAATATGGCATTCCCGGCAATCCCCTGTTTAAGGTTTTTACTTCGACGGAGGGTCTGGGCGAATGGATGCGGGAACTCGGCGACTACGTTGTGAAAGCGGACGGTCTTATGGGTGGGAAGGGCGTGCAAGTATCCGGTGAGCATTTGAAAACAATTGAGGAAGGCATCGCTTTTGCCGAGGAAGGAATCAAGCGTTTTGGTCGCGTGGTGATAGAAGAAAAATTCATTGGGGAGGAATTTTCATTTATGAGTTTTGTGGATGGAGTTCATGTGGTGGATATGCCTGCGGTACAGGATCACAAGCGTGCCTACGAAGGTGACATCGGTCCCAATACCGGTGGGATGGGAACTTATAGCGACGCGAATCACTCCCTTCCCTTTTTACGGCCTTCCGATTTGGAAGCGGCTCACGCAATTACAGTGGCGGTCGCTAAGGCACTTTATGAAGAAACCGGCAAATACTATAAAGGAATTATGTACGGGGGATTTATGGCCGTGAAGGATGGGGTTCGTTTGATTGAATACAACGCGCGTTTCGGCGACCCCGAAGCGATGAATGTTTTGCCCCTTTTGAAGACCGATTTTGTGGCGGTTTGTGAAGCGATTTTGAACGGTGGCCTGGGTGATTTAGCGGTGGAATTTGAAAAGAAAGCGACCGTGGTGAAATACCTTGTTCCGGAAGGCTACCCCGTGAATCCACGAAAGGGAGAAAGGATTGAAGTGGGGGCGATACCGGAGGGTGTGAAAGTTTACTACGCGTCTGTGAATCAAAAAGAAGACGGGCTTTATTTGTCCAGCTCACGCGCTTTGGCTTTTGTTGGCATTGGCGCTACTTTAGCTGAGGCGGAGGCTCTGGCTGCGGCTGGCGCCGCAGTAGTGAAAGGGCCGGTTTTTTATAGGCAAGATATTGGAACAGCAGAGCTCATTCAAAAACGGGTGGAGCATATGAACAGACTTAGAGCTTAAAGGACCGTTTAACTTCAAAATGTAACAATTCTTGTAGAAGATCTGTAAGACAATTTGACTTGCTGGCAGAATATTCCGCTTTCAGTGCATTGAAGAAAGCATCCTTATCTAGAAGATTTCAGGTTTTTGTCATAAACATTTCAGGTTTATTTCAGGAAAGTTTAAGGAAAATTTCAGGATTTCATCAAGGTCGGTCATTTACTATGAATTTGTTCAGTACGGGCCTAGTCGTTGGCGACCTACCTCGGACTGTCACAAGTATTTTACAGCAAAAGTATTTAGATTGTCTACAGAAATTCAGCTGCAATTGACCAAGTAAAAAGCCTATTTGCTCTTTTTCTTAGGAGCAGATTTCTTGGCTTTTGCCTTTTTAGCGGAAGTTTTTTTCTTAAGAACATTTTTTAGATTGGCCTGTCGCTTCGCTTTCGGCCTTCCTACTTTTTCATCTAAAGCGGCTTTTTGCTCACGAACATATTTGGAAACGGTTTTTTTGAATTGGTCGGCTTTACGATTGGCTTTTCGAAGCATGGAGTCGAGCTCAGCCCGCTTTATGTTGGCCACGTCCGCCACTTTGTCTTTTGTGGTTTCAAAGAGTTCCTGTACCCCCGGACTCTTAACAAAATCCACAGCCATGTCTTTCATCTCCTCCCCCATTCCCATCAAATCATTTAGAAGAGCCTTGGTGTCACCCTTGGCAATTTTTTTGCGAATGTTTTTCCCTTCATCGGGCGCAAATAAAAGTCCGGCAAGAGCCCCTGTAATCAGGCCGAGTCCCAGTGCAATTTTTCCTGCTTTGTGTCCCATGGCGTTGGGTTAATGTAGGCTTACTTTACTTCTCCCAGAAGGTGGATGTCAAACTCCCGGAGCATAAGGTTCAGCCGATAGAGCGGCAAACCCACCACGTTGAAGTAATCTCCCTCAATTTTTTTGACAAAAAGCGAGCCCCGGCCTTGAACGGCATAGGAAGCGGCTTTATCCATGGGTTCGCCCGTTTGAATGTAGGCTCGGATCTCTTCGTCGGTGAGCGGAAGAAAGGTGACGCGAGTGGACTCGACGTGTGTGATTTTTTTATTTGGTCCCAGGAGACAAAGGCCGGTAAGGACCTCGTGAGTTTGCCCTTGCAGGAGAGAGAGCATTTGGAAGGCGTCCTCTTCGTCCTTGGGTTTTTCTAAAATTTTCCCTTCAAAAACTCCAATGGTGTCCACGCCCAAAACCAAGGTTCCCGGGTGACGGCCGGCCACTTCCTCCGCTTTCCCAAGCGCATTATGTAGAACGAGTTCTTCAGGTAGTTTACCTATGTGAGGAACTTCCTGAAATTCTTTTGCCTGATCCACCTCAAAAGGGATTCGAAGGGACTGAAGCAATTCAATGCGACGCGGACTCTGGGAAGCTAAGATCAGAAGAGGTTTCATTTTCCTTTGACAAGATCAGGTTTACTCCCTATATTCTACGGGTAAATTTTTAAAAGACTATGCCAATAATCAAATCCGCCAAGAAGAAAGCGCGCCAAGCTATTACTCATCGAGATCGAAATTACCTCACTCGAACAGCCTTAAAAAAGGCGATTCGTGCCCTGGAAGATAGCGTGAAAAGTGGGAATAAGGCCGAATCTGAAAAAGCTTTGACAGCCGCTTATAAGATTATTGATACCGCGGCAAAGAAGAAAATTCTTGAAAGTAGAACCGCAGATCGCCGAAAATCGATGCTGGCTAAGAAAGTTGCTGCGAAGAAGTCCTAGCGAGAAACAATTATCATTCGATGTTCCCCATTTAAATCCTGGATGCTTTCTAGGATCTTTTGTATAGGATAAGACGTGCTTGCTCCACGAGTGGTTCCAGGGTCGTTCGTGAGGAAGTTTTCGCCTTCGTAAGCATAAATAAGAATCATATGATGCTCTGGGCCAGGCTCTCCATAATGAGGGTTGGCGAGGATTTGACCGTTCACAGGAACGAGGAGAGTTTTCCCTTCATCGAGGGCTTGGAGTAAGGCGGCTTGGGTGACATCGTAGGAAAGCTCTGCTTGCAGGTAGAAATACTCTTTAAGGATACGAAGGGTTTGGTCCAGGTCGGTATCTTTAAAAGTACCGAGTTCGCTCACCTCCCAATCACGGAGGGCCAAGAGTGAAGCGGAGGAGTCTCCTAGCGTTTCTTCCTTTGCCCAAGCGGACGCCATGAGGCTGCACGCTTCTTCTGCAAAATAGGCCCAGGGGCTCTCCCAGATGCCGTAAGGGGCCTGGCTGGTGAAGGGAGGGGATTCAAATTGAGTTTCTTCGGCCAGGCTTGAACTATTTTTTTGCTCAAGTATGTTCTCGAGAATATGGGCCTCGGAAGCTGTGGAATTAGGGCTAGTTTCCTTCCATTCATTGGCCACTAAAATCCCATCCACGAAGGCGATGCTCACAATGATGAGAATACTCAATTTATTGACCCAGTCCTGAAGCATAGGGGGCAATCTAACAGAAGATCTCCATCAGGTCAAATCGAGTCGCTTCGCGACGGCTTTTTTAAGCTGCACTTCGTGCAGTGTGGTGGACCCTATCGGGTTCGAACCGACGACCA
>CAYHTG010000026.1:6647-14492 GCA_964359495.1 uncultured Candidatus Peribacteria bacterium
GCTCTAGCCAACTGAGCTAAGGGCCCATATTTTTTAACGCTCACCATGGATGTGGCTTCGCCACGTTACTGCTTAGCAGACACTTCGTGTCCGCTTGTTCAGTGAGTTGTAGATTAGCGAAACTTTTGACCTGCGGCAAGATCATAGCAAAGGAACATAGATTTACCTTTTGGCTGAGGCAAAGGCCTGCCCTGCTGGATCTCTTGGCAGTGGTTTCAGGAGCGTGCAAAGAGCGTGTGGCTATTCTACGGTTTTTTGAGGAAAGTCAGGAAACGGAGGATGCCGGGGAGGATGTTGAGGAGGTTTAGTGAGGCTCTAAAGCTTACTTCCTGAGCAGTAACAAAACCAAGCCAACCATTCGATCCTTTTCATTTGCAGGGCTTTCGGCAATCAAAAGTGTCAGAGCCGTGAGTGTCTCTGGGGTAATATGGAGCGGATTGAGAAGACCTGATTTTTGCAGATACCAGATGAAAGCAAAAGCTCCCGAACGTTTATTACCATCTGTGAACGGATGATCTTTCACCATGAAATAAAGTAGATGAGCGGCTTTTTCTTCCACGGTTGGATAAAGGTCTTCCCCACCAAAGGATTGGAGTATATTTCCTACGATGCCATGAAGACCGTGATGAGATCGCTCATTGGCGAAGAGTTCTGTTGCATCTTTTTTTGACAAGAGGTCTTTTCGAAGAATATGAATCGCCTCCGTGAGTTCTTCCGCAGTGAATAAGACTTCTTCTTTGGAAAAACCCGACTTCGGTAGTTTCGCTGAATCGTAAGCCTCAAGCGACAACCAGGTCTTGGCGAAAGTAGTGACCAAACTTAAGACGCTTCTCATATCCACAGATTGATCTGTTGGAAGCAAGATTTTTACTTCATTAACTGCTTTTAAGAATTGATCGAGGTTTTGAGAAATGCGCTTTTTGTTGATGGTGTAGCCTTTGGTGATGTGTTCACGAAGAGTTTTGGTGGCCCATTTTCGGAAGGCTATGGCTTGTTTTGAGTTGGCGCGGTAACCCACGGCTAAAATGACATCTAGATTATAGAATTGAACTTGATAGGTTTTCCCATCTTCAGCAGTATGTGCAAAATTTGCACATACTGAAGCTTCATCCAACTCATTGTCTTTCAAAATATTCCTGACGTGCTTAGTGACGACAGAACGATCTAAGTTAAAAATTTCAGCGATTTGAGCTTGAGTTGCCCATATGGTTTCTTTTTTAAAGTCTCCTTTTAAGTCAATTCCACCTCCTTTAGATTGATAGACGACCACTGCATTTTTTGGTGTTTTTTTCATGTGATCATGCTCGCATGTGCTTAAAGCATTTGCAAGAAAAAGCTGTTGTCCTAGCTAAATGACAAGGATTTTTTTGACGGCGATGTGACTACAAGTGTGAATCTATTTCCGCCTGAATACTAGTTCTGTTTCTGCCACCAGTCGTGATACGGGAGTAATTTCTTCAGTTTTACTGCTTTATCTTTGTCTAATACGATTTCAGACTCTAAATTCTCTGGATTGATTTGACGCATTAGCTCACGACAGTTTCCACATGGTGGGATGACGAAAACGTCACCATCTTCATCTTTCCATACAGCTACAATTCTTTTGAACTTGTATTCACCTGTAGTAATCATAGACGCAATCGCATTTTTTTCCGCACAAAATCCTGAATCACCAATATCAGCACATACCCCCACATGAACTTTATTGTTATCAGAAATTAATGCAGATCCGACGTCTCCAAATAAGCCATTTTTAGTTTTCAATGTTTTAATTACAGAAGCTGCTTTTTGGATTAATTTTTCGTTTGTCATTTTCTTGAATTTTTTTTTAGCCCCGCTTAGTGGGGTATGGTGGGCCAGGATGGGATTGAACCATCGACCAAAAGATTATGAGTCTTCTGCTCTAACCACTGAGCTACTGGCCCAATTGTAGAGTCAGTATAATCTTATCGATTTGCTTGATCAACTCTAGGATCTCTTTCCGGCCAAAGTTCAAGTCCTGTTTTTGTGACGAGTCTTCTAACCTCATTTCTTTCTGCCCAAGTAGCCCAATAAGCAGCTACTTCCTCCGGAGATGCGTAAGCTCTACGTAAACCGACAACGTGACCTTTAAAGTGGGGATCCAACTCTGATGTAGGCTCAAGAGGCATAAAGGTAAAAAGAAAGAATAAATACCGAGAGATTTTAACCCAATATGTTTACAAACGTCAAACTTATTATATAAATCTTGCTTTAGACCTGAAGAATTTGCTTCCTTTTTACTTAAAAGGTATCTTAATGGCCCGTTTATCCCAGCAATGTTACTCGACATTCAAAAATTGTTCGTTCGTGCACCCGATAAAGAGATTGTGCATGGGCTTTCGCTTTCGATTAAGGCGGGAGAGGTGCATGCCATTATGGGACCGAACGGGAGTGGGAAAAGCACTTTGGCGGCCACGCTGATGGGGCATCCGAAATATAAAGTCACAGAAGGGAAAGTAAAATTTAAAGGAAAGGATCTTTTGAAGATGAATCCCGCGGAGCGCGCGGCGGAAGGGCTTTTTTTGGCTTTTCAATATCCCAAGGAAATTCCGGGGGTAAATTTGGTTTCGTTTTTGCGAGCGGCTTATAACGCTTTGGGGAAAGCGCGAAGTAAAAAATTTCAAGCTCTACCTTTGTATACCTTCAAAAAAATGCTGAATGAAAAAATGGATTTGGTTGGTTTAGCTCGGGCTTTTGCTAATCGGGCAATGAATGAAGGGTTTTCCGGCGGTGAAAAGAAAAAGGCGGAAATCTTACAAATGGCGATTTTGGAACCTTCCTTGGCGATTTTGGATGAGACGGATTCGGGACTGGACATCGACGCACTTCGAACGATTTGTGAGGCGATTGGTCGTGTGAAAAAACCCGAGCAGAGTATACTGATGATCACGCACTATGAGCGCATGCTGAGATATTTGAAACCGGACCACATTCACATCATGATGGAGGGCAAAATTGTGCTTTCAGGGGGGATGGAGCTAGCGGAGAAGCTCGAAAAACACGGTTACGATTATGTGAGAGGAAAACTCGCAGAAAAAAGTCCTTTAAAAATCCTCAAATGAGTGGTGCCCTTGCTTACCTTTCGGATTTGGATCGTGATGTCTTTGATTCTCACAATCAACAAGACTATGCCAAGCGTGCCAAAAAAGGACTTTCCGTGGCTTTGATCCGACGTATTTCAAAAGACAAAAAAGAGCCGGCGTGGATGCTGGAACATCGCTTGAAGGCTCTGGAAAAATGGAAGGAGCTTCGTTTACCTACTTTTGGTGTGGACCTTTCGAAGATCGATTTTGAGGACATCATTTACTACGCAGCTCCCTCGGAAATGACCGGCTATGCCACCGACTGGAAGGATGTGCCCGAAGACATTAAACGCACTTTTGAAAGGCTGGGAATCCCGGAGGCGGAGCAGAAGGTTTTGGCGGGAACGGGCGCACAGTACGACTCGGTGAATGCTTACCATAAACTCAAAGAAGAATGGGAAAACAAAGGTGTGATTTTTGAGGACATGGACGTGGCTCTGCAAAAATATCCGGATTTAGTGAAACAATATTTTATGAAATTGGTGCCTTCGCACGATCATAAATTTGCGGCCCTCCATGGCGCGGTGTGGTCGGGAGGAACATTTTTATACATCCCCAAAGGAGTGAAGGTGACGGCGCCCCTTCAAGCTTATTTCCGCATGAACGCCAAAAGCATGGGACAGTTTGAGCACACGCTCATTATTGTGGAGGAAGGCGCTGAAGCGCACTATATTGAAGGTTGCTCCGCCCCTAAATACGGTAGCACTTCGCTCCATGCGGGTTGTGTAGAGATTTTTGTAAAACGAGATGCGAAGTTCCGTTATTCGAGTGTGGAGAACTGGTCTCAGGACACTTATAATTTGAATACGAAGCGAGCGATTGTGGACGAAGACGCCACCATGGAATGGGTGGGCGGAAATTTGGGCAGCGGACGAACTATGCTTTATCCTTGCTCCATTTTGAAAGGCCGCGGGTCGCATGCGGATCATCTTGGTGTGGCTTTTGCGAATGCGGGTCAAATCCAAGACACCGGTGCGAAGGTCATTCATCTTGCTCCCGATACGAGTTCGACGGTGCTCTCAAAAAATATCTCCAAAGGCGGTGGACGCAACGTGTACCGTGGACTTTTGCAAGTGAATAAAGGGGCGACCGGAACCAAATCGCAAATTCGTTGCGATAGTTTGATCCTTGATGAAAAATCCAAAAGCGACACCTACCCCACCATGCGAATCAATGAGGATGATGTTTCCGTGGGGCATGAGGCCAGCGTTGGAAAAATCAGCGAAGAGCAATTGTTTTATTTGCAAAGTCGAGGACTTAATGAAAATGAGGCGCTCGCCATGATTGTGAATGGTTTTATTAATCCCATCGTGAAGGAACTGCCCCTGGAATATGCGGTGGAAATGAATCGTCTGATTGAAATGGAAATGGAACGGCATACAAAAAAACCCGCTTGATGAAGATACTTCTTAAAAACTTGGATGTTCTCGCTTTGCCACCTGAGAGAAAAATTGGTCTCACAGTGGAAGAAGGTGCTGAAGTGTGGATTCAAGAAGATGAGGCTGATTTCAAGGAACGGGAAATTTCAATGACTTTAAAGCCCGGAGCCCATGTGAATTGGATGACTTATGCTCGTTCAAATGAACGAAAGGACACAAAAACCTTTCACTTGGAGGAAGGTGCGCAGCTCGATTATTTTCATCACGTGCTGGGAACGAGCGAAGACCGGGTGACGGTGAATTTGGAGGGAAATGAAAGTCGGGTGTTTTCTCAAACGCTTTTCTTCGGGCAGGATTCGGAAAAACAAAGTTTTCAAGTGAATCATGTCCACAAAGGCAAGAATACTCGTTCAAAAATGATTTCCCGAGGGGCCGTGAAGGACAGTGCCACCAGCCACTTTTTTGGGAACATCACCATGCAGCCCGGCTGCAGTGGAGCGGATGGAAGTTTGGAGGAACACAACTTGCTGCTCAGCAGTGGTTCAAAAATTGAGGCGGTTCCGGCTTTGGAGGTGCATCACGATGAAGTGCAAGCTTCGCATAGCGCGACCTTGGAACGAATCGATGATGAGAAGCTTTTTTATTTACAAAGCCGTGGACTTCCCCAGCGCGAAGCGCTAGAGCTTATGGTGGAAGGATTTTTTTGGGATGCCCTGCAAAAATGTCCTAACCTCGCATTCTCGGAACGAATTTTTAAAGATATTTTGCTATGTCTCTAAAATCCCAATTTCCATTTTTCAAAAAACACCCCACAGTGGTTTACCTCGACAGTGCTTCCACTTCGCAGCGACTCGGTGTTTCTCTTAAAGCGGAGGAAGCTTACTATTTGGATTTTAATGCGAATGTCCATCGTGGACTCTACCCTCTCGCGGAGGAAGCCACCGAAAAATATGAAGCCGTGCGTGAAACCGCTAGAAAGTTTTTAAATGCAGCCAGCGCTAAGGAAATAATTTTTACGCGAGGAGCGACGGAAAGTTTGAACATTGTAGCTCAAGGGTGGGGACGAAAATTCTTGAAGAAAGGCGATGAAATTGTTTTGAGTGTGTTGGAGCATCATTCGAATTTGGTGCCTTGGCAAATGGTGGCAAAGGAGCGAGGAGTAAAGCTTCGATTTTGTCCGATTCTTTCGACCGGAAATCTCGATTACAAAGCCTTGGAAAAACTCATCAGCAAAAAAACAAAAATCGTGAGCATTACGGGCCTTTCCAATACCTTGGGCACCGTGATTGATTTGTCCGTGGTGCTTCGATACTCTCGCAAAGTGGGAGCAAAAGTGTGTGTGGATGCCGCTCAATTGGCCGCTCATTTCCCCATTGATGTCCAAAAACTGGATGTGGACTTTTTGGCTTTTTCAAGTCACAAAATTTATGGTCCAACCGGAGCCGGTGTGTTGTATGCGAAACAAGAAATTCTTAAGGAAATGGACCCTTGGCTCGGTGGGGGTGACATGATCCGCGAAGTGCAGGAAAAATTTTCGACTTGGAATGATCTCCCTTGGAAGTTTGAAGCCGGAACACCCAACATTGCTCAAATCATCGGCATGGGTCCGGCCATGGAATTTTTGATGAAACTCGGCAAAAATGCCCTGATGCGCCACGACCGTGAAATGCAAGAATACATGCTTAAAAAGCTCAACGAACTGCCTTTTGTGAGATCCTATGGTCCCAAAAGTTTCGATCAACATCGAGCCTGTATTTCTTTCACTGTGGACGGTGTTCATCCCCACGACGTGGCAGCTCTCCTTGGAGAAATGGGTATTTGTGTGCGCGCCGGCCATCACTGCACCATGCCCCTCATGAAGGCCCTTTGTCTCATTTCCACCGTGCGCGTGAGTTTTGGAATCTACAATACTAAGGAAGATGTGGAAGCTCTGGCGAAAGGGCTAAAAAAAGTGGCGAAGGTGTTTAAGCTGATTTAGGAACTGAGTTGATTTTTCTTGGTATTGTCCTGTCTAAAAGTGAGCATAACCGTAGCCGACAACTCCGACGGGGTTGTTAGCAACATCCATGGAAACTTCGTAGATTCCGGATGTAATTCGTCCTGCCGCCGATTCACTGCTTGTGGACCAAGTTTCTCCTGTTCCCGTATGCCAGGATGAACCATTTACGTTAACAAGGTCTTCATTCGTATCATACCAATCTTCATCAAAACTAAAGTTGGCTTCTGCACTTTCCTCTCCATCCGGTCCCGTGTAACCGGAATAGGTGTCCCCACTTCCGGGGAAATTGGAACATCTGAGGACAGGAAGTTCAACAGGGTCGAAGGGAGTTGTCCATCCCTCAGGGAAAAAGATGCTGTGATGTCCCGGAGCAATCACAATTGTAGCCGCATAACCGTCTTCGGTGGGATTTCCATCATTCCAGGAAAAAACAGTCCAATCTTGAGCGGAGACATTAGCTTCGTTTACCTCATAACCAAAGTAATCACTCACTCCTTCATACCAATCGCCAAGAACTTCATCTCCGACTTCTTCTACACTTTCTTCGCAATTTTCCCCAGGCAAACCTGTTTCAGCGACCAAAATACAGTGACCTTGGTCATTGTTTAAGATGGAAGAGCAAGCTGAGAAAACTTTATCGATTTCATAAGTAATCTCCTGAGTGGGGGTTTCCGGATCTTCGTCTTCTTCAATTGCTGTAGAAGACCCTGTTTCTTCGGGTTCACCGGTGTCAAACTCCTGAGCAGTATCTTGGTCATCAAAAGGAGCCTCTCCTGTATCTTGTGAGCCATTATCCAGGTTTTTAGGCACAATGGTGTTATCCATCGTACAGCCACCTAAAAGGGATAGACCGAGGCCGAAAGTTAGCTTATCCATAAGGGAAAATGATTAAGTGAGCAGATTCTACAATATAATTGCTAGTTTGTCAATAGCTTGTCTAAAAGTGCCTCGCCCTCTGGCCACTCTCCAAAGCCTGAAGCTGCATTGATGTGACCGGCTGAAGGAAGCACGATGTGCTCCGATCCCCAAGACTGAGCGAAAAGTTTCGCCCGATCGAAGCTCACCCATTCATCGTTATCACTACTGACCAAGATGCTTTTAAAAGGTAAAGGTTCGATGGGAACAGGAGAAAAACCCTGCATTTCTTGAGGAAAGTTGGGGGCGTCCGCGTCACCGGGGGCAACCAGCAAGGCACCCTTTATTTTTGCACTGCTGGTTGGGAAGCTTTTTGTCCAATGGGCAATTGTCGCACAAGCCAAACTGTGACCCACCAATATAATCTCGCGATCTTTGTAGCGTTCTATGTACTCATTCAGCATCTCCACCCACTCCTCTTTCTTTGGAAACATCCAATCCTTTTGTT
>CAYHTG010000027.1:0-14159 GCA_964359495.1 uncultured Candidatus Peribacteria bacterium
TCATAAGTAGTACGCTTTCACTTTCCCCTGCCGTAATGGCATTCACAAAATCTTTAAAAAGATAGAAAAAATACATGTCGAACATCGTCCCAAAAGTCATTGCCACAAAGGCAAGCGAGGCCAAAGGCCAGTGTTTTTTGATGTAGCTCCAGAAAAATTGGAAAGTAAGTCGAGTGTTTGTTTTCATAGCTCGGTCATTTTATCAGATTAAATTGGACATAACAATGGTTTTGATTTGTAGTAAACTTCAATTCGTGGTGTTGTCAGAGCTCCAACAGGCAGTTCTTCCCCTATAAGAAAAATGATGTTGACAAAGTAGACAAGGCGACTAAAATACCCAGCGATACGGCTCTCACGTTTCAGATTGCGTTGTGAGAAGAGAGCAGGACTGCACAAAGTGCAGCTTTAAATAGGGCGGCCTTAAGTGGTCAGCTGTTCTGCTTTAGTCTCTAAACCCTTCTCAGGCCTATGTCTAAAAAAGCTGCAAAGAGCGCTAAAAAAGCCAAGACGGCTTCTTCAAGTGCCCTCGTGCGTCATTCCAGCAAACCTTTGGAACGCAAATACTTTGTTGACCAACGCTGGAAGGGAGATCTGCCCAACCTCATTGAGATTCAAACGGACTCCTATGAATGGTTTTTGAATGAAGGCATCCGTGAACTTCTTGAGGAAATTTCTCCAATCACGGACTTTTCCGGAAGAAAGCTCGAGCTTCACTTCCTCGACCACGCCCTCGGCGAATGCAAATACACTCCCGACCAGTGCCGCTCAAAGAATTTATCTTTTGAAGCCCCTCTCAAGGTCCACGTACAGCTGATTAATAAGGAAAGTGGAGAAATTAAAGAACAGGATGTGTTCCTTGGACCCATCCCCCTTATGACCGGCGACGGAAGTTTCATTGTGAATGGAATTGAACGTGTGGTGGTTTCCCAAATTGTGCGTTCTCCCGGAGTATTCTTCTCAAAAAACAGCGCGGCGCCCGGTATGCACAACGCAAAAATTATTCCAAAACGTGGAGCGTGGCTCGAAATTGAAACCGACAAAAAAGGTGTGATCACGGTAAAAATTGACCGCAAACGCAAAATCTACATCACTTCGATGCTCCGTGTGTTCGGCTTCGACACCGATAAAAAAATCCTCGATCTTTTCAAGGACGTCATCAACGATCCTGTGAAAGATTACATTTTACTGACACTGGAGAAGGACCCTGCGAAAACCATGGATGAGGCTTACAAAGCCATCTATAAAAAAATCCGCCCGGGAGATTTAGCTACACCGGAAAATGCGAAAGCCCTCATTGAATCTCTCTTCTTCGATTACAAGAAGTACGACATGGGCAGCGTGGCCCGTTACAAAATCAACCGACGTTTCGACCTCAAGGTTCCGAATGAACGCAAGTACCATACCTTCCAAAAAGACGACTTCATTTTGATTTTGAAGCACCTCATTAAACTCAATAATCGCGAAGCAACACCGGACGATATCGATCACTTGTCCAACCGACGCATTCGTCCTGTGGGCGAACTTGTGCAGAATAAATTCCGCGTGGGACTCCTGCGAACGGAACGCATCGCCAAAGATCGTATGACTGTGATGGACCTCGACACCGTAACACCAACGCAGCTTGTGAACTCACGGCCAATTACGGCCGCGCTCCGTGAATTTTATGCGAGCTCCCAGCTTTCCCAGTTCATGGATCAAACCAATCCGCTTTCCGAGCTCGAGCACAAGCGTCGTCTTTCGGCCATGGGTCCGGGAGGACTTTCTCGTGAACGTGCCTCTTTCGATGTACGTGACGTGCATCCTTCTCACTATGGGCGTATTTGTCCCATTGAAACACCGGAAGGACCAAACATCGGTCTCGTGGTGCATTTGGCCAGTTACGCCAAAATCAACAAATATGGATTTATTGAAACCCCCCTTCGCGAAGTGCTGCACTCGGTGAAAAATGATGGAAAAGCCGCTATTGGTCACACGCTCGCAGAGGGAACCGAAGGCATTCGTAAGGGAACGGAAATCTCAGAAAAAGAAGCAAAGTCCCTCATGAAAGTGAAAGACCTCAAGGAAGTACCGGTGATGGCTTACTTGGGAACCAAGATTGAATACTTCGATGCCGAAGACGAAAATGAAATCATCTACGCTCAAGCCAATACCGCACTAAAATACAGCGGCGAACTTGCTGAAGACAACCCTGTCGCCCGTAAGAAAGGCGAACCGGTGAGCTTGCCCGAAGCGGAAGTGACTCACATGGACATTTCTCCTCAGCAAATTATTTCGGTGAGCACCTCGCTCATTCCTTTCTTGGAACACGACGACAACACGCGTGCTTCCATGGGATCGAACATGCAACGTCAAGCGGTTCCTCTCCTTCGTCCGACAACTCCTGTGATTGGAACGGGAATGGAAGGAGTGGCAGCCGTAAACACAAATCAAGTGGAATTGGCAAAAGAAGACGGTACTGTTTCCTATGTGGATGGAAGTCGCATTGAAGTGATTTACGACTCCGGACGCAAAGCCACTTTCAATCTCGATGTCTACCGCCGCACGAACCAAGGAACCTGTTTCCATCAACACCCCGTGTGTGTGACCGGACAAAAAATCAAGAAAGGCGACATCCTTGCCGATGGAGCCGCGAGTGAATTCGGCGACTTGGCTCTTGGGCAGAACATTCTTGTGGCTTACCTCCCCTGGGAAGGTTACAACTTCGAGGACGCGGTGATTATTTCCAACCGCTTGGTGAAGGACGATAAGTTCAGCTCCGTGCACATTGAAGATTTTACAGTGGACGTGCGCGATACAAAGCTCGGTCCTGAAATCGTAACGCGTGATATCCCCAATGTGGGTGAAGCCCGCCTCAAAGACCTGGATGAAAACGGCGTGGTCCGCGTGGGAGCTTCCGTTCGTGAAGGAGACATTCTTGTGGGAAAAATCACACCAAAAGGAGAAACCGAGCTCACTCCCGAAGAACGTCTACTCCGCGCCATTTTTGGAGATAAGGCTCGCGACGTCAAAGACACGTCGCTTCGCCTGCCCGGGGGAGAAGGAGGAAAAGTGGTCAGCGTTCAAATTTTCTCTCGTGAAAGTGGCGATGAACTCGAGAATGGAGTGATTCAACAAATTCGTGTGTCTGTTGCCCAAACCCGTCGTATTCAAGTGGGAGACAAAATGGCCGGCCGTCACGGAAACAAAGGAGTGGTTTCCATTATTGTGCCGGAGGAAGACATGCCTTACATGCCCGATGGAACACCCATCGACATTGTTTTGAACCCACTCGGGGTGTCCAGCCGTATGAATATTGGTCAGATTTTGGAAACTCACCTCGGATGGGCCGCTCAAAAACTTGGACTTTATATTGCTACTCCTACCCTCAACGGAGTCACCAACGAACAAATTAAAGACATGCTCATCGAAGCCGAACTTCCCGCAGATGGAAAAATTCAGCTCTTCGATGGGAAAACCGGACAAGCTTACGACCACAAGAGCACCGTAGGAATTGGTTATATGTTGAAGCTGGCCCACCTTGTTGAAGACAAGATTCATGCTCGCAGCGTTGGACCTTACTCCTTGGTTACGCAACAACCTCTTGGCGGAAAGGCGCAACATGGAGGACAGCGTTTCGGAGAAATGGAAGTGTGGGCGCTCGAAGCTTATGGAGCCGCACACGTTTTGCAAGAAATGCTCACCATCAAATCGGATGACACCTATGGTCGCGCCAAGGCCTACGAGTCCATTATCAAAGGAGAATCCATTCGAAAACCACGCACTCCGGAATCCTTCAACGTTTTAGTGAAAGAGCTGCAGTCACTGGGTCTCAATGTAGACCTCCTCCAATTGACCGATGACGAAAAAGTCGATTCGGAGTTGGAATACGTAGAACCCGAGGAAGATGAACCCATTATAGAAAGTCCCGGAACCTTGGAAGCGGATGCCGAAGACCTCGCACTACTCGAAGAAGACGATGACGATTCATCAAAAAAAGAGCCTGAAGAAGAAGTACTATAACTAAAACACCATGTCTACTCTCCTCTGGTCTCTACTCTTCCTCCTCGCCGTCGCAATGACGGTGGCGGCCGCGCAAGTTTTCACCGTAAAAGCGGAAGAAAGCGCTCGCACCGCCAAGCTTTCGCCCTTTTTAACCGGCGTTGTGATCACCATTTTTGGTGTAGCCTTGCCTGAACTTTGTATTTCAATTTTTGCGACTGTCCTGGATTACTCTTCCATGGTCCCCACCTACGCGACCGGAGCGAACCTCGTGAACTTACTCCTCATCACCGGTGTACTGGCCCTACTTACAGGTACTCTCACCCTTCAAAAAGAGACGGTACTGAAACAAATTCCTTTGCTTTTGGGAAGCACTATTTTACTGCTCTTCCTCGGTTTTGACGGGCGCATTGATCTTTGGGAAGGCGTGGTCCTCTTCATCGCCTTTCTCGTTTTTGCAGCCGCGAGACGCCAAGATTACAAAAAAGGCCTTTTGGAAAAATTTGAAAGAATCTTTAGTTTTGTACGCCCCGGAACATCTTTACCCCTGCTCATCCTTTCTTTTATCTTTTTGCTCATCGGTTCCTTCCTCAGCGTGAGGGGACTTATAGAAATTTCTGAAATCCAAAATTGGAACCCCGGCTATCTGGCCAGCAGCGTGCTTGCTTTGGCCGTTTCTGTTCCTGAAATGTTACTGGCCTACCGAGCGGTTAAAAAAGGAAATACAGACTTAGCCATGGGAACCCTCGTAGCCTCTTGTATTTTGAACACCACTTTAGTCCTGGCTATCCCTTCCTTTGTAGGTCCCCTGAATGTGCTCGATGACGTTGTGGGCTTCAGCCTGATGTTCCTTCTTTTTGCCACGATTCTTTTCTCCTTTTCAGCCTTCGAACGAAAATGGTCCGCTCCTTCCGGAGCCCTTTTGATTCTCCTTTACCTCGTCTTCCTAATCCAATTCCTTAATCCCTTATTCTCATGATGAACAATGAAGCAAAGAAGGGGCCGGTACTCTTTGATGCGATTGCCATCTCCGTGGCCTCCCCCGAACAAATCCTTTCGTGGTCGCATGGAGAAGTGAAGAAGCCGGAAACCATCAACTACCGAACCCAAAAACCGGAACGCGATGGCCTTTTCTGTGAACGCATTTTCGGACCCACCAAGAACTGGGAATGTGCTTGTGGAAAATATAAACGTATCCGTTACAAGGGGGTAATTTGCGAAAAATGTGGCGTGGAAGTCACTCGTTCCATTGTTCGTCGCAGCCGTATGGGTCACATTGGACTCGCCGTGCCGGTGACGCACATTTGGTTCCTTCGTTCCACCCCCAGCCGTATTGGACTTCTTCTTAACTTACCGGTGAAAATTCTGGAACAAATTGTGTACTTTGCCGCCTACATCATTACGGAGGTGGATGAAAAAGCGAAAGAAGAAGCCATTAAGCAATTGGAAGAAGAGTTTCTAACTCACAAAAGAGACCTCATCCGCGAATACGAAGAACGATTGAAAACAGGGACTGGAAATGCCAAGGCAATTGAAAAAGAACAAGCCATGAAAGTGGAGGAACTTGTGGAAACCGGCGAACAAGCCAAGTCGGATCTTGAGACTTTGGAAAATAGCCGTGTTCTAACCGAATTGGAATACCGAGACATGTCCATGAAGTTCGGACACGTTTTCAAGGCCGGAACCGGAGCCGAATCTCTCCACAAAATCATTCGCGAAATGAGCATGGAGGAAGAAATCAAAAAAATGGAGGTGGACATGGACAAAGCCACCGGCCAGAAACGCACCAAGCTCATGAAACGCGTTAAACTCATTGGTTCTCTTGTGAAAGCCGGCATCAAACCCGAATGGATGATTCTAACGACCCTTCCAATTATTCCTCCGGATCTTCGTCCCATGGTGCAGCTTGATGGCGGTCGCTATGCCGCTTCGGATCTCAATGACCTCTATCGACGTGTCATCAACAGAAATAATCGTCTCAAGCGTCTCATCCAAATCGGTGCTCCAGAAGTAATCTGCCGTAATGAAAAACGTATGCTTCAAGAAGCCGTGGACACCCTCATCAACAACTCCGCCCGCCAGGGAAAGACTGTGTTCAACTCCGGAGACAAGCGCAAACTTCGCTCTCTTTCCGACATGCTGAAAGGAAAGCAAGGCCGTTTCCGCCAGAACCTGCTCGGAAAACGTGTGGACTACTCCGGACGCAGCGTCATCGTGATTGGACCGAACCTCAAATTGGACGAATGTGGACTTCCAAAGATCATGGCTCTCGAACTTTTCAAACCCTTTGTGATTGGAAAACTCATTAGCGAAGGCTACGCACACAACATTAAGAGTGCGGAAAAAATGATCCAAGGAACCGACAAAGTGATTTGGGACATGCTCGAACAAGTGACCAAAGACCGTTATGTCTTGCTCAATCGTGCGCCCACACTTCACCGCTTGGGAATTCAGGCTTTTCGACCTGTGCTTATTGAAGGAAAAGCCATTCAAGTGCATCCCCTCGTCTGTAGCGCGTTCAACGCGGACTTCGACGGAGATCAGATGGCGGTTCACGTCCCACTTTCTGGGAAAGCTCAAGAAGAAGCGAAAGACCTTATGTGCTCCGCTCGCAACCTTTTGAAGCCCTCTGCCGGAGAGCCCATCACCACTCCCACCCAAGACATGGTACTGGGAATCTACTACCTCACGGTGATGCAGAAAAACAAACTCGGGGAAGGAAAAGTCTTTGGAAATTTGGAAGAGGCCATGCTCGCCATGGATTTCGACAAGGTACACCTTCAAGCGAAAGTTAAAATTCGCTACAAAGGCGAACTCATTGAAACCACCCTCGGCCGCGCCATTTTCAACACCGTAGTACCGGAAGGAATGGGCTTCCAAAACTTCACTTTTAAAAAGAAGGAAATCGCTGAAATCGTGGGTCTTGTTTTCGAACGTTTCGGCCTCGAAATAACCGCCAAATTCTGTGATGATCTCAAGGAACTCGGCTTCAAGTTTGCCACCAAATCCGGAATTTCCATTGCGGGTTCGGATCTTCCTGTCCCTAAAAAGAAAGGAGAAATAGTGAAGGCGTCGGAAGAAATTGTGAGACAAATCACGGAGTACTACGAAAAAGGCTTCATCACCGAAGATGAACGTTACAGCCAGGCCATTAAGGTATGGTCCAAAACTAAAAATGACATCGCAAAAGTGATGATCGACAGCTTCGACTGCGAAAATGATATTTTCTACCAGGTGGACAGCGGAGCGCGTGGAAACTGGGGACAGATCACTCAGCTCTGTGGAATGAAGGGACTCGTGGCCAATCCGGCCGGTAAAACCATTGAACTTCCAATCAAGTCCAACCTGATGGAAGGATTCTCCATTTTGGAATACTTCATTGCAACACACGGAGGACGCAAAGGAAAATCCGATACCGCTCTAAAAACGGCTGAAGCCGGTTACCTCACCCGTCGTCTTGTGGACGCCGTACAAGACATTGTGATTAAGGAAGAAGATTGTGGTTCCAAAGAAACTCACCTTGTGACTCGAGAGGAATCCGAAAAAATTGGGGAAGCTTTTGAGAACCGCATCTTCGGACGCACCCTCGGTTTAGATGTGCTTGATGCCAAAGGAAAAGTGATGGTTGCCGCCGGTATTGAAATCGACAAAGCCGCGCTGAAGCTCATTAAAGAAAACAAAGTGCCTTTGGTCCGTGTGCGCTCCGTAATGACCTGTCTCACGCTCAACGGGGTTTGCCAAAAGTGTTATGGACGTGACCTCGGAAGTAATAAATCTGTAGACCTGGGAACGGCCGTCGGAATTATTGCCGCTCAGTCCATTGGAGAGCCCGGAACTCAGCTCACCATGCGTACCTTCCACATGGGAGGAATCGCCGATGAAGAAGACATCACTCAGGGTCTCACCCGTGTGGAAGAACTGTTCGAAGCACGGACTCCTAAAAAGCCTGCGCTTCTCGCCGAAATGGATGGAAAGGTAAAAGTTTCCAGCAAGGGTGCTCAAACAATTATCACCATAGTCCCCACCGATGTACCCACTCAAAAGTTTGAGGTACCGGAGGGTTATGACCTGGTGGTGAGCAAAGACGACAAGATACATCTTAAGGATGTCCTCGCCGAAAAAGGCGGTAAAAAATTGCGTTGTACACTTGATGGAGTGGTTGTTAAAGCAGGGAAAAAAGAAATCATTGTCCAGCCTGATATTGTTGAGGAAACCTACAAAGTGGAAGGGGGCAAAACGGTAAAAGTTAAGACCGGCGATCTTGTTGCCAAAGGAACTCCCCTCACCAGTGGACACTTGAATCTTCGCAAGCTCATGAAGCTCACGAACATTTACACCACGCAAAAGTACATTATGAGTGAAGTGCAGAGCATTTACGCCTCTCAAGGGCAGACCATTAACGATAAGCACATTGAAATCATCACGCGCCAAATGTTCTCCAAGATTCGTATTGTGGAGTCCGGCGCCAGCAACTTCCTCCCCGGAGAAGTGCTTGATTTCCAAACCATGAAAGAAGAAAACGCCGCCTTCGAAAAGAAACGAAAGGCACTCATTGAATACGAACGACTTCTGCTCGGTCTCACGCGTATTGCGCTTCACACCCAAAGCTGGCTCTCTGCCGCTTCTTTCCAGGAAACCATCCGTGTTCTTGTGGAAGCCGGCACCACCCACCGTGTGGATATGCTCCGAGGTCTCAAGGAAAACGTCATCATCGGCCGCCTCATTCCCGCCGGCGAAACTTTCCGCAAACAATTCCGCGGCGAGGCCATCGATACGCGAGAGGACTAATCCCCTTGCATAAAGCCATCTCATCGACTAAAATTCCCCAGCTTATGCCAACCATCAACCAACTCATCCGGAAATCACGCGTCAAGCGCGTGAAAAAGAGTAAGTCCCCTGCCCTTCAGACCATCTTCAATACTCTGAAGACGCAAAATCGTCCTCTGGCCTGCCCTTTCAAACGAGGGGTGTGCACAAAAGTGACGACTATGACGCCTAAAAAGCCGAATTCCGCGCTTCGAAAAATTGCGCGTGTACGTCTCACGAATGGAATGGAAGTGAACGCCTACATTGGCGGTGAAGGTCACAATCTTCAAGAACACTCCATTGTAATGGTTCGTGGTGGCCGTGTGAAAGATCTTCCCGGAGTGCGTTACCACATTGTTCGAGGCGTTCTCGATTGCCAAGGTGTACAAAACCGCAAACAAAGCCGCTCAAGGTATGGGGCAAAGAAGCCAAAAAAGTAATTTTATCCTGCTCGGCTTCGCCGAGTTTTAACTCGCTTCGCGAGCAATGAAAAAAACAATCACCACCTACATTCCTCCCGATTCCGATGAGCTGAGCGAAAAGTTCATCAATACCATCATGACTCAGGGAAAGAAGACCATCGCTCGCCGAATCTTCAATGACATGCTTGCCGAACTTCTAAAACGTGGACACAAGACCCCTAAGGATGTGTTTTTCCGTGCCATTGAAAACGCCAAGCCCGCCATGGAAGTGCGCCCAAAACGTATTGGAGGTGCCGTTTATCAGGTTCCTTTTGAAGTGGCTCCCAAGCGCCAACGCATGCTTTCCTTCCGCTGGATTATCGGCGCCGCTCGCCATCGCAAAGGAATGCCAATGGCGCGCCGTCTCAGCATGGAAATCCTCGAAGCCTCCGATGGAATGGGCACAGCCGTCAAAAAGAAGGACGACGTGGAACGCATGGCTCAAGCCAACCGCGCCTTCGCCCACTACGCCCGCTTCACGAAGAAGAAGTAATCGGTTTTACGACCACTTCCCCGGGAAGCGCACCTAAAACGTAAGTGATGAGGGCTTTTTCACCTTCCGTCCCAAGAGACGGAAGGGTTTTCGTACAAGTAATTGAGGCATCATCTCCAGCCAAAACTTGATCCCCGAAAACTTTTACAACAGTTTCCAAGTGTGGTATCCATTTCCCTTTTCGTGAATCGGGTCGCTGGAAAAAACCACAAACTCTATTTGTTTGCGCTACAAAATGACCGCGTTGCATAGCAATACCCTGCCTATCCAAAGAAAAAAATGCTTGAGGCGGGGCCGAATAATTATCTGAAACCGTGCCTGAAACGTAAACTTGAACCCGTTCGGGAACGAGCAAAAAAGGAGTGTGCACTTGCGACCGTAAATGTTGAACAATTCTGGCTTGGGGTTCATTTAGAAGAGCGGCATCCATACATTCAACAAGAACAATATCAGGTTCGGTTTGCAAATGCCGGGTCCAATCCACAGTTGTCGCATCCGCACAAGTCCGTGCCGGAAAAGAGTCCTCAATTTCAAAATAACGAAGCACTCGATCCAAAGTGTCCAAGGATTGCTGATGAACATCAACCGCATGTACAACCAATCGTTCCTTGGGGAAACAGGCTACAACAGGTAAAGCCAAAGTGGCGAAAGGACCGGTTCCAATGTAAAGAACTTGAATTTGTTTCCCATATTGGTTTTTAACAATTTCTTGAACAGCTTGCCAGAAACCTAAAACAAACTTCTTAATACGCATAGTATTCACCTCCGAGTAAAGGAGCTCGGCTGCCATGATAGGAGAAATGCAGTTCCCATATTCTGTTAAAGTGTGTTCACGACTCATTTGGAACCAATCTTGAATTTCAACTTTTTCTTCAATAAGTCTCCGCATTTGTGCGATAGGTTCATAATAGCCACAACTCAAGAGCTCCCCCATTACTTCCGCCATTTCCGACCTTTTTTGTCCCATTTCTGTAAGATATAGAGTGAGTATTTTAATGCAAAGATTTGATTTGTCAATCTTCCTGTTGTGGCGATCGGCCTAAACTCCTGTTAAAATAGCTCACGACTTCACGAGCCCAAGCGAACCCGAATATGAAAAAAAACGTCTTTGCTCTTTCCGCTCTTCTTCTGATTGCATTCCTTCCGGCTTGCGCCCTTTTCAACAAGTACAGTGAAGTGGAGTACAACAATCTCATTGTGGACCAGGTGAACCTTGCCTCGCTGGCCATCGAGAAAACAGCCACGCTGTATAATGAAACGCTGCCCGAAGTGGTCACCGAAAAAGACCTGCTCGACCTCACCGAAATGCAAACAAGTGCCGACGAAGCACGCAATCTGGTGGCCGACTCGGAAAAACTCTACGCTTTTGAAAGCCGAAACGTCGAGCAACAAACGGCGGTACAAGCGGAACTTCAAACCTATATGGAAGCCGGTGATCTGTACCTGCAAAGCTACTCCGAAATGCTGGATTACTACACCTCGGACGCTTACAAGGAAGACATCACGCAAGTAAAACCCATCGACGAGGTTCTCCACACCAACTACACCACCTTCATCGAAGCCAACAACGACTTGGTGGATATTTTGGATAGCTTTGTCGCCGCCGAAACTATCGATTAAGACCTTAACGCCCCAACTCAAACACCTCTTTGTCCAGTTTTACGCCGGCTGATTTGGCTTGCTTTACAAGATCGTCCAAATAGAGAGCGTCTGAAGGATTATCAGCATACTCACGAACATAGTTTTTAATGTAAGTATTCACCATTTCGTCTACCGTCACTCGATCTACTTTAAGTCCAAGGCCTTCCATTTCTTTTATTTCATAATCGAGCGTAAGCAGTGCGTACTGAGGTCGAGACCCGTCCACATCACGATCCAACGCTTCCAGAAGACGTGCATTCGCGTAGTAACTGACCTTATCTTTGTCAAAAGGAAGATGACTACGCTCCGCATCACTCATAAGTTCTCGAACTTCATAAGGAACTAAATCCTCACCATTCGCCTCATACTCGGCAAGCAGTCGTGCGTCGAAAGCAGCACTTACCCTAGCTTCATTAAAAGCAACTCCCGCTTCTTTGAATGCGCCGTAATTATGTAGATTAATACCAAATACGTTTTCTTCCTTTTCAATAAGTTCCGCTATAATCTTTCCAATGTCCACTTTAGCTGCAAGTGCTTTCAAAATTCCATCTGCCCAGGGCTTCTCTGTACGCAGATAAACACTTATGCTATCCGCTTCAGCAGCCAAGGACTGTGGTGCATTTTGAAGGACAACTTCAACCGTAGATTTAAACTTAACGGGATCGTCGCGGAGTAGATAGAGCGATCTTGCAACACTTTCGTAGTCCTTTTTAGCTAGTGCCCGATCAATCTCTTGAGCCACCTTTTTCCTATATTCAGCTGCTTTTTCTTTGCTCTCCGAGAGTGCAAGAAGTTCTTCATTGAGAGGAAACCCGGCGGCATGAAAGTCTCTGCACAGTGTTTGAAAAGAATCAAACAAGAACTTGAAACAATCATTAGGAAAGGCCTTCCTGTCGAAGACATATACGAGCGCCCATTGCAATCCGGAGTATTTGCATTAAAAGCCTTTTTAATTCGAGAAGGATTATTGGAAGGAACCGAGTACAGTCAGTTGAAAGAAATGGCTCAAGATAAGTAAACGGTTGACTTGCTTCCGTTAGAATTATGGCGTATAATTCTTACGTTTCTTTGATCGATCACAAAAACGTATGACAACAGCGACCCTTTCTACAAAGTATCAATTGGTAGTTCCAAAAGAATTGCGTCAAATGATGCAATGGAAACCAGGCCTGAAGTTCATGTTTATCCCTGAGCTGGATGGTTCTATCAAAATTTACCCAATAAAAAGAAAAACCATTCAAGAGTTGAGAGGCTTTCTAAAAGGAATGGATACCAATATTGAACGTGAACCGGACCGGGAATTATGAATATAGTCGATTCTTCAATTT
Source organism: uncultured Candidatus Peribacteria bacterium (assembly GCA_964359495.1). Lineage (GTDB taxonomy): Bacteria > Patescibacteriota > Gracilibacteria > UBA1369 > 2-02-FULL-48-14 > 2-02-FULL-48-14. The sequence goes on from CAYHTG010000027.1 coordinate 12,708, forward strand.
GGTTGGAGTATTTCACAAATACAAAAAGAGCGGCGCTTTTCAAAGAACTAATTGAAAAGAGCGAAGAATTACTTGTCCCTTCAATAACTATTTACGAAGTTTTTAAAAAAGTTTTTAGGGAACGCGGGGAAACCAACGCGGTTGAGGCCATCGAACAAATGAAAGAAGGAAAGGTCGTAGAACTCGATGATTGGATGGCCATACTTGCGAGTAAAATCAGCGTTGGAGGAAAATTGGGGATGGCCGACTCCATCATCTACGCAACCACCCTTCTCTATGACGCAACACTCTGGACCCAAGATTCTGATTTCAAAGACATGAGAAACGTAAAGTATTTCCCAAAAGATTGACTTCCTCTTTGGCTTCCCTATAATTCCAGCACTTTCTTTTACCGAATCTTATGGCTGACGCCGCCCCTCACATAGTTGACCTCGCGCATCTTCGTAACATTGGAATTGCCGCGCACATTGATGCCGGAAAAACCACCACCACCGAGCGCATCCTTTTTTACACGGGACGCAGCCACAAAATTGGAGAAGTGCACGAAGGAGCGGCAGTCATGGACTGGATGGAACAAGAACGAGAACGAGGAATCACCATTACAGCCGCCGCAACAACTTGTTACTGGAGAGACATTCGCATCAACATTATTGACACTCCCGGCCACGTGGATTTCACCGTGGAAGTGGAGCGTTCTATGCGTGTGCTCGATGGAGCGGTAGCCGTTTTTGACGGATCACAGGGTGTGGAACCACAGTCTGAAACCGTGTGGCGCCAAGCGGACAAATACAATGTGCCTCGCATCGCCTTCGTAAACAAAATGGACAAAGTCGGAGCGGACTTTTATATGTCTCTCGACTCCATTCATCAACGTCTTTCGAAAAGCGCGGTAGCCGTGCAATTGCCCATTGGTCAGGAGGAAAGCTTCTCGGGAATCATCGATCTTGTGGAACGCAAAGCTTTCAAATTCGAGGGGAAACATGGTGAAGACATCATAGAAATTCCCATTCCCGAAGATATGAAGGCCAAAGTGGAAGACTATCGTGCCAAAGTGGTGGAAGCCGCCGCCGAACAGGAAGACGACCTCATGAACAAGTACCTCGAAGGCAAGGAGTTCACCATCGAAGAAATCAAACGAGGTCTGCGCAAAGGAACCATTACGAGCAAACTTTACCTCGTGTTCTGTGGCTCTGCTCTGAAAGACATGGGTGTGCAGCAGGTGCTCGATGGAGTATACGACTACCTTCCCTCTCCGGTTGATGTAGGCTCCGTTAAAGGAATAAACCCGGACACCGAACTGGAAGAGGAACGTCATCTCGACAACGACGCCCCTTTTGCCGCCCTGGCATTTAAAATTGCCACCGATCCCTTTGTAGGGAAACTCTGTTTCTTCCGTGTTTACTCGGGAAAACTCGATGCCGGTTCTTACGTTTTGAACACGACCACCGGAGA
>CAYHTG010000028.1:0-13968 GCA_964359495.1 uncultured Candidatus Peribacteria bacterium
TGTGGCCTTCGGCACATTATACAACCAGTCAACTTCGCCAACGCGCGAACGTTAGCTGAAATTGGGCTGTTTTTATTCAGTCGTTTGAAATATAATTCACATATCCATTAATCTTAATCGTTATGCAGAAAACAAATCCCTGGACAATCGTTCTTACCATAGTAATCACAGCCGTTGTCGTCGGCGGAGGTGTTTATTATTGGCCAACTCAAAGTTCCACAGAAGTGTCATCCGTGGAGGATGTAGCAGCGCCTGAATCAGAAGGTACTGAAACAACTGAATCTGAATTCGGATCCTTACTTTACGAAAAGGAATACTACAGCCTTCCATTCGGCGCTGCTGAAATTGAAGGATACTACACAACTGTGGAACGAGAAACATCACTTGATTACTCAACCCCAAAAGTCACATGTTCAGCATTTGTTGTAACTGACGGGCCATCCCTCCTTCTCAATGCTTTAACAGGTGAAATGTATGGAACGCCTCCAACGGCTGTGATTGGGTCAGAGGATTCATATTGGGGTAACATCAATGCCAGCACAAAAGAAAATCCTATCAAAATTCTCGTGACGGTAAATGCGGGGTTTGAAGGGGAAGTTATCGGTTGCATGTCATGGCCTTTCGACTCCATTATTGAAACTGAGTAATTGAACAAAATGTGCCAGGGATTTGTTTTGATAAAAACAGCCCAAAATCAGCTAACAGTGAATAACCGGCTCACTTCGTTCGCTCAAAGTTGCTAATGGTTGGCCTTCGGGCATATCATACCGCTGTCAAACATCGCTTATGCAGAAACGTTGTACGCCATAATAAAAGCCGCCTTTCCGTTATTAAAAAAATATGGAAGAAGTAAAACTAGGACTCAAGATGGCAATATCAGCGCTCTTGAGGTAATGGCTGGTGGTGAAATCTCGAATGAGCAGTGGAGACAAATTTTAATTGATGAACACGTTGCTGGGAATGGAGATTTACTAGATGCACTGCACGATCACCTATTAGATCATGGTGACGAGATTCAGACAGCCGAGCAACTTCGCGATCTCGTTCGCCAGCTAAAAGAACAGAAGTAAAGGGAGCGGCGGCTTTTATTATGCTCGCCCGTCCTTCGGCACCTTATAGTTCCTCCTCCACAATCCTCTTAATCAATCCTCCATCAGCCTTGCCTTTGAGATTGCCCATAAGGGCGCCCATGAGTTTTCCGATGCCGCTTTTGTCAGTAATGCCTAGCGCCTCCTTCGTAGCTCGAACTTCGCTGCGAATGGCCTCTTCAGACATTTGCTCGGGCAAGTAGATCTGGAGGAGTGCAATTTCTTTTTCCTCCTTTTCAGCGAGTTCCAAACGACCGCCTTGCTTGAATTGCTCAAAGGAGTCTTTGCGCTGTTTAATCATTTTCTGAATGATGCTTTGAATAAGCTCTTCAGTAATTTCGGTTCCGCTGCCGTCGGTTTGAATCTTCATGACCTCGGCTTTCAGCATGCGCAAAACGGAAACCTTCAGTTCTTCTTTCGCAAGCATGGCCTGTTTGAGATCTTCGAGAAGTTGAGGGTAATTCATATTATTTATTTTGTTACGCTCCTATTTTAATGGACTACGCTACGCTCCGTCTACTTAAACATACTTTTTGCACGTGCATCTTTCTGGAAAGTGATGGCAAATCGATGCGCTTCATTGCGAATGCGCTGCAAAAGGTAGAGGGCGGGCGAGTCTTTTGGGATGAGAAGTGGGAAAGACTTTCCAGGCACAAAAACATCCTCTTCGCGCTTGGCGAGACCAATCATAGGAATGGTAAGGCCATAGGTGTCCCGACTTTTAAGAGCGGCGCTAAGCTGTCCCTTCCCCCCATCAATCACAATAAGGTCGGGCTTGGTTTTAAAGGAAGAGTCGAAATGTTTGGAAGGATTGTAGGCGTAGAAATTCCCAAAATCGAGTTCTTTTTCGAAAATTTCCGGCATCGTCTTAATCGATTCAAATCCCAAAGATTCGTAAAAGGTTTTTTTATCTTCAGGGCAAGATAAGTAAATTCGTTTAGTCTTCAGTTTTTCACTACTGTACTGGATGAGTCCTCTTGCAATTCCCTGCTCTCGAGCTTTTGGTGTAACGTAAAGGGAACGAAGGAGGAAGGTTTTATCTTTTCCGGAAAGGAATCTAACAAGTCCAATAGTTTTTTTGTTTTTTAGGGCAACAAAATATTCATTAACATTTTCAAGAGTTTCATCAGCTCCCCTCCACTCTTTCAGCAAAGCTTCTACACCCGATTTATGCGTTTTCGCGGCTTTTCGAAATTCAAAACCTTTGGGGGCTGGTTTGAGGTAGCGAAGCCTTCGGGCTAGAATTTCAGACATGGATTTAAAGTCGTCGATTTCACCCTCCGCGATTGAGCGCAAATGGAATTTTCGATAGTCCGAGGTTTTGGGTTTTCCATTTTCAAAGACCACCATGGAAGCGACGGTATCACTGCCGCCCAGGTGAGAAATGTCATAAGCCTCCATTCGCTTGGGCGCTTTGGAAAGCTCCAAGTACTGAGCCAGTTCCTCCAAAGCCAGCTCGTCACTGGGCTGCATGTGCTCCCAACGCGCTTTGTGCTGTTTTTGAAAACTGCGCGCATTTTTTTCGGCGAGGAGGACAAGGTCGTGTTTCTTACCACGCTTTGGAAAAATGAGACGAACCTTATAATTTGCCTGATTCGAAAGCCAAGTTTCGAGGAAATCGAACTCATCCATTTCAAGGGGCAAAAGAATTTCGTGCGGGAATTCCGTCGCTTTTTCATAATACTGAGTCAAAAAAGCCTCAACGGCTTCGCTGGCTTTGGGCTCGTCCCCGACATCGTAGCCCCCCGAGTCGGCAACGAAATTTTCTTGATTTATGAGTTTCCCGTCCCGAAGCATGAAAAGATTGAAGTAAGCCTTCCCTCCCTCCAATACAAAACCAAAAATGTCCGCATTTTGGTGATCCGGCGACGTGACCACCTGCTGGTGAAAGAGGCTTTTGAGCGCTAAGAGCTTATCGCGAATTTTCCCCGCTTTTTCAAACTCTTTATTCTTCACATGGATTTCCATTTGAGTCTTCAAAGATTCTTCAATACTTTTCGCGTCTCCCTCAAGAAAGCGCTCAATTTGAGTGATGGATTTTTTGTAGTCTTCAGGGTTGATCTCTGAAATACAAGGACCGGCGCAGCGTTTAATGTGGTAGTCCAAGCAAGGGTAAGCCATGGTTTTTCGAGTCACTTTTACTTTTCCATCCTCCCATTCAAGCCCCAAATCACAACTTCGATAGTTGAAGAGTTTTTGCAAAAGAGTCAGGGTTTTTTTTACCGTATGAGCGGCCGTTTTCGGACCAAAATACCGCGCCCCATCTTTTTCCACTCGACGCACGATTTCAATGCGAGGAAAATCTTCATTTTTAGTGATTTTAATATAGACGAAATTTTTATCGTCCTTCATAAGGACGTTGTATTTGGGTCGAAATTCTTTAATAAAATTGGTTTCCAGAAAAAGCGCCTCTAAATCACTCCCCACTTCCACCCATTCCAAATCGACCACTTTTTCCAGTAGTTTTTGCGTGCGGATGGCATGATTCTTTTGATCCTGAAAATAAGATCGCACCCGCTTCGAAAGGTCCTTCGCCTTCCCCACATAGAGAAGGTTTCCGTCCTTGTCCTTCATTTTATAAACCCCCGGACTGTGAGGGAGTTTTTTAAGCAGGGATTGAATGGATTTGGAAAGCATAAATTTTGCTTAGCATTCGCTTCGCTCACGCTTTATGGTAAGCTAGCTCCCTTAATAGCGCAAATACTGCACGAAGTGCAGCTTAAGAAGCCGTCGCACCAGCGACACCATTATGAGCAACGTTTTCCCTAAAAACATGACCGTGAAACAGGCGGTTCTCGCCACGCTTGCTTATTTTGATCTGTTTGGGGTGCCTCTCACTCGAAGTGAAATTTCCGAGCATTTGTTCTTTACACAACCTGACGAAGAGAAAATCGACATTTATCTTCGGGAAAGTCCATTCATTCGTCTCAAAGAAGGCTACTATTCCATTTCTGGAAATGATGATTTTTACGAATGTTTCTTCGAGAAACAAAGTCGATCGCTTCAGTATTGGAAAAAAGTACGCCGCACCCACTGGCTCTTTTCCATTTGTCCCTTTATTGATTTGATTTGCGTGTGCAACAGTCTTCCCATTTACGCCATCGATGAAGAAAGTGACATTGATCTTTTTGTAGTGGCAAAGAAAAATCGGCTTTTCCTCGCCCGCCTTGCCTTGACCGTTTTGACGACTTTGCTCGGTGTACGCCGCCATGGCACAAAAACACGCGAGCGGTTTTGCTTGAGTTTCTATGTGACGGAAGAGAATCTCGATCTCAAGAAAATTGCCCTCGAGCCTTATGACATCTACCTCGCCTACTGGATTAAAACTTTGGAACCGGTGGCCGGGAACTATGAAACGTATCAGAAAGTTCTTTCCCTCAGTCGAGCTTGGCTCAGCGAATACTTTAAAACCATTGATGAGCATCGCCGTTATTTTAGAAAAGCAAAGCCCTGGCATGAGGAGTGGAAACAACGCTTCGAGCGCTGGCTCGATAAAGACAAATGGGAAGAAAAGACGAAACACAGTCAAATGCGAAGAGCACGAGAAAAATACTTTTTGCTGAAAGACAAAAGCGGCACCGTCCTTTCGGACACCATGTTAAAATTTCATAATCAGGACGAAAGGTCCGAAATTCGTGAACGTTGGGTCAATCGTCTGAATGAACTGCTTTAAGGAAACTCTACAATTACCATGAATGGAACTTAAGGGGAAGAGAGAACTTACGAAAAGCTGGGAGCGCTCCGGAAAAGATACATGATCTTTTCCTCCGCTTCCATTCATAGTAAAATCGAAATTTCCTTTTCGAGCTAAGGGAGGGTTCAGAAACACCAAAAATGTTCCGTGTTGAAGAACCCTCCCTTAGCTCCACGAAAAGAGGAATTTCAGAGTTTCTTTAAGTATCCCGACGTGTTCCTCTATCCCCCGGTTTCCTGAAAATCACTCTTAGGCTTGTTCCCGTAAAACCATAGGAACTCCGAAGTTCATTTTCCAAATAACGCCCATAGGAAAAATGCATGATCTCCGGCCACGCACAGCTGAAAACAAAAGTGGGAGGCTGAACTCCATCTTGCCTTACGGAGAGGACATTGAAACGTTGTTTTCCGCGTGAACCTCGGGGCGGATGCTTCTTCAAGGCGTGGCTGAGCCAAATCTGAAGCTCATCCTCAGGGATTTCTTTTTTTCGTTCTTCGTAGACCTCTTTTGCCAATTCCAACACTTGAAAAATGTTTTTACGTTCCAAGGCGGAGGTAAACACGACCGGCGCCCAAGGCAAGTAGTCCATTTTCTTTTGGAGCTGATGGATGATCATATGCTCGGCCACTTCCCTCTCTTTGCCTGAAAATTGATCAACTTTATTTAAAACCAAAATCAGTCCTTTTTTTTGTTCTAAAATATACTGACTCACATGGCAATCTTGCATCGTAACCCCCTCCTCAAAATCCAGCATCAACACGCAAATATCAGCCTGATCAATGGATTGCATGGAGCGCAATATGCTGTATTTTTCTATGCCTTTCTCAACTTTCCCACGACGACGGATTCCGGCGGTATCAATGAGTGTGAAAGGAATGTCTTTATATTCAAAAGGGATTTCCGTGGAGTCGCGAGTGGTACCCGGAACTTCCGAAACCACCACCATTTTTTTCCCAAACAAAGCATTCACCATTGTGGACTTTCCCACGTTGGGTCGGCCCAAAAATGCAATCCGAATCCTCCCTTCCTCTTCTTTTTGGACTTCTTCTTTAGGTTTTTCCAGGCGACGAAGCTCCTCACTAATTCGATCTTCCAAATCATCAATCCCAAAAGAATGAAGCGCCGTCAAAGCCACAGGCTCCCCGAAACCCAATTCGTAAAAATTGAAGCGTGCTTCTTCAAAACGTGGGTTGTCGCATTTGTTCGCGACCAAAATAACGGTTTTTTTAGATCGACGTAAAAGATCGGCGGCATGAAAATCTTCAGAAGTGAGCTCTTCCCTTACATCCACAACAAACACAATGATATCCGCTCCCGCAATGGCGGTCTCCGATTGCTCTTGAATATTTGCCTCCATGTCCGTACCGGCCTTTCCGGATTCAATCCCACCCGTGTCCACAAGCATCACGGTGAAATCACCAATTTGGGCGCTATCATAAATTCGATCTCGAGTGGTCCCGGACACATCCGACTCAATGGCTTTTCGTTTGCCAACCAAGCGATTAAACAAGGTTGATTTTCCGACATTCGGACGGCCGACAATGGCCACCACCGCTATTCCTGCAGACATAGTTTAAAAGGCTAGCCTCGATGCTAACAAAGAAAACCTGCCGAGTCACGAGGAATTTGAGTTTACTATGCGAAGCAGAGTGGGCTAAACTGCAGTTATGAAAAGAATTTTATTCGCATGGGCGGTGCTGCTCTCCCTGAGCATTTTCCCTTTTTCTGCCCAAGCAGTCACCTCCCTTCTTCCTAGTGGAGGAGACGATGTAGATAAAATGGATGCCGCAGCCTGCACTACCGCAGTAAATACATGGACCGCTGCTTATGCTGAAGATGGCTATACCGGTCTTGAAGATGAGTACGAGAGCCTCACTAAAGAAGAGATGATGGCCTGTGCCCTTAAATCCGGAAGCATGTCTTTTTGGATGCTTCCTTTCTTTATCAACTACGTTCTCGAATTTATCGTAGGTTTGGCGGGGCTGCTCTCCGTCCTTATGATTCTCGTGGGTGCCTATTACTACATCGGGGGTGGAGTGACCGATGATAAAGAAAAAGGCAAAACCATCATCAAATACGCTCTGGGAGGATTTGTTCTCGTCTTATCCTCATGGTTACTGGTAAATGTTCTACTTTTAGTACTAACTGCTTAAAATGTCCGATCGTTTTAGTAAATTCATTCAAGGAACCACTGAAAATTTCAGGAACCTTCGTGAAACCCTGCATAAGCTGAAAGAACAAACACGCAAGGACAAAGAAAAAGCTGAAGATCGTTTAGAGAAGAAACCCACGAAGGGAAAGAAGCAGGAACTCCTTGTCCATTTCTCCTTACTGAGCATGGCCAAAGCTACCTTGGTGGTGATTGCAATGATTGCTCTCAGCCAATTTCTGGAAGAGATTGGAAGGGTAATTTTGATTTTCTTTATTTCACTTTTATTTTCTGCCGCTCTCAATCCAACGGTTCGTAGTTTAGAACGTCGAAAAATCCCACGCCCCATAAGTGTAATCATAATTTTTCTCATTTTAATCTTCATTCTAGGCTTCTTTATTTCGCAATTGATTCCTCTCGTAGTGACTCAACTTTATGAACTGGCTCGAAGCCTCACAAGTTTAGTCAATAAAGTTACTTCAGGAGAATTGGATCTCCCTTTTGCTGAAAGTCTCCAAACAACCATCAACGATCTCCTGGGGCAAATCGACAAACAGGCACTCATCGACCAATTGAAAAACTCACTGGAAGGGCTCGCCAATCAACTCGATTCTTTTGCGGACAATACTTTCCTGGCCATTAAAACAATCTTTAGTGGAATTCTAAACTTCGTTCTTGTCCTCATCCTAACCTTCTTCATGGTAGTGAATGAAAAAGACGTACGAAACTTTTTTGTTTCCCTATTTCCTTCTCGTCACGGGGCATACATCGTTGACAAAATTCAGACCATTCAGGAAAAAATTGGGTTTTGGCTACGTGGTCAAGTCGTACTGATGTGTTTGATGTTCACCCTCAGCCTTACAGGTTTACTCATTCTGGGAATAGATAACGCTCTCACTCTCGCTATGATGACAGGAATTGCAGAACTTCTTCCCGTTATAGGACCCATTGCCGCCGGCGTGCCCGCGGTTTTAGTGGGTTTCAACGAGTCCCCCTGGCTCGCCATTTGGGTTTTGGGGCTCATTATTTTAACCCAACAAATTGAAGGGAATATTTTAGTTCCACTCGTGATGCGCAAAGCCGTGGGCCTCAGCCCCATCGTTATTATTCCTTCCATGCTTATTGGGCTCGAAACCCTAGGAATTGTGGGGATGATTATGGCTATTCCTGTGGCCACCACGCTCTCGATTTTTGTTCGCGAGTACGCGGAGAAAGAAAAATAAAGCATGGTCTGCAGCCTTCTCCCAGGAATACTGTCCACGCAGCGTGGGAACTTTTACTTGTCCATGGAGAGCACGGTAAAGAGCCGTTTTTAAGTCTTGGATATTATCTACAAAAGAACCTGCTGATTTATAAAGCTCATGATGGACGGAAATTCCACTCATAATAACAGGACATCGTGCTTTGACCGCTTCTAGAATGGGAAGATCGAAGCCTTCGTATTCACTCAAAGCGAGCAAGGCACGCGCGTGGTGGAGAAACCAAGATTTCTCTTCATCGGAAACCTCGGAAAATAAAAAGACATTCTCCCTTTTTTTGATTCTTGTCCGTGCAAAGCGAGACTCCTTGTTCTTGAGCCCAATCACCACAAAATTCGCTTTAGGAAAATGTTCAGCCATTTGAAACATCCAATGGAGACGTTTTCGTGGGTCTGAAGGACTAATCATAAGAAAAAATGGAGCTTTTAGAATGTGCCGAGCCCGTTCAGGCACTTTTTGATTCTTTGAAATTTGTGCGCCGGCATAAGTGACTTCCTTTGGGATTTTCAGTCGCAGGGTTTCCCCAACCGTAAAACTGGGCACCAGAACGCCCGAGCATAATTTAAGAAGTCTTTTCAAAGGAAATAGAAAATGCCAGAGTCGACCTTTTAGAGAAAGCGTGTGTTTAAAAAATTCTGGAACTCGATCATGTATAGTCATCACAAGTGGAATTCGAGACTTATAAAAAGGTCGTCGATCAGGAATCCAAATAAGATCGGGGCTTATTGGAAAATAGGTTTTCGGAAGCGCCGGGAAAGTAAAAAGAGATCTGAAATGAAAATGCGTGTTTGAAAGGACTATATGTCTTACTTGAGGGAAAAGCCGATGAATTGCTTCGCTTCGCTCGCGTGCTTGATAAAATAAATCTAAATCCACATCCTTCCTTTTTTGAAGTTCGCGAATCATGGCTTTAGCATACTGTGTCACCCCGCTTTCGAAGGGTTCCAGTAGCGGACGGAGATCAATGGCGAGTTTTAACATACCAAGCACTTCAGTGCCTACTAATAACGTGGCCCTTGGCCACAACAACTTCTGCTAAAAAAAGACCGCTTCCCGTCAGGATCATCACAAGAAAAACAATACCCAAAGAGGGGCGGAAAGTATTAACGGGTCCATATTCAAAATTTTGTTTTTGGATTGAAAGCACATAAGCCGCGTTCGTTTCCACGTTATAATCCTGCACCCAAGTATTCAGAAGTTCAAGTAAAGCGTCTCCTTGCGTGGGAATCATGTCGTTGCCAAGATCGTACTGCGTACTACTAAAAAGAAGGTTCTGCTTCTCTTGTCTTTGGCCTGTGAATAAATACTCCTCACCCGTCTTCTCCAAAAACTCTCTCCTAAAACTGGGCGTCACTGTCCAACCTAGAATCATGTCCGAAAAATGCTCAGAGGCTCTCTGAATTTCATAAGAGGAATTCTCGTTGGCCAGCTTCGTCTGATCCATCCCCACCGTAACAAAAACCGAAATGGTATTCACCCACGTATCTTTCTGGTCAAAATAAAGGATTGAGCCGAGGGAAGAAGTCACGAAAGCCGCCAAAAGAACCCAAAGATGAAAACGTCTCAATTTCATGCAGCTAACTTAACACAGAAGTGAAGAAACTCCAATAGACTTGCAAGACTCTTAAGAAACGACTATACTATATATAGTATTATATATACAAACATATGCCAACTCTGCTGCCCAATACAAGTACAGCCAAAGAACTGCAAAGAAACTACCGAAGTTTATTCGACGAGGTCATTGAGACTAAAGAACCCCTTGTGATTTTAAATAAAAATAAGGCCGAGGTGGTGATTATTGATATTGAAACCTACGACAAAATGGTTCAAGAAAGAGAACGCTTGGAACTGGAATCGGCGATTCGTGCTATTGAAAATTACAAAAAGGAAAAATCCGCCGGGAAATTAAAAAAACTTGGTTCTTTAGCTGACTTGATGCAATGAAGATAAGTGAAATCTTTTACTCAAGTCACTTTGAAAAATCCTTCAAGAGACTTGAGAGGAAACTACGAATAAAAGCTCTCAAAAAAGAACTCGTTTTTAGAGAAGACTGTTTTGATCCAAGTTTAAAAACGCACAAGCTGAAAGGTCACCTTGCGAACTATTGGTCTTTTTCGATAGACCGTGAAAATCGTATTATGTTTAGCTTTGAATCGGATGGAAAAGTTACTTTCCTAGACTGTGGTGACCATTCAATCTACAAGTAGTTTTGCGACTGATGTTCTTTCCAAGCTTTCTCCAAGAAATGGCGAAGCTCACTTCTAAAACGTGCCTTGGAAAACGATGAAACACTTTCAACAATTTCAGCCTCATTCCATTTAGCTTTTTCAAATTTTCTCATCGTCTGAGTGATGCTTTCCGCAGTCTGTTCATGGAAAAACAAGCCGGAAACATTCTCTTTTACCGTTTCAGAGGCACCTCCCTTCCCGTAAGCAAGTACCGGTGTCCCACAGGCCATGGCTTCCAAAGGAACAATCCCAAGGTCTTCGAGTTGCGGGAAAAGCAGAGCTTTTGCATTTTGATACTCCTTTCGTAGCTCCTCATCACTTATTTTTCCCAGAAAAACAACATTTTTCCCGGCCAGCTTCTTTAAACGACTCAGTTCCGGACCCTCCCCTACAATGCGTAAAGGTCGTTTCAATTTTTTACAGGCCTCAACCACTAAATCAAAACGTTTATAAGGAATCAGTCGACCCACCGCAAGATAAGCATCCCCCTTTTGATCACCGGGGCTAAAAAAACTAAGGTCCACGGGTGGCGAAATCACCGTGCTGTCTTTGTGGTAATATTTTTGAATGCGCGCGGCAACGGTGTTGGAATTCGTAAGGAATCGATCGACGCGTTCAGAAGCCAGCCTATCCCAAAGACGAATACGGTGCAGCAAAGGTTTATAAAGGAACTTCAAAGGCAAGAAAGATCGAAACTGATTTTGATAACTATGCGAGTGATCCCACACGTAGCGCATCGGTGAATGGCAATAAGAAACATGCAGCGTCCTCGGCTGAGTAAGAATTCCTTTGGCCGCAGAATGACTGGAGGATAAAACCAAATCATAGTCTCTCAAATCCATGCCTTCGAAAATCTTAGGCATGGACGGTAAAAACAAACGATGAGCCCACTTTGCACCGGGAATAAAACGAAGCCAGGACTGCCTCACATCCGCCTCGGCAAATTGCGGACATCCTTCTTTATTGTAAAGCGTGGTATAAATGCTTGCTTTGGGGAAAAGCTGATGCATTTCATAAACCACGCGCTCTGCACCGGCAAAAACGGTGAGCCAATCACAGACAATAGCGATCTTAAGAGTATCTAGCATTCAAGGTGTCGCCTAATGGCGACGGCTATTTATAAGCTCTCCCTACGGTCGAGTGACAGCCGCTTTAGCTTCGTCAAGGCTTGGGTAAGCATTCACGAGTTGCGTGAGTCCCACCACTTGGAGGATATCTAAAATATTTTCTCGGGGAGCGGCCAAAACCACTTTGCCCCCTGAAGCGGAAACTTTACTATACCAGTCGGTGAGATAGCCAATAGACTTACTGTTCATATATTCGAGGCCTGTGACATCAAAAACCAAACTAAGTCCTTGAGGATTTGCCTCAATAACTTGATAAATACTCTTGGCTTGTTCATCGACATTGCTTTCATCAAGTTGACCCACAATGTGAATGACTTTTACAATTTTTCCGGCAGGCGTTCCTGCAACATCTTCAATGGTGATTTGGACGGGCATCATAGGCATGGCTTATTGGAGTACTAAATGGCTGGGATTCTTTTTCGCTGTTGATAGTACCTGGTCTTCTTCCTTTCGTAAATATTTTTTTACTTTTACTCGAATTCCACCATTGGGAACATCTTCAAAGAAGATCTCATCCGTCCATTCCCCCACAATTTTTGGCAGACCACGGCCTCGGAACCCAAGATATTGAGCGGTGACCATCTGTTTACGCTCTTGAAAAAGAGCACTCAGTTGTGCCGCGCTAATCCTTTCTTTAGCCGTTCCGGTATCTTCCACAATCACTTCAAGGGATTTATTTTTAGTGCTGATCATGGTCACTTTAATAGTTTGACCGACGGCACTCCCATGTTCAATGGCGTTATTGCAAAGCTCATCCACCACCGCTTGAAAACGATAAGCCCATTGTTTGGAAAAGCCTGTCATATTCTGAGTAAGGTTCACTACAAAATCACGAATTCCGGATTGGAAATAGGCCTGCGTTGGCATGGTAATGCTAATTTCTGTAGGACGTTCATCAAGTGGAACAACAGGAGGCTGACTCATCTGGGCTTGAGCCTGGGCAACCGTCTGTTCGAGCTGTTTGACATTAGGTTCCATACGTGAACTTAAATTCATCCTAATAGTATAGCACTTTTACATTGTCTTTTCAAGAAAGATCCGTATAATTGCCCTGTTTTATTTTAAGGCGATAACCCTAAGGATCATGAGTGACCAGAAAACCCTAATGCGAGAGATGCTCGCGAATGCCGTTCACTTTGGGCATCGAACCACAAAGTGGAACCCTAAAATGGCCCCCTACCTCTATGGAAAGAAAAATGAGGTTCATATTTTTGATTTAAACAAAACTTATCAAGGCTTGACCTCAGCCATGGAGTTTCTCGAAGCGGCTACCGCTCAAGGTAAGACGGTGCTTTTTGTGAGCACCAAACCTCAAGCAACTCGCTTTCTAAAAGAAGAAGCTGAGAAGTGTGGCATGCCTTATGTAATCTCAAAATGGATTCCAGGCCTGCTCACCAATTTTAAAACCATTCGTGCTCGAGTGAAATATCTTTTAGACCTAAAGGGTCAAAAAGTGACCGGCGAGTTCGATAAATACACTAAAAAGGAAGCTTCCGGCTTAAATAAACAGATTGAAAAACTGGAAAAGGCCCTCGGCGGAGTGGTTTCCCTGGAACGAGTCCCTGATGTTGTTCTGGTTTTGGACTGTGTGCGTGATAAAATCGCCGTTCAAGAATCCATTAAAATGAAAAGCACTGTGGTTGCCGTTGTGGATTCCAATGCCGATCCCGATGGAATTTCTTATGTGATTCCAGCCAACGATGACGCCATCAAATCGATACAATTCCTCCTTTCCAACCTTTCCATGGCCATCCAAAATGGCGTGAAAAAGGCTAAGAAATAATTCAACGCCCTTCAGCGCAACCTTTTAATTTTTAAACCACGCCCATATGGTAGACGAAATGCAAACCACTGCAGCGCCAGCTGCAGGTTCTGTCCCCGCCCCTTCCGCCCCAGCTGATCCAAACGCAAAGTCCATCCTCCTTGTCGTTACTTATCTAATCCCTATCGTGTTCATCTACACGATGATTAAAAAGGGGGATAACCCTTATTTCGTTTGGCACTCTAAAAATGCAGCAGCTTACTTACTCGCTGCAATTGTTTTATCTATTGTCTTTCAAATTCTCTACAGCGTGATTCCCGGGATGGCCGGCATTTTGTCCATGCTCATGAATTTAGCCTACCTCTTTCTTTTTGTAGCGGTGGTTTACTTCGGAATTGTGAAGGGTTCTTGGGTAGGGAAACAAACACCCATCCCTGTCCTTACTGGAATTGCACAAAAACTACCCCTTGAAAAATGGTTTAACGCTGCAGCGAAAGCTGCAGTTCCTTCCCCTTCCCCCGCCGCTGCAACGCCCGCTGCAGTCCCTGAGCCCATACAAACACCAGTTGCAGCTCCAGCTCCAGCTCCAGATGCTCCTGCAGCTCCTCCCTCTGCCACCGTAGCTCCAGTTGAAGCTTCAAAGCCAGAAGAACCAACT
>CAYHTG010000029.1:0-13880 GCA_964359495.1 uncultured Candidatus Peribacteria bacterium
CACCAAAGCTAGAAAAATCTTCGGTTTAGTCTTTGGCCTCCTGCTTTTCTTTTAAACTCTTTACCCTTTCATGTAAATCTAATGCATCAGCGTAGGCTCTTAACTCGTCTTCAAAATCCCCACCGTGGAGGAGTTCATTGATTCTTCGTATATTAGCCGGGGAGGAGTCTATGTCCTTAGGATCGGCGATGATGGATCCACTCACGCAGTTTGCCCCTCCTTGCAAGCTTGTGAAGCCTTTAGTTGCCTCCTGTAAGTCAACGGGAAGAACATGATAAGTCACTCCTGCAGCCAGCCTTTCCCTTAAGGTGGCTTCAAAGGATCCGAAAGATTGCATGCCAATGATGTCCCCCTTATTTACGGAGACATTGAGCGCGCAAGTTTTGACCAGATGTTCGGGAATATCTACGGTTTCTATTCCCAGTTGACTGAGCTTTTCGTTGAGCTCAGTTCCGTTGGCTACTTTACCTTGTGCCAAGAGAACCTGGACGACGTGTCCTTCTTTGCCGAGAAGAAACGCTGAGACAAGGTCACGATGGAACTGGTCGGTTTCAACCGTAATGGTATGGTCGGGACTAAAAAGTTCGCCCAGCCACGCTCTACCCTTATCGTTTGTTCTGGATTGAAGGCCTTTCCCCATCACCAGAGTACTTTCACTTTGTCCCCCTCTTGTGATTGCATCCGGTATAAAAGTAAAATCACCACCCTCCACAAGGGTATCGTCTCCTTGTGTAGTACTTTTGACGTCTAGCTCTTTCAGAACTTTCGCTGCAACAAAATGCTCTAGAATTCGCGGAGTTGCGGTCAGTCTATTCAGTACGTTGACAGGTTTACCACCTTTTAATTGGTGTCCGGAAATATAGTCTACCGTAAATACATCGTCAGGGTCCGCATGTCCTAAAACCTCTCTAGTCACCCGATTCAATGCTTGTGAACTTTCAAAAAGCAGTACCCTTCGTCCGTTTGCTCTGTAAAGTTTCGCTAACCCTTCAATGACTTGCGCGCCACCGCCGGGAATTTGAACGCTTTGTCCTTTGACCAGTTCTAACATTTCGGGATTTCCTTCCCCGGCTACCGTTAAAGGTTCTGTCCTCCAATCCTGCGGGGGTTGAAACATGATCCAGTGTTTTTCCAATTCTTCCACGGCAACGGGTTGGTAGTGGCTTCGTTTTAATGCAGGAGCAATGATTTGTCAACATGGTCGCTCTTAGATTCGGCTTTATTAAGCCAGTTTTTGAGTAGGGAGAGTTGCTGAAATCGTTTCCACCTGCTATTCTTTCAGCCATTAACCCAAGCGTATGTCTCAAGCTACTGTAGGTTCTTCCTTGACCAATGAGGTGCTGATGATAGAACCCGTTCGCTTTGGGTTTAATCCGGCAACGGCTATTTCTAATGATTTTCAAGATGAAAATATGAAGGGGCAAGATCTGCAGGCAGCAGCGCTGGACGAATTCCGTGCTTTCGTCGCGAAACTTGTTGAGTCCGGAGTGTCTGTTGAGGTTGTTCAGGATACCCCTGAACCGCCAACTCCGGACTCCATTTTCCCGAATAATTGGTTTTCTTCTCACGAAGACGGTCGCGTGTGCTTGTATCCTATGATGGCAGAAAATAGAAGGACGGAACGTCGCACAGATATTCTTGAACGCTTGGCCGTTCATCATCAGCTTACAAGTGTTGTTGATTTTACGGCTTCGGAACTGGAAGGCAAATTTCTTGAAGGAACCGGCAGCATGGTCCTGGATCGGGCAAACCGTGTCGTTTACGCCACGCCGTCTCCTCGAACAAATTCTGAACTTCTGGCTCGTTTTTGTAGGGAGTTCGGCTATGATCCGGTCGTTTTTAAAACTCAATATCCAAGTGGAAATGCTGTTTATCATACGAATGTAGTGATGGCTATCGGAGCACAAACGGCTGTGATTTGTCCTGAAGTTATTCCGGATCCGCAGGAGGCAAGAGTGGTCATTGAACGTTTGGAGGCGACGGGACATACGGTGGTTTTCATCACATTGGAACAGTTGGAACATTTCGCCGGTAATATGCTGCAAGTGGCCACGAATAGCGGAGCTAAATTATGGGTGATGTCCGAGCAAGCCTTCCAATCTCTCGATGAAGCGCAACGCCGCACCCTCAGCGCTGACGCTCCTCTTCTTAGTTCACCCATTCCAACCATTGAAAGTGCCGGTGGTGGAAGCGCCCGATGTATGCTGGCCGAGGTTTTTTTACCGAAAAAGTAAAACTATGGCAATTGACACCCCCTCCAAATTCACATCAGTAGGGAGCGAAGCTGCGTTAACAATAGGATCAAAGCCTGTTGTTGGTGATGAACTTGCGGCTCAAGTGGGTTTGGAACATTCTGGAATTGTTCGAGCGATCTTGCCAAGGTCTCCCGAGCTTATATTACGAAGGGATATTCTCGCAGCATGGACTGGCATTGACCACTCGGTTTATGATGCGCTAGATGAGGTTGATGTGCTTTGGAACACGCTCGTCAAGGAACTCGCTATTCTTGCTGAACTTGGGAAAGAAGGGGCCGGCCAACAGCTATTGTTTCTGATCAATGAAGCGATATCGAGTGGGCTTTCTTATGAGGATATTGCTGCTGATTTTAATGCTCTCGTTGAATATGGTGATTGTTTTGCGAATTTAACGCCACCGCAGCGCTTAGAAGCAGCTAAGCATGAAATTCAAGACGAATTTGGACACTTTTGGAGAATTATGGGTATTGATTCGATTTTTAGGGCAAAAATAAAGAAGATTGTTGGTGAGCTGCCTGATGTTATAGCGGTGGCAGGCACTCTTGAAAGGGAGCTTGGAGTCATACGAGAAAGACGTATCAGTCGAGAAAGTGCCAAACCGTACCTCCCCGTTAAAAAGAATGCGGAGCCGGAGGGAACAGTGCGAGTACAGTCTCCACACATGGTTTCAATCGCGCGAAGAACATACCCTTATGTTTCTGCCGTTATATCGAATGCCTCCGGATTTGAAACCGTGGACCACTCCGGTAGGGTTGCGTTTGGTCTTTTTAGTAAACTACTAACGAAATATCCTATTGAAGAGGCCGTTGCATTGTTAGATTTTCTGCTCTATAAATCTGATTTTCCAAAAGACAAATTACAGTTTTTGGCACTGCAAGAGTATGCCCAAGAAGGTAGGCAATGGGCAAAGATTGTTTCGATAGGTACTCAGATGGTTATTCATACCAGACCGGCAGAAAATTTTTCTCATTCATTGGTTGGTGTGCATCGCGGTACCGAGGGATCGATTGGTCAGAGAATTCCTGCTACTTATTCACGGATGGAGTTTGAAGTGCAGCAGGGTGATGTTTTTCAGATTTTATCCGTCGAGTACTCAGAAGTGCTGGAGGGTATGACCGTTGAAGAGTTGACTTCTTTGTTGAATCAGAGAGGGGTAAGTGGTTGGATACTAGCTTCCAATAATATACGCCGACATATTGGTGGAAGGGATAACGGTATCATGACCCAAAAGTGCCTCGAACGAGAGGAATTTGTGCCGCCGCAGTTTACCGATGCATTAATATCGTCTCAGCTCGCCACTCTTGTTGATGGTATGGTCAAAACAAAACCACTGTATGTGGCGGTTGAAGGTGCACATGTCCATGCAGATCGTTCTGTATCCAACACACAGGCCGTTGGGGCTAGGATTGCAGGTTTACTTTCAGAAATGCTTGGCACACACAATGCAGAGATTTTTGGAGCACCCATGGTAGATGATGATCATGTGGTAAATGCATTTGATTATAAGCATTTCTCAGACCTTTTACAAAATCATGGGTATCATTTTATGGAAATTATTTTTGAATCAAGTCCTCTCGTGTATGAGGTATCACTTGATATTCTTAGGTACCTTGCTGCCGAACATCCGGAGTTACTAAAACAAATTGGGGATAATCTTTACCTCGAGGTTGGTGACATCATGATAGAGTTGGTAGAGGGTTTGAGTGATGAATTTAAAACCGGTTGCGTGTTGTTTGATGCGGCACTCTGTTTGTATAAGCTCTGCCCTGAGTTATTGACGGAAATGTACAAGAGGCACGTTGCTAGCGTTAAACCTGATTCACCATTTGCTTTAGAGTCTGCCCATTCTGTAATGTTGCGGATTTATCAGTCAACCAAGAACCCAGAGGACCGTGAAACTGAGGTTAAAAAAGACCTTCCGGACCGTACGGTGCGTTTTTCAGATATTTTTTCGGGAAAAAATAAGAGGCCTTTTCTTGATGCAGTGTCCGAGAGAGTTAAGGTCGATAGTGCTGAAAAAGATCAATATGTCGTCACAATCTTAGAAGGCACGTATAGTAATCAACAGAAAAAGCTTGAGGCACTCATGGGCTTATTGAATTTGATTGATTCGCGTAAAATCATTACCGTTATGTTTGATCAGGAAAGTGGAAAATTGACCTTTACCAGGTAGTCACTATGCAACTACAGTGCATTAAATGTTCTTTCACTGCTCCGAGTGGTGCGAGGACACTCACGTGTCCTCATCATAGTCGATATTATTCGTACCTCGAGGTTGTTGATGGGAATAGAGCTGCGTTTTCTTTGTATGGAGAAGGAAACACTCCGGTGCGTTTTTTGCCCGTTTACTCATCGATTTCTCGCAAGGTGTATGTAAAAGATGAGTCATGCAATCCAACCGGATCCGTTAAGGACCGTGAGCTTGCGGGCGTCTTTCGCCATGTCATTGATGTCGGCATAAAAGAAGTAAGCATGGTTTCAACGGGTAATGGAGCCCTGTCTGCAGCGTATTATGCCGCACAAGCAGGAGTTGCGTTGCACTGTTTTGTTTCAAAAAAAATATCAAAAGATACTGTTGAATATCTTGAATCTAAAAGGGCAGTAGTCCATCTGGAAGAAGGAGCTTATGAGGATATCTTCAAAAGAACTATCGACTCCAATCTCTACTACAATGTAACTCCGGGTATTAATCCTTTTGCCGAAGAAGGGGCGAAGTTTATTGCCTACGAATTGGCTGGCCAAGTTCCTGATATTGCTGCAGTAGTGGTTCCCGTTGGGAATGGGACTCAACTTGCGGGTATTTGGAAAGGTTTTAATGAGCGCCATCTCAGGAGTATTCCCAAAATGATCGGGGTGGAAATTGAGGGATGTGACCCAGTCTATCAGGCCTATGAAAACGGCGATGATGTTGTAGAACTAGATGACATACCCGATACAAAAGCAACTGGCATTGCGGCACGATGCGCATTTACGTCGCCAAAGACTGTGCGGGCTCTTAGGGAAAGTGGTGGAATGGTTGTTCGGATAACGGAAGGAGAACTTGAAACTGCCATGCGTGCTATTGAAGGCGACTCGTCGCTTGTTTGCGGATACACCTCAGCATCTGTGTTTGCAGCACTGAATAAGATTTCTATCGATGGCAACATAGTATGTATTCTGAGTGGCAAGAAATGAAATGTTTGATTTGACATCAAAAAGCCTGTAAGCTAGCTTTCCTCTGCACTTACATGCACTTGCAGCTATTTCATTATTATGGGACTTGAAGATTATAGCGTTGCCGGTATCTTGACCTCCGTTGTCGAGGAGGTTCTTGGCAAAACATTAGTTCAACCGATAATGAGGGCAAGAGTTGATGGGGCTGACTATGCTTTGAATACCATTCCTTTGCGTGAAAACCCAAATGAAACTGTAGAGGGTATCGTGGAGAGAGTGAGGGCTTTAATTATGGCATCACTGCCTGAAGGTGTTACAATCTCCAGTGAAAAGGGGTTTATTAATTTCAAGGTTTCAAATGCGGTCTTGGCACGAGTTGCCGGCGGTATCGTAACTCAGCCCAATGGTGGCATAAAGCCCGCCGGGAAGAAGACTATGGTGGAATTTTTTAGCCCGAACACCAACAAGCCCATGCATTTGGGTCATCTTAGAAATATTGCTCTGGGGGAAAGTCTTTCCAGAATACTCGCATTTTTCGGACATGAGGTGACTAAGGTCAATTTGTACAACGATCGCGGAGCTCATATTTGCAAGTCCATGCTCGCGTATCAAATGCATGGCGATGGAGCAACTCCCGAATCCACAGGCACCAAAGGCGATCACTTCGTTGGAGATTACTATGTGCGTTACGAAAAAGATCTGCAGGCGGAACTGAAGCCTCTTGTTGAGCGCGTTAGGAATACTCCTGACATGGCGAGTGAGCTTTTAGCAGCTACTGAAGAAATTTCAAGACTCAAGACTGAGTCCCAAGCGAATCCCGGCGATAAAACACTGAAAGTCGCTCTTGAAAAAGCTGGAAAAACGCTTGCGAACTTGGAAGAACGTATTGTGAACTTGGCGAAAGCCGAGTCGCCTCTCGTGCTTAAGGTGAATGAGATGCTCCAACAATGGGAAGACGGGGATCCGGAGGTGCGGGCCTTGTGGGAAAAAATGAACGGCTGGGCTATTTCGGGCATGGATCAAACGCTTGCCCGCCTCGATACCCGTTTTGATGTTCTCTACTTCGAATCGCTGACCTATAAGCTTGCCATGGATATGATTGAAACGGGTATGCAAAAAGGCATTTTTGAAAGAGATCCCAGTGGGGCGGTTGTCGCCGATTTGGCTAAACTTCAGGTGAAGGATAGAAAGGGAAACCCTCTGCAGGGGAAAAAGGTGTTGTTGCGGTCCGACGGTACCAGCGTATACATCACGCAAGACCTTGCGATGGCAAAACTTAAGGCAGAGCAGTATCACCCTGATGATAGTATTTATATTGTAGCGGACGAACAAGTCCGTCACTTTGAAGTGCTCTTTGGAATTTTGAAAGCGCTGGGTTATGAATGGGCGGATCAACTCAAACATATCCCCTATGGCATGGTGGATCTTCCTGCCGGAAGAATGAAATCTCGTGAAGGGACGGTGGTGGATGCCGATGATATTCTCGATGAGCTCCGTGAGGACGTTAAGGTGGTGAGCACCCAAACGTCTGGAGGCGAGGATTCCGGGAGACCGAGCAAACGTCAGGTGCTTGATGACGAATCTTCAGACACAGTTGGCATCGCCGCTCTGCGCTATTACCTCCTCTCGAGTCGTCCTGACAGTAAAATGAGATTCAACCCCGAAGAATCCGTGAAACTTGACGGAAAGACCGGTCCCTACCTTCTCTATCAGTACGTTCGCAGTGGCAAGATTCTTCAAAGTTCCGGAGCCGATGCCGGTGTGCCGGGTCCGGAAGTTCACGGTACTCCTCCCGATTTTTCCGTTCTTGTCGAACCAGCCGAGCATGAGCTTTTAATGACTCTTGTTGAATTCACAGATTGTATGAGGACGATTCAAAGGACTCTTGATCAGACACTTCTATCCGATTACGTTTACAAGTTAGCTAGAGCCTTTGGGCTTTTCTACGAAAAATGCCCTATTCTTAAGAAGCAAGCGGCCGATGGAAAACCGATTACTCCCGCAATAAAAAGTGCTCGACTTGAGCTTGTAAAATATTCCCATTCTTTGTTGTCAAAATCCTTAGAATTGCTTGGAATCGAAAAGGTTGAACAAATGTAAGAGTAAACTTTGACTTTGGCTGTGACTTTGGCACGGAACTTCCGTAAGATTCGTTTCCTGTAATCATTTTCATTACTCTTCATCCCCTTCTATCCTATGGAAACCACACGTAAACTTGATGTCCGTCATGTCATGTACGATGGATATAAAGGTAATTGTCGAGATCTTGAAGATCTCACCGACCTTCACGCTGCAATAGAATACATTGCCGATAGTATAGGACGAGAGCTTATAAATCCTCCTCTTCTCTTCCCCTATTTCGATGGGAAAACTCCTGAAGACAAGGGGATTTCCGGGATGGGCGTCATGCATGGAGGTCACGTTACCGTGCATAGTTTCAGTGACAGAACAAGGCGCTGTGTTTTTGCCGATCTGGCCTTTGTGGAAGGAGGAGGATTGCGGGCTGACGGTGGTTTTCGAAGAACCGGAAGAAGGCCTCCACTTGGACCGATGTTAAGAGACAGAATGAAAGAAGAGTTCCGCACCAAGGATCACGAGCTGTTCACTCGTGGGAAAACAGCTCCTACGAATAACGCTGAAATAGATGAATCCTTTGGTCCTCATTTAACCATGGAAGGAGTTCTCCCGTCTGAATCCAGAAATCTTGATTGGGCGTATGATTTTATGCAAGAACTTCCTTCGGCCATCCACATGACTCCTGTGACCACTCCTTATTTGACGCGAACAAGCGATTGGATGGATGGCGTTCTTTTGATTGCCGAATCGCATATTGCTTTGCATGTGAAACGAACTACCGGCCAGTTCTACTTTGATCTCTTCAGTTGCAAGAGTTTTGAAGTTGATCCCATTATGGAAAAAATTCGCAGTGGTGGATTGACCTTTGATCCGGAAACTGTGCGTCTTACGGCTCGAGGAACAAAGTTCCCTCGTCCTAAAAAAACTGTGGAAGCTCCTGCAGTATTGGCTGTCGGAGGGGCAATTGAGGGGTGACACTGGTTTGATTCCTTGGCTTCTGCATTGATTCGTTTAGCGCGGCGACATCAATAGTAGAATTTATGTCTCATTAGACGACGAAAACGTCTTATTTCGGTAGAGATAATTTTTTTAGTTTCGGTGGGGTGTTTGAGAGTTTTGACAATCGCGACACCTACCTTTTTGCTTAATTCTAACAAAGGGTGTTCTTTGGTATGGTTATCTTCTTTTCGTGATTCTTTTTCTTGCATTATTGTATGATTAGCGAGTGGACAAAAATAGCTCCAAGGTGTCGGCTCTCAACCATTGTCAACAGGCTTCCAGCTCGATGACTTCTCGCTGCTCACTCAGCAGCTGAGATCACTTTGGAGCTCCGACGATCGTCGATCTTAAGAGAAACACAAGGCCAAGAATAAAGAATGGCAAGCTCAGCATCTGCCCGGTAGTTAAGCTGAAGAAGCTTTCGTGAAGCGGGAAGTCTTTGAAAAACTCCACCGTGAAGCGCAGAGCGAAGTAGAGGGTGAAGAAAAGGCCGAAGAAGAATCCGGGCTTGGCGGTTTTGTGTTTTTTGAGCCAAAGGGGGAAGATGATGGCGAATAATAGGGAGCCCATTCCAAATTCGTAGAGTTGAGAGGGATGACGAGTGAGGTCGTCTACGCGTGAAAAGACCACTCCCCAAGGACCATCGGTTTGGCGTCCCACCAGTTCGCTGTTGAAAAAATTTCCCAAGCGAATAAGGCTCACCGGAATGGTGGTCACCACGACCAGGATGTCGGCGTAATCGAAAAAACGAACTTTTTTGTGTCGCCAGAGGAAAAGGCCGTAGGCAATAAGAAGTCCAATTGCCGCACCGTGGCTGGCGAGTCCGCCTTCCCATACTTTCAAAATTTGACCGGGGTTTGCGAGGTAGTAGTCGAGCTCGTAAAAAACAATATGCCCGAGACGAGCACCCACAATAAGGCCAATCACCAAGTAAATCACCAAAGCGTCGAGTGTTTCGAAGGAGGGCTTTTTATTTTGAGCCAAGCTTCGCTTCGCGTGCATAAAGCGAGCCAAGCTATAAGCCAAAAAAAGACCCAGGGCGAAGAACACTCCGTAGTAGCGAATTTCCAAAGGGCCAAGGTCCAGCAAAGTCGGGTCAATATTCCAGATCATTAGCGGAGGGTAAAGGAGGCAAGCATGGCTTGCATTTGTTCGATTAAAAACTCGTCTTCACCGGGGCGGTAAGTGGCCGTCACCGTCCAGGCATCTTCCGCTTCCGTGAGGGTGACTTGCATGAACTGCAAAGTGGGTGCGGCGGTTTCGTTTTTCCCTTCAAATTTACTCAGCACCGATTTGCTTTCCGCGCCCGCCACAGCCAAAGTAATGGTTTCTTGCTCCAGAAGCTCGTAATTCAGCAGCGTATCCTCATGGTCGGCCAATTTGCGTTGAGCGAAATCGTAGCTGGTGTCACTGCCTGCGTTCTTTTCCACAAGCACCGTCACATTCGCGGTGAAGATGCTGTCTTTCACATCGTTACGAAAAGCCACGCGCAGGCCGTCCGGATATTCGGAAGTGAAAGAATCCTCCAGCTCCCAATCTTCCAAAGCTTCCATTTGAAATTCAGCCGTTTTGTAGGTGTAGGTGAAGGGACTTTCGTCGGTCTCTCCATTGCCGCCACTTGTTTCTTCGCCTCCGCAAGCCGAAAGAAGCAAACTAATAGTGACGAAGAAGTAAAATGGGTTTTTCATAGGACTTCACTTTATAGAAATTGCAAGTCGAGAGCTATGGATTTGCCTTGATTTTCTTTTACATATTCTGTAAATATTGTTTACATCAGATTTTAACTCTTTATTCTTTAAAAACTTTTTTATGTCAGAATGTAATCGTGACTTAATAGGAAGTCCTATTGATGAAGATCGAGGTGCTGTTCCGAGTTCACAAGTGCGAGGTGCATCGAGTTTTGAACCCAAGCTAGCTGTTTCAGTTGAGCAGTTTCGTCTTGCTGCTTGCGGTAGGCCCAGCTTACCTGCAGATGCAGTGGATTCTTTAGCGCGTATGTCCTCACAAAAAGTTGGTCATGTTGTAAAGCCTAAGGCTTAAGCTTGCCAAGCGCGGTGGCTTCCTTTTGAATGGGAGCATGACGATCAAAGAAGCGGTGGCTTACTTGGAGGGCCTTCATAGGTTTCCCGGGAGACCGGGACTGGGGCGGATGAAAAAGATGCTTGTCCTCTTAGGGAATCCTGAAAAAGGAATCTCCTATGTGCATGTCACGGGGACCAATGGGAAAGGCTCTACTTGCGCGATGGTGGCGTCTATTGCGAGTGCCGCCGGCTATAAAGTCGGGCTTTTTACGTCGCCGCATTTGCATCGATACAATGAGCGATTGAAAATTCAAGGATGGGATATTTCAGATAAAGATTTTGTTTTTTATACTGAGAAAATTAAAAAAATCTTAAGAAAAAATCGATCCATTCGTCCGACTTTATTCGAGGCACTAACGGTGATGGCCTTCCTTTATTTTGCCGATCAAAAAGTGGATCTTGCGATCTTGGAGGTGGGGATGGGCGGACGCTATGACGCGACGAATGTCATCAAAAATTCCGTGGCCGTCATCACGAATATTGATTTGGAGCATAAAGAAATCTTGGGCTCGACCAAGGCGAAAATCGCCGCTCAAAAGGCGGGAATTATCAAACGAAAATCTACCGTCCTCGTTGGAGAGCAAAACAAAAATCTTCAAGCTGTTTTCCAAAGGGAAGCTCGCAAAAATAAGGCGAAAATTGTCCTTTTGAAGCCAAGAAATATCCGGCTTTTGAAGCAGAGCATCGAGGGGCAAGTGTTCCACTTTCAGGGTTTAAAGAAACTCTCTATTCCATTGCTCGGTCGCCATCAAATCACCAATGCCGCTCTTGCGATTCTTGCCGTGCGGGCTTTGGGAGAACAGGGGTTTAGTATTTCTGAAAAGAATTTGCGAAAAGGCCTTCAATCCGTTTACTGGCCACTGCGTCTGGAGCGCGTTCAAAGCCATCCCACTATTATAGTGGATGCCGGTCATAATTTGCATGGCGTGAAGGCCGTGGCAAAAACGATTGATCAGATTTTCTCGCGTAAGGGGCGGATTTTGATTCTGGGCTGTTCTCAGGACAAGCCTTATATAGAAATGTCCAAAATTTTGGCGGAACTCTCTACGGTCATTATTATAAGTAAAGCCAAGTGTCACGCTGCGAATCCCAAGGAAATTCGCAGCGCCATTGAAAATCCAAGAAAAAAAATCTTCATCACTCGCAGTGTTCGGGAGGCGCTTAAGCTCGCGCAAAAAATGGCTAAAAAAAGGAGTTTGATTTTAGTGCTCGGCGGGCTTTACCTTGCGGCGGAAGTGGAAGAGGAGCTGGTGGCCTAAAAGCTTAAGGAAACTCTGAAATTCTCATGAAGGGAACAATAAGGAAGAGAGAACTTACGAAAAGCAGGGAGTGCTCCGGAAAAGATGCATGATCTTTTCCTCCGCTTCCTTTCATTTTGTGCTTTTCGTAAGTTCTCTCTTCCTCTTCCATTCATGAGAAAATCGAAATTCCCTTTTCGTTCTAAGGGAGGGTTCTGAAGCACCAAAATTGTCCCGTGCGGAAGAAACCTCTCTTAGAGTTACGAAAAGGAAATTTCAGAGTTTCCTTAACGACGCGTCACAATCGCATCTACCAGGCCGTAAGCCTTGGCTTCTTCGGCGGACATGAAATTGTCGCGGTCTGTATCAAGCTCAACCTTCTTTAGTTTTTGGCCGCAGTGTTTCGCAATGATTTCGTTCAGCAAGTTTTTCGTCTTAATGATATGGTCCGCATGAATCCGAATGTCCGAGGCTTGTCCTTCGGTTCCTCCGAGTGGTTGATGAATCATCACTTCGGCATTAGGCAAGGCGAAGCGCTTCCCCTTAGCTCCGGCGGTGAGCAGGACGGCGCCCATCGAGGCGGCCATTCCCATCACCACGGTGGAGACATCGGGCTTCACATATTGCATGGTGTCGTAAATGGCGAGGCCGGCCGTTACATGTCCGCCGGGGGAGTTGATGTACATTATAATGTCGCGCTTGGCATCTTCATTTTCCAAAAAGAGTAGTTGAGCCACAATCAAACTGGCCATGGTCGATTCAATTTCGTGTCCCAAGAAAATAATACGATCCCTCAAAAGGCGAGAGTAAATATCGTAAGAACGTTCTCCTTCGTGCGTTTTTTCAAGCACCGTGGGGACGAGCATGTCGGCAACCGGGCCGGACAGGCCTTTATTTCGTAAATCCTTAGCTTGACTTTTCAGCAAGCTGCTGCGGGTAAAGTGAGAAAAGTCGTTCATAATGGAATATTTTTTAGTGCGCACTGGCGTGCGTGAGGGTTAAATTGTCTTCCTTATTATACATAAATTTTTCGCCTGCGGTGGCTCTGCTATTGATATTTTATTGAAATATGGTTTAATTCCTGTCATTTTTCCTATTGACTTTAGGTCGCAGCCAGCTAAAATCGTCAAGCGCATTCCTCTTGGAGTGCCTTGATTTCTTTGTACAGTGATCTTTGACAATTCAAACCTAATAGAGATCCCAAATTCTAAGGTTTTATCTTGAAATTTGGTTTTCGCTTCTTTTACCTACTCGGCATAGCCGAGTGTATAAAAAAAGAAGTAAATAGCCACAAGCTTTTTCAGGTCTACTTCGGTAGACTTTATTGGAGAGTTTGATCCTGGCTCAGGGTGAATGTTGGCGGTGCGTCTAATACATGCAAGTCGAGCGAGGCTTCGAGCCGAGCGGCGGACGGCTGAGTAACGCGTTGGTAGCTACCTCAAACTCAGGGATAACTATGAGAAATCATAGCTAATACCGGATAGTCCCGTAAGGGTAAAGATTTATCGGTTTGAGAGGTGCCTGCGTCCTATCAGGTAGTTGGTGAGGTAACGGCTCACCAAGCCTATGACGGGTAACTGGTCTGAGAGGATGGCCAGTCAGAGGGAAACTGAGACACGGTTCCCACTCCTACGGGAGGCAGCAGTAAAGAATCTTCCACAATGGACGAAAGTCTGATGGAGCGACACCGCGTGCAGGACGACGGCCTTCGGGTTGTAAACTGCTTTTCTGGGGGAATAATTCTGAATGTACTCCAGGAATAAGCACCGGCAAATCACGTGCCAGCAGCCGCGGTAATACGTGAGGTGCAAACATTACCCGGAATTATTGGGCGTAAAGCGTCCGCAGGTGGCGTGGTAAGTAGGGTATTAAATCTTGAGGCTCAACTTCAAGGCTGTGCCCTAAACTACTATGCTAGAGAAAGGGAGAGGTGAGTGGAATTCTTCATGTAGGGGTAAAATCCGTAGATATGAAGAGGAACACCAAAAGCGAAGGCAGCTCACTGGCCCTTTTCTGACGCTCATTGACGAAAGCGTGTGGAGCGAACGGGATTAGATACCCCGGTAGTCCACGCCGTA
>CAYHTG010000030.1:0-9359 GCA_964359495.1 uncultured Candidatus Peribacteria bacterium
TTTTGGTGTGGAGACGAAAGATGTTTTGGAAAGTGCGGAGGTTTTTCTGCCAGGTGCGGGGCTGGAAGGAACGCTCGGCTGTCGCCGAGTGCCGGTGGATTTTTTTGAGTACGGCTACAGAAATTCACGCCTTAAAAAAGAGCCGGGAACTGTACTTTCGGCCACTTTTCAACTCAAAAAAGGTGACCCGGCAGCCATTAAAGCACGCATGCTGGAAGTTGCGAAAAGTCGGATTCAAAAGCAACCCGCGGGTTCGGGGACGGGTTCGTTCTTTAAAAATCCCTCTCCGGAGAAAACGGCGGGTTGGCTCATTGAACAGTGCGGACTCAAAGGCAAGCGCGTGGGCGGAGCGCAAATTTCCGAGCAGCATGGGAATTTCTTTTTAAATGAAGGCGGGGCCACTGCGGCTGATATTTTGGCACTCGCGGATTTGGTGGAGAAAATGGTGCTGGAGAAATTTGGCGTGCGACTGGAAAGGGAAGTGGTTTTTGCTTGCAGTCAAAATTGAAAACTGCTTAAATAGCTAACGAATACTCGCCGACAAGCGAGTTTGCAAAAAACTAACCCCACGCCATGAATTCACTTGTAAAATCTCAAGCTTTCCGCGAAACCCTGATTTTCGCAGGTTTAATGGGAGCCGCTCTTCTTATTTCCTCACTTTTCGATCCGTCCGGAGCCTTTGCTTTGAACAGCGATGACAGCATCGACTTTGTGGAGGATCTCTCCGGTGGAGAGGGCGACCTTAAGAGTCTTTTGAACACTATTTTGAGTTACTTCCTGGGCTTCCTGGCTTTCGTCTGTGTGATTATGGTGATTTACGGAGGTGTACTTTATGTGACTTCCGCAGGTAACGAAGAAAACGTTGGAAAAGCTAAAAAGATTTTGCTCTACGCCGGTATTGGAGTCGTGCTTATTATGATTTCTGTGGCTCTCGTCACCACCATCTTCGATGCGGCAAGCTCCGGCAGCGGAGTCGGAGGTACTACGGGCGGAACGACGGCTCAATAAGTTTAGTTCTTTTTTAAAGCTCACCTTCGGTGAGTAGCCCTCGGAAACGGGGGCTTTTTAGGTCGGCATCGGTGCTTGAAGGGGTTTGCCTTCTTTTACTTTTTTCTCTAATTCAATGTTCAAAATGATGGCCTTTGGAGTTACCTCCTCTATATCCTTGCTAGCAAAAATTCGTTTGTCCCACTCGAGCCAGAGGAAACGCTTGGACACTTCAAAAGTGGCCACGTAAAGAGTTGCAATCTCAAAAGTAAAGTCACGCACTTTGCCCACGTTTTTCCCGGATTTTGTGCGCACGCGCTTGCCATTCAGAAAAGTTCGGCGGAGACCATACTTTTCTATGCGGAGAATTTCGAGAACGGGGCTGAGCGCTTCGGCGCTGGAAACTTGCACCGCGTCCTGTCGCCACTTCTCAATCTCAATGGGAACCAAAATTTTAGTGTAAGCAACCAAAAACCCAATGATTTGAGCTTTCTCCGGGTCCATAAAGGCACCATTCAAGTAACCGAGAGGCCTTTCTTCATCAGGCAACATGACGGGGAGGCCGGAGATGGAGGACCAGTGTTTTTTCATGGATGGTCTTGATGTAAGTGTGGTTTCGAATTTTTTTATTGTATTAACATAGCTACGGTTTGTTAGAATTATAACACAGTGATGTCTCCGCTTGATTGAATATGTGAAATATTATACATTGAGGTTATGAATAAAGCTGTTCTATCAAAGGGTGAGACTACAAAAAATACCTCAGTGAAAATTTTTGTCTTTCCTAAGGTGAAAATTAGATCGAGTTTTCTTGGTAAAGGGAAAAATATTTTCGGCGACGGTGTAGAGTTTCAAAGAAAAATTCGAAAGGAATGGCAATAAAAACTTATGTACCTCCTGGACTCCAATATTCTTATCTACTATCTTGAAGGTCAAAAAGAAATTGGCGTTTTTGTTGATTCCGTTAAGTCTGTAGCCTTTGTTTCTGTGATTAGTGTCACTGAACTGCTGGCCAAACCTAAGCTGACCAAAGAGCAAATAACGCTCATCGAAGATTTTTTAGATGAATTTACAGTTTTAGACGTGGGTGAGAACATCGCAAAAGAAGCGGCTAGCTTGAAAAGAAAGTACAATTTAACTTTCCCTGATGCTCTCTTGGCGGCAACCGCAAAAACCTTTGACCTCAGCTTGGTGTCAAAAGATAAAATCTTTAGCAGAATTTCTGAGCTCAAGCTTATAAACTAGGGCTCCACTCCTTGCGAATTTGTTTGCCATGCTTTTCAAATGCTTTTTTCTTGTGAGCCATTAGGCCTGAAGCGGAATACCAACTTGCAGGTAAGATAGGTTGAGGCGTTTTCAGCTCTCTTGACTCGGTCGGATTGGGGGAAGTCTTATGCATGCTTAAATGCTAAGGATTTTACTATTGAAAAACAAGCCGCTTTCTGATATAATGTTAGGATTTAATTGAATTTATGGCCGTCACCGCCGATCAAGTTCTTGCTCTCGCTCAGAATACAAAAGCCCTCACCAAAGAGCAATTGGCTCGCATTGGCGAACTCGCACCTACCATGTCGGCCGATGAGCTCGAAAAGCTGAACGGACTCCTTACGAAGGTGCAAGAATCTGAAATCGCCGATATGAAGCGCGAACTCGAAATCCGTCAAAAAGTTGGCTCCGCTTACCAAGGATGGAAGGCCGACAAGTCCCGAAACGACCTTCAGAAAAAGGAGGGTGCTGTGAAAGGGCAGGAAGTGGCCCATGCTGAATCTATAATTCAAAATATTTAACTTTAAACACTATGGCCGAAGTTCAACAACAACAACAAGCAGAATTAAGCCAGGCTCTCCAAATTGCTGATGCTTTGGCTGCGGAAAGAGCTGAAAAGTTTCCTGACGATTTTTTGACTGATTTACAGAACAGCGATCCAACACTTTTTAAAGATTTTTTAAGTTTAGGGAAGGCGAATTACGAAAGTGAAGAGACTCAACAGCTCCTTGGCCAACTAGGAGCAGCGCTAAAAGACTTCAATCAAATGGTGGAAGATGCTAAACCCTCGGAGGCCAAAGATTTTGCGGTAACAATGGAGGCTATTGGAATGAACGATGCTATGCTTGGAAAGTTTTATGGGTATATGGGAAACCTTCCATCCATCCCTGCATTGGGTGTGCCTTATGCAAATACTAATTTAATGTATCCCGGCTATAAACCTTCTTACGAAACGGATCTAGTGATAGCAGCGGATATGAAAAAGGCTTTTCCTAAGCTTGCCGACTTAGTTGCTGCTTACAAAGAAGTCCTTAAAGATCCTAAAAAAGATCCCAATAAAACTCGATGGGTGAAGGAAGCTGCAGATTTTCTTGCTGTTAAAGGATACGCTTTTCTTAACCTGAGGGCCAAAAATATGAAAACGGCCGCTGATAAAAAGGCGGGAGCTGTGCGTGAAACAGAACTGCAAGAGACGGTTGATGTGGACATGGACCGTAGCATGGCAGACCTTATGGTAGATGCGGAGGAAGCTATTTCAAAAATAAAAAATAGCGGAGATCTTACTTTGGCGGCCTATTACAATGGGGAACTTAGTAATTTGAGAAAGATCGCAAACAACCCCAGCGACGATCCAGAGCAAGCCCGAGAAGATGAAACCAGTTTCCGCCGTTTTTGCGCGGAACTCTTTCTCGCTGCTGAAGCTACACAAAAAGTGCAGACAACTGAGCCCCAGCCACCTGCTCCAGGAGAATCTGCTCCGGCTAGAGTTGCATCAAGTGCAGCTGTTTCGAGTGCGCGAGTGGAAGGTACTGCTGTAAACGTGGCGGCTGCGCCGGAGGCACGTGTGGATTATATGGTCGATGCTCGAGAGCATCCTGAAAAGTATTTGACTGAGTCAACCGGGGATACGAGTGTTTTTAAAGCACCAAACCGTAAAGCGGAATTGGCAATTCGTATTGAAGACTTGTACGGGAAGGATACGGAAAAGCCTGATCTCACCTCTTCGAGATACCCAGGACTGACCTTTAAATATGGGTCGGGAGCTGATGGAAATTCTTGGTATGACCTTGCGGGATCAGGTAAACGTTTGGCCATTCTAAATGGAGATACATTAAAAGAAGTAAAAGTGGAGCCCGCTCTTGTAGCCGCGGCTCCGGAAGCGCCAGTTGTACCTGGAACTGAAGTAGTTGAGGCTCCTGTTGAGTCCCCAGTTGCAGCCCCCGAAGTTGCGCAGATGAGTGCGCCAGATCTCAAGGCGCTTGCCGTGCAACTGAGTAATGACCAAAAATTCGTTCAGAATAAAGAGGATGAAATTGCCAGGTTGGAGAAGAAAAAGAAAGGATGGTTTAGTAATCCAGAAAAAATCGCCGGGGAAATTACTTCAATTCGAAAGGACATTGAGGTGTTTTCTAAAAAGGTAGATAGGCAAAAGGAAACCTTGCTTGCTCAAAAAGATAATCCCGCTTATAAAGCGGTTGTAGCAGATCATATCAGTGAGGATGTTCGTCTCGCTTTGAACTTACCAGGTGAAGCAGCAGTTCCAGTATTGGCTGAGACTCCAGCTCCAGTTGTGCCTGTCGTGGCTGTTGTGGAAGTGCCGACACCGGCTCCTGCAGATGAGACCGCCCCGGCTCTTGCCGCCGCACCCTTGGCACCAGCTCCTGCAGCTACTCAGGAACCTTTATCTGTTGGAGTGAGCGTCAGAGGCGTCTGAAGCTCCGAAAGAAGCAGACGCAAAGGGCTAGGGTAATTGGTTAGGATTTTTGATTCAGGCCTTTTTTGTTTTGAGATCCTTCTAAATAATTTTTCTTGGTGGAAACTTTTTTACCACTCTCAAGTTCGAGGTTTTTTCGCGCAGACCCGGCAATCTTTCCACCCCTCTGAGCAGCTTGCTTGTTCTCAGGGAACCCTTGGGCATTTTTATTGCGAGTAATTTCGGTGGTGGCCGCTTCACCGAGCATAGAAAAGATGAGTTCGAGGTCGTTCATGTGGTCTC
Organism: uncultured Candidatus Peribacteria bacterium; assembly: GCA_964359495.1. GTDB lineage: Bacteria > Patescibacteriota > Gracilibacteria > UBA1369 > 2-02-FULL-48-14 > 2-02-FULL-48-14. The sequence continues at coordinate 4,970 of CAYHTG010000030.1, forward strand.
GGAGATTTTCACGTTTTAATCCTTTGAATTTTTTGTATTCGGCGGGAGTCATAGAGAAAGTCGCTTTGGAAATTTCAGCCGTTAAAATGGCGTAGTCTTTGGCAGCTTGAATGCCGCGGTTTTGCCATTCATCAGTGAGTTCGTCGCGGATGGTGATGCCTCGCATTCGTTTCTCAATCCAAGCGTCCGAGTAGCCCTTGGCTTTATAAAGTTCGCGGGTACGTTTGGTGGCAAGCTCAGGATCTTCGATTTCTTTAATTCGTTCGTAACCCACTTTAGCCAACCAGAGTTTAAAAGGTTCAGCTTTGGGGGAGGGGATGGACTGGATGATTCGGAAAATGCCTTCGGTGTTGGCACAGTCTGTTTCTCGCATTTTTCCATCGGGTGCTTGCAATTTCAACTGTCGACAAAGTGTCGACAGTTGATTCCCCTCTTCCGTTTCAACCCGAACTTTCATCTTATACCAATAGTCACGAGAATTGATGCTCTCGGTCAAGGCTGCAACAACATCAATTACTGAAAACCACCATTTCTTCTTGTAGAGGACTTTTCGGATTTCTTTTCCTTCGAATAAGGCCAATTTTTGATGATCCATATTTCGCATGGTACTCGTGCTTTGCCAATCGTCAATTATTGACTGTTGTCAAACCTGGATGACGCTAGGTATACTTCGCTTCGCGGCGGGGTTTAGCGCAGTTGGTAGCGCGCCTGGTTTGGGACCAGGAGGTCACAGGTTCGAACCCTGTAACCCCGACCATTTAGGAGTTTTTCTTGTTCACAAACCTCCCTGTGGCGGCATTTCGTACTACGGTGCGCTGGTCTTTGTTGGCGGCTTTTGCCGCACTTCTAACAATTGTCATCTCTAATTTTGGGCTAATGCTGGAAATGGTTGCAGTCGTCATAGTTGATTCATTAGTGCTTGTTTAGAGTACTGTATCGGGCAGTATTTATCAATATCCTCCTGGGAAACGTCAGAGATGACCTTAAGCTCATCCGTTTTGTAATTTTTGATGATGAGACTCACGGAAATTTGATCTTGGAATTTTACTTTCACCTTTTTGACGTTTTCGCGTGCTTTCAAGAAACTACTCACAAAAACAATCTTTGGAACACGCCTACCTTCTTGCGATTCTCTCGCTTTTGTAAACTCCCATGCCACAATCGGATCTTGATATATGTAATAAATTATCACTTTTCGATCTTTCTTTAAACATCGCTCTATATTTTGAATAGATTTCTTTTCGTCCACAAAAGTAGCATCTAAGATAAGATCTTTTTTATTTGTTGGCGTCAGTTCGCTGTAAAACCTATTCCCACGCATTCCTCTTTTCAGCGTGGCCGTCATTGTAATTAGAAAGTAACCTTCCCGTAGTTGGACACCATCGTTTACTTACAGGTTATTTTGTTGTATAATAATACGATATTATAAACCCTGCATGAAGACAGTTTTTGTTCCAGAAGGATATGGTCGAGATGTGAGACCAGGGATGGGTGACTTTGTGATGCACGGCGACAATGCTGCTCAGGTACTAGCTCTGCAGGCTGAAATGGAAAGGCATATGCAAACCACGGGGGCAGAGTTGGGCCTTACTTTCGTTGAAACTACCGATTTCCCAGATGCTACTAAAAATAACGAGTTTACGGTCAGAGGTAGCAAGGTGACAGACCTTGAAGAAATGGCGGAGGTGAGGGCGATTGACCCAAGAATAAACATTCCAAAAGTAGAGCTGTTTGACGAATTTGATCGAGCACCTCACTTCCCAGTGGTTGCTAAACCTTATCTCATTCATGGGATTCCTTGGCACACCTCTCAGGGGGATAAAAAGTTCTTAATTGAAAACCTTGAACAATGGAGACGGTTCAGAGCCTTTTTAATGGATGATGAGTTGCCATTTCCAAGAGGTTCAAAGTGGGAAGGACGCTATGCTCCTAATGAGCAGCGTTTAGGCAAAGACGCCTTTTATTTCCAGGACTTTGTTGAAACTCCATCCGATCGATATACGAGTATTCGTGTGATGGTGACCGCCACAGGGCATATCCTTGCCTCTAGTCTTTTGTATTCAAATGCACGAAAGGGGGAAGAGGCTACACTCAAGAAAGATTCTGAGCGCTGGAAGCCCAGCTTTGGGGAAGAACAAACCGACATGCTGACTTTGCCTAATAGTCCTGTCTATTTAGGAGCTAAAGGGATTTTTTCGAATAGGCATATGGGTGGGGGTGGAATCGTGTTAAATCCTGACGCGCAGTCCAAGCCTGCTACGGACGGAGAGAGAGCTATCTTGGAGCAGCATGGTTTTATCGCTGATGCTCCACAGCTACCAGAAGACCTGGTGCGTTACTCAAGCTTGATCGCTCAACGTTATGGGAAAAAGAAGGGGCTCGTTGTAGGTATTGATTGGATCCAAGGCAAAGATGGGGCTTGGCGTTACTTGGAAACTAATGTCCAGCCAGGAGTACAAACTTATATAGATGCGAAGATGGGAGGAGAGGGAAAAGAAACTGATGCACATCTGGAAATTTATAAAACCGCACTTCGTGATATTGCAGAGTTGTGATCATGCGATTTCGTTTGGAGTAGCTTAAAGGTGCTATAGCCTTGAGACTCACTCGGCCTTTCCAGCGTTGCACGCATTGTAATGAGAAAGTAACCTTCCCGTAGTTGGTCACCATACTTGAGCTACGTGCAGGTCAGTAGGTCTATAAAAGAGCGAGTTTTTATGGTATAATTTAAGGATTTTAGCTTGCTTATGGGTATTCAAGACGGCATTGAACGCACGGTACGAGAGGGGCAGGATTGGGCTTCCGATACGCTTGCCCTGAAAGACCTTATGCCTCTGCTTCCGGAGTTTCACGTCCTTACGGAAGTGGATAAATTTTGTGACGAGAAAACTCCCGAATTCGAGGCGATTGGTGAAATGGAAGTCATGACGGACCCCAGAAAGGTTCTTGTTATGGTCTTGGAAGCCAGTTCTTTCTTGCACCGTGCGCAAGATTCTCTTCGAACCATTCATAGCAGCGGGCTCAGGTTTTCTGAGCGTTACTGCGAGCCTTACAAGGTCAAATTGGAGAACGCCTTAAAGAAATTTGAGGATGTTCGTTATCGACTATTTCAGAAAGCAGTGGCCCTTTTGCAGGGATGGCTGCTTTCGGGCCCAATTCGGAGGATCTATGATTTGGATGATCGTGATGTGGAAGCTTTGGTGAAGTTGGAGGCGAATTTAAAGCAATTTCATCTCGACCTTCAAGGCTTCGGTGTCGACTTTAATTCCATCATTGCTCCAAGCCAACACGACCCCTGTAATAATAAAATCCTATCGGAATTCATGTATGAGAGTAAGCACGTCGACTTCTTTCGAGGGGCTTACGAAACACTTGTGGAAGCGAAGAGCATTGAAGAAATGGATTGGAAGGAACGTTTGGCTTTAGCACAAAAATTAAAGAAAGACTGGGATGCTCGTGAGAAGAGAGAGGAAAAGTTGGAAGTAGAGGAGGAAGAAAGACTCATTGCAAGCATTGACCCGAAGTTACGTGACGGGTAGGTCTTGTACATTCTAAAATCCACCGTATGAAGGAACGGGCGAAACCGCCTACTACATTAAGAGTGGAGGCGATTTGGCTACGATTCAAGTGTGGAACTACTTCTATCACTTAACGGGTGACCCCTTAGGATGGAAGCTCGTGAGATATGACCTTGTAAAGGGTTTTTCGAATTTCCTTTCCCCGGAATAGTGCTAGTCAAACATTAGCTGTTGTCAGCGCCGGACGACAATTTTCTAAAGCTGCACTTCGTGCAGTGTCAACAAGCTCCCCATAGTCCTTTTCCGCTGTCTTGGGCGGCTTTTTCGAGATTTTCAAAGTGGGCGCGGTCGGTCACCGGATATTCTTCGGGAAAAGTGGCATGGCCTTCTTCCAGGAGGGCATCGTTGAGGCGGGCGAAGCTTCCATCTTCCTCCAGAGCGTCCACGTAGCGGAGTTTACGGCCGTAGGGGTCGAGGTCTTCGTTAGCGGGGTCGGCGGTGAGGCGAATAGCACGGTTTTGGAGGAATTCCAGAGTAAAAAGAGCCGCTTCGGGTCCGTAACATTCGGCCGTGGAGTCGGGTCCATTGATTTCATTGGTGTCCACCGCAAGGAGTCTAACCTGGAAAAGCTCTCGATTGGGACCGGAGACAAGAAGGGTATCGCCATCGAGAACGGCAACCACCCAGTAGAGGGTTTCATCGGTTAGGGCAAGGAGGGTGTTTTTTTCGATGTAGGATCGAGGCTCGAGAGGTGTGGGTTCGGTTTCTTCTCGTATACTGAGTGCGTATTTTTCGGACCAGGTTTCCTCTAAAGTTTCGGCGGAAACTACAGGTATGTCACTGCTGAGTCCCAGAGTAGTGAAAGCGGTGAG
>CAYHTG010000030.1:9369-13584 GCA_964359495.1 uncultured Candidatus Peribacteria bacterium
CGAGAAGAGTGTTTTTTTCGATGTAGGAGAGGGGCTCGCTTTCGGGCTCAAGAACACTAAGAACGTGTTTTTCAGTCCACTTCTCATCTGTTAAGGCTTCTGCGTACACGGTGGGAACCTCGGCGGAGAGGCCCAGAGTAGTGAAGGCGCTTAAGACCAGTTGTAGGAAGGAATCCATCATAAGAAAGGGTGTAATCCAACCACATTTAGACTATCTTGTCAATAGAGCCTTCGTTGCAGCTCGGTGGTAGAGTGAATGCAATGAAACGAATTCCACGCAGTTTCATCTTCCGATCCTTTACTTTTAATCCGCAAAAGGGGCATTTGCGTTTTACTTATGCGGTCCGTTTTAAAGGGGAGGCGGATATGGAATTTGCCGAAAATATTCATCTTCCTAAAAAGGCGCTGGCAAAGGACATTCCGGAAGCGCTTTTGAAAAGTGTGCTTCAAGGGGTGCATCTCATGCTGGGCATTAGTTACTACAAATTGTTTTGTCCGCCCAAAGTGGACCTGCCTTATGCTTTGAGCCGCGAGCAGGCCGAGTTTTGGACGACGGTGTACCGAAAGGGTCTGGGCGAGTTTGCCTTTCGAAACGAACTCGATCAAAGAAAATTCGCGAAGTTCCCATCGGGAGGGAAGGAATCTCGGCTTCGCCGAGTGTCTGCAGTGAGTTTTCCTCGAAAAAATCGCTCTCTGCTTGGGATTGGCGGCGGAAAGGATTCCATTGTTGCAGGGGAGCTTCTCAAGGCAGCGAAGAAAGAGTTTGATGGATTTTTGGTGGAGTCGGGGCCTTCGGGCCGCGTCGTTGAAAATGTGGTGCGCGTGATGGGAGTGAAATCGGTCAGTGTGAAGCGAAATCTAGATAAAAAGTTGTTCCGAAAAATTAAAGGTGCTTATAACGGGCATGTACCCATCTCGGCGGTGTTTGCATTTCTTGGTCTTCTAAATGCGGTTCTTTACGATTACCGTTATGTGATTGTGGGCAATGAGCACAGCAGCAACTTTGGAAATGTGAAATGGAAGGGCGAGGAGGTGAACCATCAGTGGAGCAAATCGATTGAGTTTGAACGAATGTTCCAAGAGTATGTGCGCCGATTTGTGACGCCGGATGTTGTGTATTTTTCTTTACTGCGGCCGTTTTACGAAATTCGCATTGCGGAAATGTTTGCGGGGATGAAGAAGTATTTTCCGGTGTTTTCGAGTTGTAATCGGAGTTTTCGTATCAATGAAGAGAGGCCTCAGCTTTTGTGGTGTTCAAAGTGCGCCAAATGCGCTTTTGTCTTCACTCTGCTTTCGGCGCACTTGCCCAAAAAGGAAGTGCTGAAGATTTTCGGGAAAGATTTGAGCGCGGATGAAAATTTGAAGCCCCTTTTTAAAGATTTGCTCGGTGAGGGGAAAATGAAACCTTTCGATTGCGTGGGGACTTTTGAGGAAATGCAGGTGGCTCATCAGATGGTGCGCGCGCACGGCACTCCGCGAAGCGGAGCTATTAAAAAAGGCCATGTTTTCAAAACTCAGCAAGCTTCCGTGCCCGCCGAGTTTAAGTTGATTGGCATGGAAAATGTACTTTTGCTTGGTTATGGGAAGGAAGGGAAGGCGACGCAGGAATTTTTGAAGAAGAAATTTCCAAAGGTGAAAATTGGCGTGGCGGACCAAAAAGAATGTTGTGGCCTTCGGCCACGTTATTGCTTAGCAAACCCTTCGGGTTCGCTTGACGGAAAGGATTATCTGAAGAAACAGGCTGACTACGATCTTGTGATTAAAACGCCGGGCATTCCCAAGGGAAAGGTCACGCGCCCGTATACCACGGCGAGCAATCTATTTTTTGCAGGGATACGTGAACGAGGAAATACGGTGGTTGGCGTGACTGGAAGCAAAGGAAAAAGTACGACGGCTTCGCTGATTGCACATCTTTTGAAGACCGGCGGAAAAAAGGTGCAGCTTTTGGGGAACATTGGAAAGCCCATGCTTTCGGCGTTGCTCAAGCCCGCGCGGAAGGGAGAGATTTTTGTTTTGGAACTTTCCAGCTACCAGCTCGATGATTTGGCTTACTCCCCGAACATTGCCGTGGTCACCAATCTTTTTCCGGAGCATATGACTTACCATGGCGACGTGAAAAAATACTATGAGGCCAAGAAGAATATTTTTCGTTATCAGAATGAGAAAGACGTTTTTATCTATAACGATAAAAATAAATTACTGCAGGGCTGGGTGAAAGAGGTCAAGGCGGAGGTTCTGCCTTTTATGAAAAAATTGCCCTTTGCGGACGGCGACATTCCTTTGCTCGGCGAGCACAATCGTGACAATGTTCGTGCGGCCGTGACTGCAGTGAAACGGCTCGGCCTTTCCGACGCGGCAATCAAAAAAGGCATCCGAAGTTTTAAAGCTCTACCCCACCGTTTGGAGCTCGTCGGCATCTTTAAAGGAGTGACTTTTTACGATGATGCCATTTCGACCACGCCCGATTCCACTATTATGGCGCTCAAAGCGCTCAAGGGAGTTGATACTATTCTCTTGGGTGGAGAAGACAGAGGCTACAACTTTAAGGAACTGGAAAAAACTTTGCGAAAAATGAAAGTGAGCAATTTAGTGCTTTTTCCGGATACCGGCCGGCGCATGTTAAAATCGAAAAAGGGGTTTACCGTTTTAGAAACCCGCAGCATGAAAGAGGCTGTTCGCTTTGCCTACGCTAAAACCAAACCCGGGAAAATCTGTCTACTTTCTTGCGCTTCTCCCAGTTACAGTTTGTGGGAGAATTTTGAAGAAAAGGGCGAGGAATTCCAAAAGTGGGTGAAAGCGCTTTCGTAAACGGGATCCCTTAAGCGGCCTAATTTTTAGCATCTCTCTTGGCTCTTTTCGAATCAATAATTAGAGTGCTGGTCTTATCCGTTTTAGAACTTCCTCATCATTTCTTTATATTTTGTGACCGCAGCTTCAGCTTTTGATTGTTACTAGAAAGTTCGAGCGTCCAATTTGGCTGGTCTCGGTTTTGATCTCTACGAGCACGCATCTGATCGCACAAATTGGAATCAATACGCTGACCGGAAATTAGTCCTAACGCGGCTACTCCACCGATTCCGGAATAGCATACTCATCACAAACCAAGCGAAACTTAATATCTGTAATCGGCTTATCATAAAGATTTCCACCATCCGTGGCTCCCAAGTAAACCGAACGGCAATAACCGGGAAGAGTATTGATCAATGCCGTGCTTTCTCGAAAACATGTTTGTTCCTGCACGGTATCTGAGCGTGTACCATAGATTGATGTACGCATATCAGAAGCTACTTTGCCTCCCGGCTGGACATAAGTAAAATCATTCATAAGAGCAAAACTACCACTCTCTTCCGATTGGCAGCGCTTCATTAAAGCAAGGTGATATTTATTGCGCAAAGCATTAAAGTCCCTACCAAGGGAATCTTCATAAGTATCAAGCTTCTCACCCGCCAGATGATCCTGTTCACATGTATCAAAGTCCTGAGCCTGTTCTCCGCAAGCATCCAGTGCAAGGGCACCCAGGCCGGCTAAAATAGTTTTCCTCATAAGAGAAGTTGTAAATGGAAATCATAATAGCGGTATCCCCAGAGTATGCAAGTAATTTTTACCTCCGGGCATGAACTGCTTTCTTTTTCCAGGGATTTTTGTTTTAATTCGCTTCGCAATCAATTGCCCTTGTGGCGGAATGGTAGACGCGCACGGTTCAGAACCGTGTCCGGGCAACTGGGTGGAGTTTCAAGTCCTCTCGAGGGCACCAAACAGAGGGTCTAGACAGGATAGAAAATATTCTAAAGTAAACCGTCGACGGTTTATGCTACAACACTTTTTATTCTGTAAAGACTTGCGCCGATGTATTAGTGTTGCTGGACTCCTGCCCGGGCAGGAGTTTTAAAATAACTAGAAACTCTGACAAGATTTTCGGGTTAATATTGGTTTCAATTGATTTTCTTCCTTTGCAAAAGCTCGTAAGTTTTTTCGAGCATGACTTCTTCGTCTTCGGGTTTTTCATGATCGTAGCCGAGGAGGTGGAGGAGGCCGTGGGTGAAAAGGAATTGGAGTTCGTCTTGCAAAGGTTGGCCGATTTGGGCGGCTTGTACTTGTGCGGTTTCGACGGAAATTACAATTTGGCCGAGGTGGACAGGATCTTCGAAACAAAAAGAAAGGACATCGGTGGGTTTGTCTTTGTTGCGGTATTTTCTGTTGAGGGCATGGATGGTT
>CAYHTG010000031.1:0-13037 GCA_964359495.1 uncultured Candidatus Peribacteria bacterium
CCCACTGTTCAAGCACTTCTCCATCTGCGGTTTCAATTTTTAAAATCGCAGTAGGCTCGACTTTAGAGCCTCCATTAGCGAAAGCGGTGTAGGCCTCCGCGTATTCGAGAGGCATCACTTCGCCCGCGCCCAGGGCAAGGGGGTAGCCATAACTGTGGTCTTCGTCTAAGGAGAGACCAAGTTTGTTCACATAAGGAACAATGGCATCTTCTTGACCCGCCAAGAAATAAGCTTTGGCCGCAGGAATATTGAGGGAGTTTCCGAGGGCTTGGCGCATGCTCAGGGGTCCGTGAAAAGTGCCCGAATAATTCTTAGGGGTGTCGGGACCAAAATGAGTGAGCACATCGTAGAAAACTGTTGCAGCCGTGTATTGATTGAGGAGAGCGAGCGAGTAAACAAGCGGTTTAAAGGAAGACCCCGGTTGGCGGTAGCTGGTGATCATATTCACTTGGCCATCGATCTCTTCATTGAAGTAGTCGGCGCTGCCCACCATCGCCAAAATTTGTCCGGTTTGAGGTTGGATGGAAACGAGGGCGGCGTTGTTGGCTCCGAAGCTGGCTTCGTTATTTTCAATACGTTCCGCAATAGCATCTTCAGCCGCTTTTTGGAATTCAGGATCGAGGGTTGTGTACACGTTCAGACCTCCTTGCTCTACGATTTCCACGCCGTACTTTTTTTCGAGTTGCTCCTTCACCCAAAGCACAAAGTGAGCGGCGGAAATGGTTTCTTTGTAGTCGGTAAAGGCTAGAGTTTGGATCTCTGCAAGGGCCGCGTCCGCTTCACTTTGCGTGATCATTTCAAGTTCCACCATACGCTCCAGAACCAAGTCGCTGCGGCCTTTAATATAGAATGTGCTTGAGTCCGGTAAGGTAAAAGTGGTTCCAAGGAGCCCACGAGTGAATTCTTCAGCTTCCAAGTCGGCTTCTTGGGTAATGCTGCGGCCATCCAAGTTGTCCGCCGTGAGTTCAAAGGTCAGCACTGTATATTTGTAGCTTCCATAAGGAGAGTAACGCGTAGGCGCACGAGGGATGCTGGCCAGAATTGCAGACTCCGCGAGCGTCAACTCATTGGCGCCTTTTCCGAAGTAACGTTCGGAAGCCAGTTCAATTCCGTAAGCATTATTTCCATATGGAATTTCGTTGAGATACATGAGCAAGATTTCGTCTTTACTAAATTTCAGTTCTGCAGCCAGCGATATCATAATCTCACGGTATTTACGAACATAAGAACGCTCGGGTGAAAGGATGGTATTTTTAACGAGCTGTTGTGTAATGGTGGAGCCTCCGCGAGGAGTTCCAATTCCAAACTGCGAGAAAAAGGCTCGGAAGAGAGCGGGAATATCAATCCCGATGTGATCGTAAAACTCGTCGTCTTCAATGGCTATGGTCGCATCGATGAGCCAAGGGGAAATTTCATCAAGGGATTCGAGAGATTCGCGGTTTTCTTCACCGTGAATGGTGTATAAAAGACCGCCCTTCCTATCCATGATGAGCGTTGAATCTTTGGCGTTGATTCCTTCAGGATTGAAAGTGAAGAGGATCCAAATGGCGTATAAAAAAGTGAAGGCAAGACCGGCCAAAAAAAGTACGATGAGTCCTGTAAGACCATAGCGGACATAGTGTTCTTTTTTACTCATGGCAGGGTGGGGACGTAGGCGCTCCCAACCTGATCTGATGGCATGTTTGGTCCAAGTTTTCATTTCCCGCGTATTCTACCACCAAATTGTTCCAGAGCAAGGAAGATGCCCTCTTGCACGGCTTGTAATTCTTGGTCCGTTAAGGTTCGGTCTTCGTGGCGAATCTCAATAGAAAAGGAGAGCGATTTTTTATCTTCGGGAATTCCTTGGCCTTCGTAGATGTCGAAAAGGACTACCGATTGAATAAGATTTCCCGAGTTAGCGCTTAGGATGCATTTCTCAACGTTTTCTACCGTGATGGTTTTGTCGACGAGCACGGAAACGTCGAAGAACATGGAAGGGAATTTTGCCAGTGTTTTGAAGCGTGAGATCTCACGACCTTGTTTGACCAATTCACTGAAGTTGAGCTCGAAAAGACTTGTAGAAAGAGGCACGTCAAAAGATTTCAGTACGGCGGGGTGAACGGTGAAGATTTGTCCAATCGCTTTGCCTCTGAACAGAATGTCCATGGATTTTTTTGGATGCGCGTAAGGCAGAGGTTTTGCAGAGGCTTTAAGTTGATAAGGGCCGGCGCGGAAGTTTTTTAAGAATGTTTCCAAGGCGCCTTTTGCGTTATAGAAAGATTCACCGTCCTCGGCAACCACCGCAGCGAGATGCTTTTCTTCCAGGGGCATAAACTCTCCGATCTCCTTGTACGTTCGTCCCAATTCGAAAATTCGAATGGAAGGAAATTCTCTGTGGTTCCCCGCCACGGTATTGAGGAGGTTGGGAACCAAAGTGGTGCGAAGATGCGTTTGATCTTCGGAGAGATAATTCAAAATTTTAAGGTGGCCTTCTTCGGGAATGCCGCAGCGTTCAAAGCGATCTTTGTTCGTGAAGGAGTAATTCACCACTTCGGTGAAGCCGAGGCCCAGTGCAAAAATGCTTCGAGTGAGGTGTTTATGAAAGCGCTCCTCGTTTTCCAAGGGCAGCTTCATAGGCTGCTGCGGACGGAGGGCCGGAATGTTATCGTAGCCGTACAGGCGCGCCACTTCTTCCACAATGTCTTCCTCAATGTCCACGTCGCCCGTGGCTCTATGCGAAGGGACAGCTATTTTTAGATTTTTTCCACTCACGGCTACGCCAAATTCGAGGGATTTTAAAATACTCGAAATTTTCTTCGTTGGAATTTTCACGCCGATTTTTCGGCAGATGTTTTCCGGGCTTATCGTGAGTTGCGACTTACTCGGTTTCCAAGTGCCTGCTGTCGTTAGGGCGCTCGCTACGCTCGCGTGCGGACAGAGTTTTAGAATCAGATGAATTGCGCGTTTCAGTGCGACCTCCGTTAGAGCGGGGTCCAGAATTTTTTCAAAACGTTGAGAGGCATCGGTGCGAAGAGCGTGTCGCATGGAACTTTTGCGGACCACAATGGCGTTGAAGTTTGCCGCTTCCAAAATGATTTCTCTTGTCGCGTCGCTAATCCCGGATTTCAGTCCGCCCTTGAGCCCCGCCAAGCCCAAAGGCTCTCCCGCGGCATTGCATACAAGGGGATCCTCTTCGCTCAGTTTTTGTTCGCTGCCATCCAGAGTTATCAGCTTTTCGCCTTTTTTTGCGTGACGAATAAGGAAGCCATTGTCGCCCACAATGCTGCGGTCATAAGCATGCATGGGCTGGCCGAGTTCGAGCATTACATAGTTGGTGATGTCCACAATGTTGTTGTGTGGATTCATTCCTGCGGCCTGCAGTCTGGCCTTCATCCACTGAGGCGATTCTTCAATTTTGATGCCGGTCACAATGGCTGCGGAAAATCGGGGGCAGAGTTTATCGTTTTCAATTTTAATTGAAATTTTTTCCGTTCCTTTGGATGGAGGAATTTTTATGAAGGTGTCGAGTTTTTTTAAAGGCTTTCCAAAAATGGCAGCCACTTCGCGCGCGATGCCGTAATGTCCCCAAAGATCGGGTCGGTGCGTGAGGGATTTGTTGTCGATTTCGAGAATAATGTCGTTTCTGCACAGAGCCTCGGCCAGCGGAGTCCCGGGCTTGGCTTTGAGCTCGCTTAGATCGTGGATACGAACTTCTTCTTTTTGCTTAGCATTCGCTTCGCTCATGCTTGCGGGTGTGTTGTCAGCAGGAAGGCCAATTTCTTCCCCCGCACAAATCATGCCAAAGCTGCTTTCGCCGCGAATTTTTGCTTCAGAAAGCTCCGCTAGTTCTCCTTCGCCATGCCAACGGACCCGGGCGCCGGGAAGGGCCACGGCAACGAGCATTCCTTCAAATAAATTTTGTCCGCCGCAAACCAATTGAACGGTCTTGCCGCCAATATCTGTTTGTACGAGGTTGAGTCGGTCTGCGCTCGAGTGCTTGCGTATGGCAAGCACTCTGCCAATCACCATTTTTTCGTAAAGCTTCGCTTCGTCAATCACGCCCTCCACTTCGGCGGTGTGGGCCGTAATGCGGGCGCCCAAAGTTTTTCCATCCACCTCTGGAAGGTCTACAAAGTCGCGCAGCCAGTTGAGAGATATATTCATGACTTTTGAGGTTTACTGTACTTTAGGGTGAGGGTAAGAAGAACAAAATTTCCAATCGTGAAAAGGGTGAAAAGCGCGGTGAAAATAGCGTCGTTTGTTGCAATAGAGTAGACGAGCAGCAGTACATCTCCAACAAAATAAGCGAGCCACATCAAGAGGCTGAGGTCTTCCGCCTTTTTGGTTTTAATAGTTTTATGGATTTGCGGCAAGTACGCACTCACGAGGAGAACGTTACCCACAATGCCTATAGCTTGAATGAGTCCGGGAGACATTAGAATTGCAGGTTAAATCGTAAATCACCGCTTTGAAGATGACGAATGTCGTCAATGCCGTAGCGCATCATGACGAGACGAGTCAGTCCGAATCCAAAAGCCCAGCCTTGGTATTTTTTGGGATCGACGTGGCCGGCCTTCAGCACATTGGGATGCACCATTCCGCAACCCATAAATTCTATCCAACCGGTGTGTTTGCAGACACGGCAGCCTTGTTCTTTGCAAAAAAGACAGGACATATCGAGTTCTATTCCGGGTTCCACAAAAGGGAAGTACCCGGGGCGAAAGCGCACTTTCATTTCTCGTTTGAACAGTCGACTTAAAAAATCCGCCATCACGGCTTTGAGGTTGGCGATGGAAATATCTTCATCAATAAGCAGACCTTCCACTTGGTCGAAAGTATGTTCATGGGAAGCATCCGTGGCTTCGTTTCTAAAAACTCGTCCCGGAACAATAATGCGAAGTGGAGCACCATATTTTCTCATGGCTCTTACTTGATTCGGTGAAGTCTGCGTTCTTAAAACCAAACGGCCTTCTTCGGGGTCCGGACTTTTGTTGATGAAAAAAGTGTCCTGCATGTCCCGCGCAGGATGATGGGCGGGAACATTGAGCCCCTCGAAATTATAGAATTCACTTTCCACTTCGGGACCATCGATCACCGTGAAACCCATCTGTTGGAAAATGCGTTCCACTTCTTCTTGGGTTTGAGCGAGCGGGTGAATATGACCGATGGGGAAGTGAGCACCCGGTGCGGTGAGGTCCAGCCATTCGCCTTGCAAAGCCTTGTCGATTTCACAGCGTTCGAGGTCTCTTTGTCTTTGGCCGAGCGCTTCGCTAATCGTCACTTTCACTTCGTTCATCAGCGTGCCCATTTCCCGTTTTTCTTCCAAGGAAAGATCTTTGAGTGTTTTTAAAAGTTCGGTGAGCACCCCGTTTTTCCCCAGATATTTTCGTTCGACTTCCTTCAAAGCATTGAGAGAATTTGCCAATTTGATTTCCGCTTTCGCTTCGCTCAGAATGGCGTGAAGGTTTTTCCGCATGCGCGTATTCTACCAGGCGAATGTAGGCGTGACTAGATTAAGGAAACACTGAAATTTCAGATACTAATTTGTCTGCGGAGGATCCAACTGGCTCTGAAGCTTCTTGCAAGCGGCGCTCGCGTCTCTAACGGCCACGGAGTTGGCGGGCGAGTACTCACCGGTATTGTAATGAAACACAGGATTTTTCATACCCGCCGTTTTTTCTCCGCATGCCATACCTCCTTCATCCACTGCACAATTCAAGGACCTTTCATCTGTAAACGGCGCGCCGCTTTTTTTGGAATGAACGGTACGTTCATCGGTGGAAAACCGTAAAACGTAACCCTCATCGTTAACGACGGTGAAGTCGCAAGGGCCGTAAGGGGTGAATCCGTTGAGGTGGTAGTCGAAATCACCTCTGCCGCATTCTATGCGATGGCCGTTGGCGGACTTCCTTGTAAATTGTTGCGCGTCTCGGTCATATCTCTCTTTTGCTTGGGCGGTGCAGTCACCGGCGAGTAACTTGTCTGAGACCTGACCGACAATGGCTTCGATACGCATCGCGTCTTCGTTCAAGGCAAGCTCAAAGTCTTCTTTTGTTTGTATGCGATTTTCCGGACAGCCGGTCAAACCCAGTAAAATTCCTTCGGCGGCCAGTTCTGGCAGATGTGTCATAAAGAGAGGTTAAAGTGATAGGAAGGAATTCTACCACAAGTATTTTATGCGGCAAGGCAAAGGCGGATTCTTTCACGAAATCGCATGATTTCATCGGGGTGGTGTCCCGCTCGTTCATCCATGCGAAGATCGGAGTGATCTTTTGAGCCCGGATGGAAAACATTGGGACCATAGACTTGTTTTGCCACTTCGTGATATTGCATCATTGCGCCCTTGGGAATCGAGAAACCTGCTATGGCCACGTGCTCGGGGAGCCGTTCATCGTGCATGGAGTATCTTCGTTCCGACATAATATTCGGGGTAAAAAATAAAAACCGCCGTTGCGGCGGGTTATTGCGAAGGGGCTTAAAGAATGCAACAACTTAGCGCCGCTGGATGGCGGTTCCTGTTGTTGTCATTGTTAAGCTCGTCTTTTGCATAGTGCTTGCATTAAAACACAGCGCGCAATTTTTGGCAAATTGAAATGTGCATCTGCAGACTTCAGTAATGCCTCAGGAGTTTGATGCTGCCAAAAGATTTAGCCATGTTGTAGTACTTTTTGTCGGCGGTAAGAAAGGTTCCCCCTAGATGGAGGGCAAGCGCATGGTAAGACGCGTCGTAGAAAGTAATTCTTGGGCATCTCTCCATTATTTTGAAGGTGAGCAACGATAACTCCAAGCTTAGTAGGTGAGGATGGAATTTGTAATTCTTGAACTGATTAAAAATCACTGAGGCTTTAATCGGGTCAAACCTTCTTCCGAGAAAGTTATTGAGCTCCCAAAACACCAATGCGGGCACCGATATAGCAATGTCCCCAGAGATAAAATCATTCTTGACTCTCATTGCCTCTTCCAGGTTTTCGGCTTCTTCGCCCAGCCATTTGATGAGCACCGAAGTGTCTATGATGAAGTTACTACCATTCTTTTCTTCCATGGCGGATTTTTTTTAAAAGCTGTTCATCGCTACCAAGTTTTAAATGGAGAACTTTACGTATCGCATCCATTTCTTCTCCCGCTTTTTTTCTTGAAAACCGAGTTAAAAAATGCTCGATGGCCTCGTTGATGAAATCACTTCGAGATCCACCGGGGACCAACTCGTCCATTTCCTCCAGTAAGGAGGTGTCTGCCATGAAGTTTATGCGTTTTCTTTGAATAGTAGCGGTGTTCATAATGAGTAAGTTTATTACACACTTATTATACACACTCACCAAGCGTCAGTCAATATTCCAAGGGAAAAGTCCACTAGCTCTTGACAGAAAAAGAAAGTTGATTAAAATGCCGCTACTTAATAACAATAAGTTTTATGGATCAAGAAGCTAATGACAATCGAGGTTTCGAAGTTGGCTCAGGTGTTGAGGGGATTGGTAGGGCTGCCGACGCAGTGACCTTAAGTCTGCAGGCAATTGAAACGGCAGATGACCAAGGACCGGTAGGAGGGTTGAGAAGCGGGTATACTCAAGCTGTACGTCAGGTAGGAGCACCTAATTTTATTCCTAGCTATAACGATAACGATGAGTACTAGAAGACTGTGAGAAACTTATAAAAAGCCCCACGTTTTACGGCGGGGCTTTTTGATTTTTAAAACTCAGGGGCGGGACTGCGCTACGCTACGCTTTTTTAGTGCGCACTACGCTGCGCTACGTGCGTGTTATCGAACAGCGTCCTTGAGAGACTTTCCGGCTTTGAAAGCGGGGAGAGTCATCGCAGGGATTTTGATCTTTTGCGTGGGGTTGCGAGGATTTACACCCATGCGAGAAGCGCGTTTTGAAACACGAAAGGTTCCAAAACCGGTAAGGGTCACAGAGTTTCCCTTGGAGAGACTCTTGGTTACAGCGTCGAGGACAGCTTCCAGAGCTTCGGTAGCTGCCTTCTTTGTGATGCCGGCACTTTGTGCGGCAATGTTGATAAGATCACCTTTTGTCATGGCGATGGCGTTAATGGATAAATCACGGCTTATTATAGGCGGAAGTGGCCTAAGGGCAAGGAAAAAAATTTAGATTCTATTTGACAAGCTGCGTATGGCTTCCCTATGTTAGAGCAACAATCACGCGCTTTAGTGCGCATAAATTCATTAAGCGGACACGAAGTGTCTGCTAAGCAATAACGTGGCGAAGCCACATCCATTCCATGTCAGCAAAAAATCTCGTTATTGTAGAATCACCCGGGAAAATCAAAACGATTTCCAAGTATTTGGGCGAGGATTTTGTGGTGATGGCATCCATGGGGCACGTGCGCGATCTCCCCAAAAGTAAAATGGGAATTGACACCAAACACAATTTTGAACCGCAATATATTATTCCGCGAGACAAGTCCAAAGTGATTACCGGGCTGAAGGCGAAAATCAAAAAAGATACTACCGTTTACATCGCGACTGATGAAGATCGAGAAGGGGAGGCCATTGGATGGCATTTGGTGGAAGCCTTGAATTTGCAAAAGCACAAAGACTTAAAGCGTATTGTTTTTCACGAAATCACGAAGCCGGCTATTGAAGCGGCTTTGGAGCATCCGCGCAGCATCGACAAGCATTTGGTGGACGCGCAGCAGGCCCGCCGTATTTTGGACCGTTTGGTGGGTTACGAACTTTCGCCGCTTTTGTGGAAAAAAATTAAGTACGGGCTTTCGGCGGGCCGTGTTCAAAGTGTGGCCGTTCGCATGGTGGTGGAGCGTGAACGCGAAATCGAAGCCTTTAAACCTGAAGAGTATTGGAGCATCACGGCGGAACTTTCTCCGGAAAAGGGCAAGGAAATGTTTCAAGCCAATCTTGCCAAATTTAAAGGCGAAAATATTAAAGTTGGCAATGAAGCGCAGTCCAAAGAAATCCTGGAAAATCTTAAAGGAGCGACCTACGAAGTGACCGCTGTTGAGAAGAAAGAAAGTCACAGAAACCCGGCGCCGCCCTTTACCACTTCCACTCTTCAACAGGAAGCCGCGCGCAAACTTGGATTCTCCGTGAAAAAGACCATGATGGTGGCGCAGCATCTTTACGAAGGTGTGGAGCTGGAAACCGGACACGAAGGTCTCATTACTTATATGCGTACAGACTCCGTGAACGTTTCACAAATTGCCCTGAAGCAAGCTCAGGAAGTGATTGGTAAGCTTTATGGAAAAGAATATGGTCTTACCGAGCCGCGTTACTATAAAGGTAGAAAAGGAGCTCAAGAAGCACACGAAGCCATTCGTCCTTCCGATTTATCCCGCGAGCCCGAGAAAATCAGCAAATTTCTTTCCAAAGACGAACTCAAACTCTACGAACTGATTTGGAAACGCATGTTGGCCTGCCAAATGGCGCCCGCAATTCTCGATCAAGTGGGAGTGGATATCGATGCCAATGATTACACTTTTCGTGCCACCGGCCAAACCATTCGCTTCGCCGGCTTTATTCAGGTTTACAGAGAAGGAAAGGATGAAAACGAAGAAGATGAAGATACGGAAAATAACTTGCCGGTTCTCACCGAAGGCGAGCATCCCAAGCTCCACAAATTGGACCCGGAACAACATTTCACCAAACCGCCGGCTCGTTACACGGAAGCCAGTCTGGTGAAAAAGCTCGAAGCCGAGGGAATTGGCTGTCCATCCACGTATGCTCCCACCATTTCCACCATTCTCACTCGCGGATACATTCTCAAAGAAGCCAAGCAGCTACTTCCCGCAGAAATCGGGATCGTGGTGAACGATTTTTTGGTGGCACATTTCCCAAAAGTTTTAGACTATCACTTCACCGCGCGCATGGAGGAGATGCTTGATGAAATTGAAGATGGAAAAGAAAGCTGGCAGGAGGAAATCCGAGAATTTTATGATCCTTTTCACGCCCTGGTGGAGGACAAAACGAAAAATATTAAAAAGGAAGATATTGTTATTGGCGAAACGGATGAAATTTGTGATGAATGTGGAAAACCCATGATGGTGAAGCTCGGACGCTACGGAAAATTCCTTTCTTGCACGAATTTCCCGAAGTGTAAGAATGCAAAGCCTTTGGATGAAGAAACGGGCAAGGTGGATGAAGTAAAAGAGAAAGAAATTGAAGCTCTTGAGAAAAAGCTGTCTCACAAAAAGTGTGCGAAGTGCGGGAAACCAATGGCTGTTAAAACAGGTCGTTTTGGCGAATACCTTGCTTGTACGGATTACCCGAAATGCAAAACCACGGAAACCATTTTGAAAATCATTGGAGTGAAATGTCCGGAATGTAAAAAAGGAGAGCTTGTGGAAAGGCACACTCGTAAGGGAGGGAAGGCCTTTTACGGATGTAATCAATACCCCAAATGTAAATTTGCAGTCTGGGAAAAACCCACGTCCGGTGAACACGCCGAAGAACTGCACAAGAAGCAGTTGGAAAAACAAAAAAAGAAAGAGTAAACTGCGATTACTTCATGTTTTTCACGCCCATGAAAAAATATCTCATTCTTGTCCTGGTCTCTGTTCTTTTAGCGCCCCTCGTAGCCACCACAGCACTCGCCGACACGCCCGGAGATGGTTTTGCCGTGGGTGACGACTGTGGCTTTGTCATGGGAATCGGAGAGACTTACGCTTCCGGAACGGTAGACTTCACGTCCGTGACCAACAGGAACCAAGGTTGTGTGGACGAAAGTGGCTACTTTTACTCCGATTCCGCTCGTGAGTCGTATGCGAACTATGTGTATCTCCCAACCGGCGGAACCTCCACCACTTACACCATGGACTTTGACTGGAGCACTAACGCCAATTCCAATATGTTGGTGGATAGGACCACCGGAGAGTGGACTTGTGCGAGAGGTCTCAATTGCAATGCGCGTTTCACCAGCACCTCTCTGAGTAATCGTTATGTATGGTTTGATTGGGATTGTGCCGACATCTCAGGTTGCACTGCAGCGGATGCTGCAAGATATCATGTCTATACCGATGTGGATACGGGTTTGGTTTACGGTTACGCCTGGAGTGACGTGTTCGGCTTCATTTCCTTCAACGACAACAATGATAACCTCGAAATCACTCAAGAGATGCCGCCGCGTGAAATAACAACCTGGGTGGATGTGCTCACTTACGATGAAGATAGTTCTACATGGATAACCCCCGAAGATGCCGATTATAATACGGCGGCGCTAGCGGATGGCTCCGATTACTGGAAAATTCGGGTTCAGTTTGAAGACAGCGTGAGTGGGTTCTTGACCGAAGACGACATTGACACTCTTGAAATTTCGCCCAGTGCGACCCAGGATTCCGGGATTTATTTAAATCAAGTTGAAAATTTGGGAGATGCGATAGATGTTTCTTACGACAACACTTATGTCGATGGTTGCACGGACGGCACGTTCTGCGTTGAGACGGAAGAGGATGGATCCATCAGTTTTAACAAATATGTATACGCCGGCGCTCCCACCTCAAATGTTTTGGGTCTTGATGACGATAGTGACCCCGCTATTGAGTACTACTCCGATCGTGATGGGTGTAAGTGGATTTATGAGGATCAGTGGGGAGAAGTGTCGGACGTATACCCCGAGCCGGGTTGCCCCACCGGTACTACCAATCACGAGTCTAAAGACGATGTTTTTACCGCCAGACAGGATGATAGAAACAGGTACGAAATTGAGTACATCACCATCGTTGCAGGATTCACGGGGGATACAGCCCTGGATATGAATGAGTATGACACCGGAGAAACCTCTTTCACTTCCGTTGGCACTACTTACAGTACGGATGACACTTGGCTTTACGTCCCCGTGGCCGACTCACTCGACCTCAAATTCCGTCCGCGTTATCAAATTGAAAATTTTGCCGCGTACTACGACGGCGCCGAGCACACGGAAATTTCCAGCGATCCCATGAAAACCATGAGCCTGATTACGGAAGCGACCGTTTCCAATACCTCCTTGGCCTATCAAGATTCGGGTGGAGCTATGCGGCCGGCTTTTGATGTGAATTATCAACTCGATGCCGATTCGGATACTAGCGACCAAGTCAATGGGGATATGTATCTTCTCATGGATACGGATGACCCCGCGAACACTGTGCCTTCCACCGATGTGGAGGAAAGCCATAGAGAAGAAGCTGAAGCGGCAAACTCACCGGGGACGAGCTACGATGCAGAGTACGCCATGGGCTACGGCCAAAAGGCTTCGGAGTGCGGAACTGTAGCGGGGTGTTCCGCTTCCACAAACACCCTATCAAGCCCCACGGCGGAACAATGGGTGTGTGACTTTGTGGATGACGATTTCTTTCAACAATATTTTGATGGAGAATCCTGTTACTACACCGAGTACCTTCCACACACGGATCGGCATGTGGACCCTCCCGAAGAGATGCTGGTGGTGGGAGCCATCAACTCGGTGATTGATGACACGGCTCTTTTAGATGAAGATTATATTTCGGTTTTAGGCACGGCTGAAACCATTGAACTTCGCAATAAGATGTATGCGCAAATGACACGTTATACTTTGGGCCAAAGTCCCGACCCGGACGGTGGGTCTTTGAAGGGTGATGGCCTGGAGTCCATGGAGCCCACGACAAATATTTTGGAACTCATGAACGGTCGTTTGCTCTATGCCGCCGGGGACGTGACCATTGATGGGTGTTCCGATACCGGTTGCACGGGCATCAATAAAACTTTGGTGGTGAAGGGAGGGGATGTTTTCATCAATGGAGACATTACGGGAATAAAACTCGGCATTGTTACCTTTGCCAGCGGGGGCGTGGGTGGCGATGTTTGGGTGCGTTACGATGTGAATAACTTGTATACCAACATGTTTTTGGATGGCAGTTTGTTCAGTTACAGCGGCCTTCCTTCCACAGCTCCCGCGACCTATCCCACTTGGTACAGTGATGAAGTGCGTTTGGAGTACTTGCAAAATCAGCTTTATTTGAAGGGTTCTTTGGTTTCACGGAACACGGTTAATGGGGCGGAAGATCAGGATGCCAGTCCCGGTGTTTGGCCCATAGGAGATGGGACCACGAGTATGGGTTACAACGAAGCTAGCGAT
>CAYHTG010000032.1:0-12934 GCA_964359495.1 uncultured Candidatus Peribacteria bacterium
ACCATCAATGGGACGCTTACGCTTACCGGATCTTCGGGTAATTTAATAGTTCTGCGCAGCAGCGTGGATGGAACGGCTTGGAACCTCAATGTGGCGGGGACCAGCAGTGTAAGCTATGTTGATGTTAAAAATTCGAATGCGTCAGGCGGAAATGCCATTGTACCCACGAATTCCACGAACACCGGAGGCAACACGAACTGGACTTTTAACAGGGCACCCACCGCCGCTTCGGTTACGGCGGCTCAAGGATCGGCCGGAAATGGAAATGTGACGATAACCGTGCAAGTCGATGATCAGGATGATGATAATACTATCCAAATTCAAGTTGAATATAGTCTTAATGGAGGCAGTACGTGGGCTGATCCCACACTTTCCACAACGAACGCAGATACCTCCGCAACCTTTGGTGATCCGAGTGTTGATAACGGTGTGACTTATCAAGTGGGACAAAGCGGTGCTTACATTTTGACTTCAAGTGGAGCGAATACAATCAGTTTTATTTGGTCTTCTGCCACGGATGTTGTTGCGACTACGGATATTTCCAACGCTCAAATTCGCATAACTCCTTACGACGGAACACTTGCAGGGACATCGGCGAGTAGCGCTAACTTTGTACTAGACCTTGTGGCTCCCACTTCTCTAGCAAATCTTGGTCACGTTGAGTTTTCCAATTCTCGAGTCACTCTTTTTTGGACGGTAGCCAGTGACACAAATTTTAATCACTATGAGATTTGGTACTCTACAACTCAGAGTGATGTACAAAGTCGCACTGGTTCAGCCGTCGAATGGGACAATGATAACGACTCCGCTTTAACAACGGCAAGCATAAGTCGAACAATAATTACAGGGATGGATCCACGAAATAAGTCCTTTAAAATTTTCGCTGTGGACAACTATGGAAATGAACAAACCATTTCTGCCTATTATGTACCCGGTGGTACTTCGAGTTCTTCTTCCGGTTCTTCGGTCACAACCACATCCACGTCCACGTCCACATCCACATCCACATCCACAACAACCTCTATAGATACCGAAACCGATAGTGAGGATTCAAGTGAGGAATCTACAGAAGTGGTGAATGAGACGGATGACCCTGAAAGTGTGGAA
Organism: uncultured Candidatus Peribacteria bacterium; assembly: GCA_964359495.1. Classification (GTDB taxonomy): domain Bacteria; phylum Patescibacteriota; class Gracilibacteria; order UBA1369; family 2-02-FULL-48-14; genus 2-02-FULL-48-14. The sequence continues at coordinate 1,108 of CAYHTG010000032.1, forward strand.
GAAGTGGAGGTGGATGAAGTGGAGGTGGATGAAGTGGAGGAGGATGAAGTGGAGGAAGAAGAAGTGGAGGTGGATGAAGTGGAGGTGGATGAAGTGGAGGAAGATGCCATGGTGACCTGGGAAGATTTGGGGCTTGATCCTTCATCCCATTGGTCCCAAGGTTATTTAAAGCACTTAGTCGAAGCAGAGAACATCGTGGAACTTATGGTAAGTACGCCATCCTTTATGGACATTGTGACCAACATTTTCGCTACACCCAATAGTGGTATCAACAGAGGAGATTCTTTGGAATTTCTCTTAGTCCTTTCAGGCTATGCGCTCGAGAGCATGACTATTAATACAGGCAGGTTCCCTTTTACAGATGTAGATTTAAATGAAGAGAACGCGGCGTATATCCAATACGCATATGATGAAAACCTTATTCAAGGGTATCCCGATGGAACTTTTAAATCAGACAACATGATCAGTCGGGCGGAGGCATTAAAGTTGGCGACCTATTTCTTTCACGGATCCTGGACTCAACCGGTCTATGGAGACGAGCTTTTGGCTACCTTTGATCTTACTGAAAATCCTTTCTCTGATGTGGACTTAAATCAGTGGTATGCGCCTTACGTCATTTACGCCTATAAAAATGGTGTGGTGAATGGATATGGAGATGGCACTTTCGGTCCTGGAAATAATGTTACCTACGCGGAATTTTTAAAGATTGCCACTTTAATGCAAAACATTGAAAATGCTATTCAACTGGCAGAGGAACTCGAGTAAGATGACTGTGATTTATTCGCCACTCATGGACGACATTTACTTGCCCGAAGAAGAATCCGCCGACGATTCCATTGAATTTGAAAAGCGGTCTTTAGACGAAGAGAAGCCCAGCCATCCTTCCGGGGTGAGTGCTTCGGGGTATGTGAAAATCACTTTTGATCGATTTGTTACTTTAGTGGCAAACCATAGTTTTCTTGAAGTGGTGGAGCGTAATAAGGACGAAGAGATTATTTTGAGCACCAACTTGCTCACGGATCTAGCGAATGCCAGACGGTTCTCCCCGGGCTCAAAGGGACCGCTCATGGTGATGGGCGGACTTGCGATTGGAATTTTATTTGGTTACATCCTTTTCAATGGCGCGGTATAGACGCATCATGCTCAAGGTTTCGGGAGAAATGATTTCGGGCCCCGACGGGTTCGGTGCGGACATGGCGGCTCTTATTGCTTTGGCAGAGGAAATCAAAGGACTCGTGAAGAAGAAACTGGAAGTGGCGATTGTGGTGGGCGGCGGAAATTTCTGGCGCTACCGCGACAATAAAAAACTGGTGATTCCGCGCAGTGCTTCGGATGCGGTGGGAATGCTTGCTACGATGATGAATGCTCGACTTTTGCAGGAAGCTTTATTGGCACTTGGAGTGAAAGCCCACGCGCTTTCGGCTCATGGGGATTTTTATTTCACGGAACCCTATGTGCCGTCGCGAGGGAAAAGTTTACTTACTCGAAAGGAAGTCGTTATTTGTGGGGGTGGAACCGGCAACCCTTACTTCACTACCGATACCGCTGCCGCTCTCCGCGCTCTTGAGCTCGAGTGTGATGTCCTTTTGAAAGATACGAAGGTGCAGGGAGTCTACGATAAAGATCCGCTCAAGCATAAAAATGCAAAGTTTTTCCCAAAAATCTCTTACGAAGAAGTTTTGAAGCGCGAATTACAAATTATGGACTTGACGTCCATTGTGCTTTGTAAGGAAAATGGACTCCCGGTTCATGTTTTCCAAGGGGAACGTGGAAACCTCCTCAAAGTCGCAAGCGGGAAAAAAATTGGAACCCTAATCTCTTAGTCTTATGCATCCCCTCGTTCAAAAGGCCCATCAAGATTTCGCGAAGACCGCTGCTCATCTTCAAGACGAATTCAGCAAGCTCCAAATCGGACGTGCATCTTCCTCCCTTGTCGAAAATATTATGGTGGAGGCCTATGGCGTGATGCAAGCCGTGAAGTCCATTGCGAGTGTCAGCGTTCCCGATGGTCGGACCGTTATGATTCAGCCTTGGGATAAGTCCATGCTGGCCGGTATTGAAAAAGCTATTCAGGTTTCAGACCTCAATTTGAATCCCGTGAACAATGGAATCGCCATTATTTTGAGTATTCCCCCTTTAACGGAGGAACGACGGCGAGATCTTGTAAAAGTGCTGGGTCGTTTGGCGGAAGAAGCGCGCATTGCGATTCGTAATATTCGGCACGAGGCTATGGCCGTCTTCAAACGCATGGAGCATGAAGGCGACATGACGGAAGATGACCGAAAGGGAAGTGAAAATGCCCTTCAAGAAGGCGTGGATAAAACGAACAAAGAAATTGATGAGTTGGCCCGGAAGAAAGAAGAAACCATTATGACTTTATGAATGTTCTTATTACTGTCGTTGTCTTCCTCATTATCTTCTCCGTACTCATTTTAATTCATGAGTGCGGGCATTTTTTTGCGGCTAAACGGGCGGGTGTGAAAGTGGAAGAGTTTGGCTTTGGTCTACCGCCTCGACTCTGGGGCATTAAAAAAGGGGAAACTTTGTACAGCATCAACTGGATTCCCTTCGGAGGTTTTGTGCGCATGCTTGGCGAGGATTCCACCACTAAGGAGTCGAAGGCCAGCAAGCGCAGTTTTTCGAATCAATCGTTGCGGTCGCAAGCCTTCATTGTTTGCGCGGGAGTTCTTATGAATCTGCTTTTGGCTTTTGCCCTTCTTACGGTTGGTTTTGTGGTGGGTATTGAACCGCTCATCAGTACGGAGGAAGATTTTTTGAATGAGATTCGAAAGGGCACGGTGAATGTGACGCCTGCTCCCGCTTCCGTAGCCGATGCATTTTTCTTACCTCGCTTGGTTTACTATGAGGACGAAAGTTCGATTTTTTATGGGCATATTGCAGATGGAGAGGCTCTTATAAAAGTGGAGGGACGGGAGATTTTAAATCAAGACGATCTTGAGTCCGCTTTAAGAGGACAAGATGAGTTGAATTTCACCGTATATAGGGAAAGCATGGGGGAGTTGGCCATTACTATTGATCTGCCGGATTCTCATCCCCTCGTTACTTATATAGAGGAAGGTTCACCGGCGGAGCTGGTTGGCCTCCAGGTGGGTGACCAAATCATCAGTATAATTGGGGTTCCCGTTTATACTGCTCAGGAAGTAACGGAGCGAGTGGGTGCTTTGGATAGGGAGGGTTATGCGGTGTACGAAATTTTGAGAGGAGGAGAAACACTTTTTTTCAGTGTTGAGCCTCGAATTGAAGATCATCGCATTGGCATCGCTATGTCCGATTTGCTTCCTAATTACGGAAATCTTTCACTCTATACCGACTATGTGCCTCACACGCTGGTGAACATTGAGATGGTGAGTTATGGGTGGTCTGCGCCGTTGGTTGCGATCGAAGAGATGGGAAAGCTTTCAAAAACAACCGCCGTGATGTTCGTGACTGTTTTGAAGGAATTTCTGACCGGTGGGGAAGTGCCCGAGGGCGTTGCAGGTCCGGTGGGGATTGCTCAAATGACTTTTGTAACGGTGCAGGCGGGCTTTGCGGCGACCTTGCGCTTCGTTGCTTTGCTGTCTTTAAGTTTGGGTGTGATTAACATTTTGCCGATTCCCGCACTCGATGGAGGGAAGTTCTTCTTTATTGTGGTTCAAGCGATTACCGGTCGAAAAATGAACGCGCGCTACGAACACCTCATTCATGCCGGCGGCTTTTTCTTCCTCATTTTGTTCATTCTGTACGTGACGTTTAATGATGTGGTTGCTTTGTTTTAAAGGCGCCTTGCTTATGCTGAACCTTGGTCGGTGAAGCTTCCTTATCGCCGAGAGTTTTGTCTATGCAGTTGCACCAACCCATCGATGTAAGCTTTTCTTTCCAAAGGCTCGGCGTATTCTCTTAGTCGCCAGTGCTCCGGCGCCTGCTCTTCATTTGCAATAAGTCCTTCATGAGCAATTCTTTCGTGAGCGGTGCAAACCAGGTGCAGTCGATCGGGATCGTGGATGTTTTCCAGTGCCCACCTTTGCGTGTGGTGAAAAGAAGTTCCTTTCTTAGTACAGCCCGGGAAGGCACATAGGCCGCTCGTTCTGGTTTCTACGAACTTTTTAATGGGGGTAGGTATGGGACGGGAGGAGGTGATGACCGCTTGGGGCTTGTTTGCCTCCTCACGAGCCTTCAATAAACCCAAAAATTCTTCTAAAACTTGATCGAAATCTGCTCGCTTCTTCAGTTGATTGAATGTGCCGGCAAGAGCTGGAATGGTTTCGAATTGAACGAGCTCTTTTTCAGGCTGGGACTTACGCGCGCGCGTAAGTTCTTCTCTGTAATTTTTCGCATAGGTTTCCAAAGACCTTGTGGGGAGAACAGTTCCTTTCTCAGCCCAAAAGGAAACGGTTGCAGGAGTGAGCATCGAAACAAAAGGCCGGACTGCTCTTAAACCCTTCTGTTCAAATAGCTTTATAAGTTCAGGTTTATCTTCTATTTTTCGAACCACCCAGAGTGCTTCATCAACGCTATGACGACTCATTCCCGCGACCTTAGCCGCGTATTCGTAAATACTTTCACAACCGTGTTTCTTCCAAATCTGCCTTCGGTCTATTTCAGGCAAGAGGAGGGCACACTTTCGAAGCCACTCTTTGGCATTTTGGCCATAAGTGGAAAACTGGTTGTGAATGGTTCTGTCTTGTGGGGTGAGTTTCATGGGAGGGAAGGTAAGGGAATCTCAGTCTAGCACAAGCAGTGAGAGAACGCTCACTTTTCGGCTTGCTCTAATCTGTAAAAGTTGGGTACTTCTAAAACCAGTGGTAGCGTAAAAAACCACTCTAAACCACTCAATCGACAGACCGCAAGCGCGTTCTCATAGATGGAGTGAGTTTTTCATAAATCCTTATTCCGTATTCTCGGATGTGCTGTAAAAGCTCTTTCGAGGCGATGGTCTTGATATCCAATATGTCAAAAAAGTAGGGAAGAGTGCTGTCTTCAAAGTCGGATTGAATGCCAAGCAGGGTGGAGATGCTGAAATCTTTTCCTTTCACGGCCAAATCAACATCAGAGCCCACTTTGTACGATCCTTTTGCTCGTGATCCAAAAAGAAAAACTTCTTCGAGTTCAGGATACTTCTTAAATATCACAAGAATGGCATTCCACTGTTCCTTTGAAAAGCCAAACGCACCAGGATTAATTTTGAGTTTTGAAGAAATCATACAGCGAGGTCAGAAGAGCAAAGTAGCTTCCTCGAATTTTCTCTAAAATTTCGGCAGCCAATTTTTCGTTATAGGCATGAGAGGTGAGGTTGCGTGCTTTTAAGGCTTCAAGCCACAAATCGGCATCTTTTATATAATTTTGCTGGAAGGCATTGCGAATGGTTTCCGATGGATTTAAGACAATAAGCTCTTTGCTTTCCAAAAAATCCTTCAAGGTTTTCCATGCCAATTCAATTGTGAATTCATAGCTTTGGAGGCATCCGGCCTGAAGCAATCGGTCACTTGGATTGTCTTTGGTTCGGACAAGAGCTTCTTCTAAAATAAGATAGGCTTTCTCAAAATTTTGAAACCTTTGTTGCCAACGAATAGGAGTATACATAGCTGAAGTCTAACTTAAAAACGGCTTAATTCAAACTTTAATCTACCGACTTCAAGTAACAAGCTTCACAATAGACTTTTTCCGGGCGGTTCGGCGCGAAAGTTGTCGAAATTGCTCCAGCGCACAGCGAGCACCCACGTTCCCAAAGTTTGCGCGGGTTTTTCAAGCTCAAGCGTCGCAGTAGTCTTTGTTCGGGGTGCACTTTTGGGAGGGGTAGATTCATTTTTCGATAAAAAGCCAGTTCTGCTTTTTGAATTTTAAACAGTTTGCCAGTTTCAGCGCACTCAATGGCCACGTTTAAAATGTCATCAGTTGGGTTTGTGGGTAAAGCATCCCCAGATATTTTTGGTAGATTGGAAAGAGGGGAGGGTAGTTCCTGAGCGTAAGGCCAGCCTTTTTCTTCTATTTCCTCCCTTCCTAGAGGAAAATAATCCATAACCACCGTTTCGTTGTAAGCCGAGGAAGATAGCCGGATGGAAAAAAACTCACCCCACTCGCCGGTATTTTGCATGTGCGCAGCAATTTTTGCGCATAAAGCCTCATACTCGTTTTTGGAGTATTTTTTATTGAACACGGCAAATTCTTGATGGCGGAGCCCCATGCATGCGAATAAATCGTGACAATTTTGCATGCAGAATTGGGAATAATAGATGTCATTCGATTGCCAAACATTTTCGCAAAAAAGAGTGTGGTTGGCTCCGTAGCCCGCGACGCTGCACTCGTAGGAACGGTCCACGCCGGTTCCGAAAAAAGAAATATCGTAATTCCCAAAGGACACTTTTTCGCCTTTTTTAAGATCGCTGCAGTAGCGCGAATTCTCGAGAAATTCACAGTCGTAAGAGTCTTGGCAGTTTTTGCATTCCACCAAATAGTCACCGCTGCAGTTTTCGGTGTTTTTTTCTTGCATCCATTTCATGAAGTGATTTTTGCGGAAGGCTAAAAAATCCCCCCAAATTTCTTCCCGATTTTTTTGGGTCATCAGGTCGGCCACGCGAGCTTTATAGTCCTCAGCGCTTAGTCTTTCATTGAAAAAATAAAATTCTTTATTGCGCAGGTTCACGCAGCCAAAACAATTCTTACAGCCGATCAAGTTCGAGGAAAAATGACAGTCGCTGGAGTTGTGGCAATCAATAATATAAGAGGAAAAGGCACAGTTGTAACAGTTGGTCGCTTCATAGCAGGTTTGGCAGTCGTAGGTTTTGAGACAGTCCAAGCAATCGAAGCAGCGGTTCACGCCCTTCCCAAAAAGACATTGCTCCGAATAGTCTGAATTTACGAGAAGGTAGCAATTTTTGAGATAGCCGGCATGATTGCAATAGTCCGAGTTTTCCATGGTTTGTCTGAGCACCGCCAAAGAAAAGTGGGGCACGGTATTTTGGAACTCGACCCATTGATCAAAAAACGGACGAGAAAAATCAAAGTCGCGACCGTAAGAAAAGGGATCCCATTTGTCGCTCCACCAGCAGTCTAAACAATAAACCGGAAAAGGAACTCCGGAGCGATACATGGAAAGCATGGAAGTGTTGCAAAGGTCACATTTTCTCACATAGAGGCTGCGCTCATTTCGCCAGACCAGGCGGCGTTGTAAACGGCAGGGAGGGCAGAGCTTTGGTTCCGGGACGGCAAACTTTTTGCTGTTAAACGAAGGGCTGACCTCAGCGTAAAAAGCTAGATCTTGATCTGTAATTTCGAAGGGAAGACCGCACTGCAGACAATTTTTCATATTTAGCTGAAGGACATGATTTTACGCCTCTTTTTTAAACTTCGCCACTGACGTGGTGTTTTGTCAAAGAGTTTTGCACAATTTTTCTTGCGGTGAAATTTGACACGCTCTAATATGACTTTCCAATCTCCCTCACTTGCACGTTCTATGGAATCGGTTCTCCCCGGACAGGATCTTTGGCTTCGCATCCTTGAGAAAGTAGAGATCGAAGTTAAACGACCCCATTTTCTTACTTGGTTTCAGAATACCGCCATTCTTTCCTTTCATGATGGGCTTTTAGTGATAGGAGCACCCAACATTTTCGCCAAGGATTGGTTGGAAAATAAATTGGGGGCGCAACTCCTTGAGGCGGTGAAAACGGTTTATCCCGAGGTGCAAGAAATCATGATCGAGGTTGATCCCCATTTATGTCTGAAAGAAGATCTTCGCGGCGTGGATGTCACTAAATTTTTCGCAAAGGAGAAAAAAACTCGCAAACTTCCCGGAAAGCAGGAAGTTCGCCTCCTCGAGGGGATTTCCAGCAAATGCATCAATCCGAAGTTCACGCTGCAAAATTATGTCATTGGTCCCAGTAATCGCCTGGCTCACGCGGCCTCTATGGCGGTGGGGATGAGCCCCGGTTCGATTTATAATCCTCTCTTTGTGTATGGAGGGGTAGGGCTCGGGAAAACTCACCTGCTTCAGGCTACCGGAAATGAAATCCTTCGCAATGACCCGGATAAGGTGGTGGTTTACATGACCAGCGAACGCTTCACCAATGAAATTGTTGAGGCCATTGGGAAACGGAACTCCAAAGAATTTAAGGATAGATACCGAAAAGTTGATTGTCTTATTATTGATGACATTCAGTTCTTGGCCAACAAAGACCGCACTCAAGAAGAGTTTTTCCACACCTTCAATGAGCTTTACGACAATGGGAAGCAAATCATCATCAGCTCGGATCGGCCTCCCAAGGAGCTCAATGACCTGGAAGATCGCTTGGTGAGTCGTTTTGAAATGGGGATGATCGTGGACGTTCAATTCCCCGATTATGAAACACGGCTCGCTATTTTGCATGCCAAGTGTCGTCAGCATGAAATCCTTATCCACACGGAAGTTCTCGAATTTATTGCCACCAATATTCACGACTCGGTTCGCGAACTGGAAGGAGTCCTTATTCAAGCCATTGCGCAAGCGCAGCTCGAACACTCCACTCCCACGGTTCGCAGCGTGGCCAAAATCATTAAAAAGTTAGGTCGTGATAACCTGCAAGGAATGGAAAATGTGAGCGAAGTTTCGCGAGGACTGCATGCCGAAGATGTCATTGAAATCGTAGCGCAACATTTTCGACTTCCTTCCGACGAGCTCATGAGCGAATCCCGCAAAAGTAATGTGCTGCTTCCGCGCCAAATCACCATGTATTTGCTCCGTAATGAGCTCAACTTGGCTTATGATCAGATTGGAAAGGAATTTGGAGGTAAAAATCACACCACGGTTATTCACGCTTGTGAGAAGATTGATGCAAGGCTCAAGAAAGACAAAAACTTGCTTCGCGACGTAAATTCCATTAAGAAGGAGATGGGACTGTAGGCTTCTAGCCCCCACCTTCATGAGCTACACCTATTACAAACGTTATCAGCCGAAGCGAGGACGCAGCGGATTTAAGTCCTTTTTTTGGTTGGTCGTTTTCTTGGTTATCTTTTTCTTGATTTTAAGAGCTTGTGTTTCGGTTTTTAATTCCTTTGCCGAAGATAAGAAAGATGAAGCCATTCTCAGCTTGATGAGTGGAAACGCTGAAGTTTTAGAGTGGGGACAAACGGAGGCACGGTCCGCTTCAGACTCGGAGTTGGTTCTTGTGGGAGATCAAATTTCTACGGGGGAGGACAGCATGGCTTCACTCAGCTTTTATAATGGGTCGGTGCTTTACCTGGATGAAAATACGAAACTTAAAATCGCTGAGTTTACCGGAGCTGAGCCCGGTGGTGATCAAATGGAACTGCAATTGGTGGATGGGCGTATTTGGGTGGAGCATCAGGCTCAAGATGGGGGGGAGCTTGAACTGCTCGTCCAAACGGATGTGATGAATCTGGAGTCTATTCAGGGTTCCTACCTCGTTTCCAATCAAGTTGGCAATGAACTTTTGGCGGTAAGGTCCGGGCAAGTGGCTGTTGATTTTGTGGATAGAGGCGAAGAAGAACTCGTCATTGAGTCTCTTACTATTAAGGAAGGGGAGCAAAGCAGCTTGAACGATGAAAGGGAGAGGGCTTTGTTGGCGCGCGAGAATCTCACTTTAGTAGAGCCTGTTTCTTTGGGACTTTGGGAGGAAGTTTTTGTGAGGCGTGCGAATGGGGAAGCCGAACAGACCGATAGCGAAGCGGATGCTCCTACTATAGAAGAAGAAATGTCTTTGGTTGAAGCGACTTCTGAAGAACCAGCCGTGCCAGTAGAAGAGCCAGAGGAGGATTTGAGTGAAAGTAGCCCCAGCTTAAGCATTTCCGTCACGTCCCCCAGCTCAGGGTCCACCATTCAGAAAGACGCCTTTGCCATTGAAGGGCAAATCGTCTCGGGGACAGCAAGTAAGGTCACCGTCACCTGGTCCGGGAATGGGGAACCCTTCGTCTTGGGATTGTTTGAGCCGGGCAGCAGCAGTTTTCGCTATGTGGCCGACACGGACTATTTGAATTTAGCTCAGGGCTCCAACACTTATACTATTGTCGCTTACGACTCCGCCGGAAACGCCAGCAACACCATTAGCCTCACCATCACCGCTGAATATTAGGCTTTGCATTTTTTGGAAAAAGTGGTATAATTGAAAGATTTAGCCATTTTATTTCTTAAAACTCCATCGCAATGGCGAAAACAAATATTCTTAAACTCGGCTGGTCCACCAAGGTCCTGGCCGTTCTTGCGTTGGTCCTTTTCGGAGGCTCAGCGCTTTTCGCCGGTCTGTCTGAAAAACGGGCTGATGCCGCGGGATTGCCTGCCGGCTACACAGAGTCTTATACCATTAAGACCGTGGTGAGTACTTCTATGTTTGTGAGTATTGCCCACTCAAGTTCGGGTGATACGCTCACAGTGACGCATTACCCCACCGATGGAGATGGAGTATGTACCAATGATGGAGCTTCCATTTATGTGGATGGCTCTTTAGTGAATATGTCTTACTCTGGCGCCAGCACTTGGACTTGTCCGGGTACTTATAGTATTGGAAAAGCATTGTATGTGGAATCCGGCAGATATATGGGAATTTCCGTTCTTCAAGGAAGTATTAATATGAGCACTTATGGTAGCTCTTCAAGTACGACAACTTCTTGGGGTCCTTATAGTACGGTAAGCGGATCCACAACTTTCGAAGTAAAAGTGAGTTCCTCTTATAACGCTGTGGCTGATTCCGATGGCGATGGGGTTGCGGATTCTTCGGACAACTGTTCCACCAAAGCCAATGCCGATCAGAAAGATTCGGACGGAGATCAAGTTGGAGATGCTTGTGATACTTACACTTGTACATCGTCTACGCCTACTTCCGGAACCTATTCCGGTTTATCATGTAGCACTTGTGTGGGTACGGACTCAAAAACGAGCAGCCTTTCTTGCTGGAGCACCGGTACCACAAGCACCAGCTCCGCCGGTTCTTCGAGTAAGTACTACGTCGATTCCAGCGGACTTTATTGTTATGAATATAAAGACAGCACCGGAAAGTTGACCAGCGCCTCTTGTTGGCAAAACACCTCTACATCCACCACCGGTTATGAAAAGTATACCAAAGGAGTGACCTGTACTTCAGGAACAAAATCCAGTGGCTCTTGGTGTGAAGACTGTACGGTGACCGCCACGGGAGCCGCCTATACGGATGCCTATAGTTCAAGCTCTAGTTGCAGCTCGACCTCTACTACGACCACTACGCCGACCACCAGTTCCACTTGTACGGACAGTAAGGATGCCACTACCGGTCTTTCATGCAGCACTTGTAAAACTTCGGCGGGAACCACAACGAGTTATTCTTGTTGGAGCACCAGCACCTCGACCAGTACGAGCAGCAGTTATACCTATAAATACTATGTGGATTCCAACAATCTTTACTGTTATGAATCCAGCACGGGGGGAAAGACCACGAGCATTTCTTGTTGGCAAAACACCTCCAGCAGCACCAGCGGTTATGAAAAATATACCAAAGGGGTGACCTGTACTTCAGGAAACAAAACCTCTTCTTCCGGCACTTCAACTTGGTGTGAAGACTGTAAAGTGACTTCAACCGGAGCCGCTTATACGGATTCTTATACAAGTGCAAGCAATAGTTGTGGTTCTACTTCAACAACGACGACCACGGACACAACCGACACAACCGACACAACCGACACAACCGACACAACCGACACAACCGACACCGATTGTACCACTTGGGTGGATGCCAACGGTACTTGTATGGGCTACGACATGTGGTCCACGTCCGCCGATGACGAAGATCAAATGTGTGTTCTCTATACGGGTTCTACGGACCTTTACTGTTACACCAGTTCCTACTCTACTTGTACGAACAGTACGAGT
>CAYHTG010000033.1:0-12286 GCA_964359495.1 uncultured Candidatus Peribacteria bacterium
CGCACTTCCAAACCCCAAACAAGCACGCACGGCTGAAGTCATAAGACTTTTTGCGGAGATTAAAGCTATAGCTCCCGATCCGCTCCTGGCAGAACTTGAAGTAAAGGTAAATGGAGTAGATGGAGTAGGTGGAATCGTCCGGACAAATACCGCGAATGTAGAGGAAATGTGGGCGGCACTGCAGGACTTAAAGGAAGTAGGAAAAACACTAACAGTATTTTCCAATGCCCACGAATTACTACTCGATGCAAATGGAGGATCCATCAGTCTCACTGTAAATCCTACGGATCTTCAAACTGAAAACCTGCGCAGAGCCTTCGAACAGGCGCAAGGCACAATGGTGTGTCCGGATGCAGTTATAGACTATACTGCCGAAAATAAAGATTTCCCCTCTGCAGTAGACCTGCAGCGCATAGAAAGGAGCCCGAAAGTTCCCGAGGCCGCTCAGCTATCTGATGGAAGAGAGTCAGACTTACCTGAAGCCTCCTTGGAAGAAGCTGCTCCGGATACCTCATTGGCCGGTCAGAGAAAAGCCCAACAGGATGAAAAAACCAAGCTGAGACTGGAGGCAGTAGAATTAGACCTTAGAGCCGCTAATCTTGAACCTAGAGCTATTCGCGGCACCTTCATGACCAACTTGGAAAGTACACAAGCTGAGCTGGCAAAGGTAAGAGCAGAGCGTACTAAACTGTCCGAAATGGTGGAAGAAGAAACTCAGTAAGAAAGCTCGGCTACAGTTAATATACCTTCTCTAGAAGGAGCTGAATGGGGTAAACCACCAACGTTTTGTTCGCATAAATAACGGAGTGCTCCTCCGCGTTAGCCCCTGTAATTGGGAGCAAGCCTTTAAATGAACCCGTCTTATCGAGCTGTTTTTGAGCAAAAGCAATCACCTTTAGAGCGTAAGGATCGGTAGGGACAGGCCTAACTTCGAGAGTAAGCCCGCTCGTTTGCCCTTTTGGGGTCTTGATTTTGACCCTGCTATAGTTTGCCTCAATCTTTTTTAATTGTGCGGTGACTTCAGGGTTTTCCCCCTTAGCATTAGCCTCTTTCAAGAGCTCATACATCCGAGTGGCATCACCCGATTCGCCGAGAGCCAATGCTTTTAAGAGGAGCTCGCCCTCCACTTCCTGCCGTTCCAAACGAATAGTTTGAGTTCCTCTCTTTCCTTCCGTTTTATTGTAAACAGGTGATAAAGGGGCAATGCTAAACATTTGCTTGCCGTAACGGTAGCGAATAAAGTCCACGGACCCGCCTTCATGTATGCGATGAACCGGAAGCAAGCCGGTAAAGGAACCCGTCGCGGCAAATATTTTTTGCGCCGCTTTAATGGCAAGATTTTGCGCCGCATCTTCTGTCCACTGTTCCGTCCAAACCCCACTGCTATTAAGTACCCCCGGGACAAAGTTCAGGTTCCCTTCTTGTCCCTTAGGCCGTTTAATTTCTACGGAAGCATAGGTGCTCATCACCTTTTCCAGCCAAGTTTTTATTTCTTGATTAGCAGGGTCTAGCGCTTCGGCTCGTTTCAAACGGAAATACATTTCATCGGGCTTCCCTAAATTTTGAGCGGCTTCGGCTCCTCGTTTGTGGTCGGCCAGGCTCAACTTTACGCCGCCATCTTCTTGAAGAGCGAAAAGTTTCTCGTAGTGACTGTCAGCGAGAGGCTCATTCCTGGTCTTCTGCATTCCATCGGAAAATCGCACATACTCCGCCTGTACGACAGGGTCTACCACGGTTTTCGTCTCGGCCGGTCTGTCTTTATATTTTCCGTAAAGCCGGTCAAGTCTTATCTTCTCTTTATCAAGCGCCTTTTCAAGAGCTTTCTTCAAAGGTAGATAAGCGGCAGCCTGTGTGACATCTTCAGGGCTAAGGATATTTCCAAAAGCGGCTTGCGCCTCCACGTACTCTTTAACCGCTTTCGCATCCACCGCCGGAGTGGAAGCCTGCACAGGGATCACCGTTCCATCCTGTAGGGTCAGTTCACACATCACCTTTCCGGACCCGTCTTTTCCCGGACCGGTTGTTTGTTTATAGGTAACCCTGAAAAACGGATATTCCCCCACATCCGGGTATTGATTCATGAGCTTCTCCAGGGAGGAATAGAGGGTACCTTTATCGTTTTCAACAGCGAGCCTTGCCTGTTCACTATCAAAGGTTAGTATAGGGGAAAGATCCAAAGTGTAAGCGGCTGTTTTCAAACGGTCTTGCTTGGCTTTTTCAGGGTCTACCTCGGGTTTTTCATGCTTTGCCTTTGGTTTTTCTTTATCCGGCTCAAGCCTTCTTGCAAGAACGTCGGCGATGTCTCGAGCGGCCTCTTCAATGCCATCAATGCCGGTGTACTCTTGTTTTTCTCCATCTACTTCAAAGAAACGCTCTTCGTCGGTGTGGTTCTGAGTATGTTGACGGATTGCAATTATAGATTTCGAATCGTCATAGCTCTTAGCCCCCTTTTTGGGTCGAATCGTTACCTCGTAAGTCTCTTTACCGTTCGTAATCTTAATTTTCCTTGAAGGCGGTCCCCAGGGTTGACTAGTGGCTTCAATGGTAACGCCCTTAGCGGCGAACTCCGTTCTCAATACTTGAATGCGCGGTTCAACTGCTCTTGTCCATTCCGCAGAGAGATTTATTTCAGGAGCAGCTTCGGGTACAACTTCGGGCATAACCGGAACGGCTTTGAAATCCGGCTTCGATTCGGCTTTTTTTGCTTCGACAGGTGGGACAGGTTCCTCTACAGCTTTCTCCACGCGTTTAGCAGGTTCTGTGCGAGCTGGAGCCGGTTCCTCCTCATCATCCCCTAAGTCGATCACCTCTTCTGCACCGGATGCTCGTCTGGCAGCTATTTCCTCACCTGCTTTTTTAGCTTTTTCTCTCTGCATTTCTACATACTTTTCATGAGCTATTTTAGAAACATCCCAAGGGAAAATAAGGGCACTGGCAGTTTTACCATTGGGATAGGTTACCGTGACCTTCCCATCCTTCACTTTTACAGTACTGCCCAGAGGAAGGAAATTGGCATCCATACCGCCATTGTCAGGATTTGCTAGCTCCTTAAAAAGATTTCCATAGGCGAGTAGGCGGAGGTCTTCAACGTGAGTAAATGCCAATTTCAAAAGTGACATTTCTCCTTCCAAAACAGCCAAAAGCCCTTTGTTTTTGTATTTGTCGCCGACAATCGTTTCACTCATTTTCAAACTGTCTTGCAAAGGAACCATTTGAAACACATCCACATAAAGCTCAGCCAACTTTTCATTGGTACCATTCTTTATTGACTCGATTTCAGAATCGATTTGGTCCGCCAAAGCCTTGGCCTCGGCGGTAGACTCGCCCTCTTCATTTATCCATTTCTCTCCTTTCAACTTAACTGTATTCGACTTCAAAAAATCACGCTTCGGCTCACCTTCCCGAAAAACACGATGACCGGGGTTTTCACCCGAGAAGTGCAAGAAACAAGAAAGGTCGCGCATAATTTTGTTTTTATATCAAATAATTCTAACATAAAATGAGCAAACATGCCAGTGCTTTTACAGGGCACGACACAACTGCACCACGGAGCTTAGTTTCTTCAGTCCGCAGAATACAATTCCCAAGCTGTACGTCCTGTTTCAGGGTCGCGCCATTCAGGTTCACTTGGAGCAGGTGCACCCGCAATCATCACCGAACTCAGCAAATAGCCGGTTGCCGTGCAAGCGTTTCGAACTGGCTCATCTAAAACAGCCAAATGCTCAGGTGAAACTTGCCCATCCTCAACCAGAGTTCGTAGTTCTTTTGCGGCCCACGCACCCGCTGCCAATAGTTCTTTGAGGCCAGCCAGTCTGTGGTCGTGTTCCGCCATTTTTATGGGTGAAAAGTTAAGAACTTATTCTACAACGCCGCCTGCGCCGCCGCAAGTCGAGCCACCGGTACTCGATAAGGACTGCAACTCACATAGTTCAGGCCGATTTCATGGCAGAACATCACGCTGCGGGGCTCGCCGCCGTGCTCACCGCAAATTCCAATCTCCAAATCCGGCTTCGCCCCACGCCCCAGCTTCACCGCCATCCTCATGAGTTGGCCCACCCCTTCTTGGTCTATGGTCTCTGTGGGATTGTCCGGCAAAATTCCATGCTCCGTATAGTAGGGAAGGAAAGTACCCGCATCATCGCGACTCAGACCAAAAGTCATCTGGGTGAGGTCATTGGTGCCAAAGGAGAAAAAGTCGGCGTAGCGCGCAATTTGGTCGGCCGTTGCACAGGCGCGGGGAAGTTCAATCATGGTGCCCACTTTCCAGTCGAAATCCAGCGGACCCATCTCGGCCGCCACCTTTTCTACGAGTTCGCGTAAAACTTTCAGCTCGTTCACATGTCCAATCAAGGGCATTTCAATTTCTACTATCACTTTCACGCCTTCCTTGGTCATGTATTTGGCAGCCTCCAAAATAGCTCGCGCTTGCATCTCGTAAATCTCCGGATAAGTAATGCCCAAACGGCAACCGCGGTGCCCGAGCATAGGGTTGAGTTCATGAAGAGCATCCACCATTTTTTGCAGTTCCCCATAGGCCACGCCCATCTCTTGGGCCACGGCCTTGATTTTTCCTTCCGTGTTGGGAAGAAACTCATGCATGGGAGGGTCAAGCAAACGAATCGTCACGGGGAACCCGTTCATCACCTTAAAAATACCCTTAAAATCTTCACACTGAATGGGCGCGAGCTTGTCGAGCGCCCTCTTTCGCGAGTCCTTATCTGACGACAAAATCATCTGGCGAACAAACATAATACGGTCTTCATCAAAAAACATGTGTTCGGTACGGCAAAGCCCAATTCCTTCGGCGCCCAGGCGACGACCCACTTGCGCGTCGTGGGGTGTATCGGCATTCGTACGAATTTTCAAGGTGCGCACTTCATCGGCCCAGTGCATCAGTTCGTCGAACTCGCCCGTTAGCGCCGGTTCCACCGTGGGCATGGCGCCACGCATCACTTCCCCCGTTGCGCCATCCAAAGTAAGCACATCTCCTTCTCCAAAAACCTCGCCGTTAATTTCAAGAGTTTTAATCTTGTCGTCCACATGCGCTTCTTTACAACCGGCTATGCAGGGTTTCCCCATACCGCGGGCCACCACAGCGGCGTGACTGGTCATTCCACCCGTGGAGGTCAAAATGCCTTGAGCGGCGTGCATGCCATGAATGTCTTCGGGGCTGGTTTCCTTACGCACCAAAATCACCTTTTCTCCATCCTCGGCAAGGCGGTAGGCATCATCGGCCGTGAACACGATTTTTCCCACAGCCGCTCCCGGTGAAGCCGGCAAACCTTTAGCCAAAACCTCCTTTTTTGCCACCGGATCAATAGAAGGATGAAGCAGGGCATTGAGCTGATTAGGATCGATTCGTTTCAAAGCTTCGTGCTTCGTAATGAGGCCTTCCACCACCATGTCCACCGCTATTTTTACCGCAGCACGAGCGGTTCGTTTCCCATTGCGTGTTTGCAACATAAAGAGCTTGCCATGTTCTATGGTGAACTCAATATCTTGCATGTCGCGGTAATGGTCTTCCAAGGTTTTTTGAACATTATGGAGTTCATCATAAATCTCAGGCATTCGGTCCCGAAGGTCGGAAATTTTCTGAGGTGTTCGAAACCCCGCCACTACATCTTCGCCCTGAGCATTCAGCAAAAATTCCCCAAAGAACTCCTTCTCGCCGTTGGAAGGATTTCGAGTGAAAGCCACTCCCGTTCCACTGTCCTCGCCCATGTTCCCAAAGACCATCGATTGCACGTTCACCGCGGTCCCCATATTATGAGGCAAGCCGTACAAATTGCGATAAGTAATGGCCCTCTTGCTGTTCCAAGATTGAAACACCGCCACAATAGCCTGCAGAAGCTGCTCTCGAGGATCTTCAGGGAAAGGTTTCTCACTGTGCTGCAAAACAATTTCCTTAAACACTTTCACGAGCTTTTTCAGATCTTCCGTCTCCAATTCAGTGTCTGCCGTAACCCCTTTTGCCTTCTTCGCCGCCTCAAGAGCTTCCTCAAAATGATCATGCGCAATGCCCAAAACTACGTTCCCGAACATGGTCACAAAGCGACGATAAGAATCGTAAGAAAAACGTGGATTGTTGGTTTTCTCAATGAGCCCTTCGACGGTTTCGTCGTTGAGCCCCAGGTTCAAAATGGTGTCCATCATCCCCGGCATGGAAGCGCGAGCACCGGAACGCACCGAAACCAAAAGCGGATTTTGTCGGCTCCCAAAAGTTTTCTTCATGGTGTGCTGCAGCTCATCGAGCTTCTCATCCAGTTCTTCAAAAAACCCGATCGGAAAATCTTTGGTCTCCAAATAATGATTACAAGCCTCGGTCGTAATGGTGAAACCCGGGGGCACCGGAAGTCCCATCAGAGTCATTTCCGCCAGATTCGCTCCTTTCCCCCCCAGGAGATCTCGAATGTCTTTGTTCCCTTCAGCGAATGCGTAGATGGTTTTCATGGCGGAATTCTTACATAAGAAATTTGGCTTGTCTATCTACAAATCAAATACTTTCCTGCATGTAGTCCACCACAATAGAAATTATTGCCTTCACGGTACCATTGCACGATTTGAATTGGATTTTATCCAGCACTGCATTTCCATACTTCCTCATAAGGTCACTAATCAAGGCATGTATGAAGGATTGAGTGGCACCATCAACATTTTCAAAATCTAAAACAATGGTTTCTCCCTTCTCAAGTGCAGGGATGAGCTTGTTCAATCTAATATCCCTGGCAATATCTTTGTTTTCGGCGAAGGCACCTACTTCTTTGAATAGTTGAATCTGAATCATGTGAATTGAGGTTTTTTATAACGAGCCTTTTTCCTTTCTTTAATCGCTTCGCTTAAAGTTTCACGCAAGAGCTTCAAAAGCAGAGCAAACTCTTGTGTGGTATCTAGTGAAAGATCAATGCCTACCGCCGTCCCTTGCCAACGCGGTAAATCCTCTCTTTTGGAATGTCTGTCTTTAGTGGGATCCGCATGAAGTGCCACCTTCTTCCCGGTTCTTTTCAAAAGTTTATAAAGAGCATTGCCGCTATAAATAACGAAGAAATCACTATTGATAGAGGCTATAGATTTAATGAAAAATAATCCTGCACCGGCATTTCTCTCCGTTCCGCCCTCCTCCTTGGTTGTACCCGTAATGCCGGGGGTCAATGCCAGCTGAATCGCTTCCAAGTCATTTTTCGGATTATAAGATTGATTGATGGATTGCCATATTCCTATGCCGGTATCCGCAATGCCAATTCGTATCACATTGCTGTCTTTATAGTATTGGGCCGACACAATCGCGCCGGATTTCGATAAAGAGTGTTCAAGAACATTTCTTATCAATTCACTCATGATGTATCGAATGGGTTCAGCGTGTTTAGGCTGGAGGTGCAATAAGGGCGTCATTTCTGTGATAAAAGTACTTAAAGCCTCCGAGTCTTTTATTTGGGTGAGAGGTATAAACCTACCCGACGACTCTCGCTTTGTTATTTTTATTCCGGAGGACACACCTAGAAAGTTAAATAAGCCCATCCGTTCAAGATAGTGTTTTGATTTCGCCTCGAGCTTTTCACAGTCTATATTTGAGGGATCAACTTTTATGCCAAGAGCACCAATCATAGATAAAACCATCGGATGCACAGACATCCATTTTTTGTGAAAGGTTATACTGAGTTTTTCAGGTTCACTAGGATCAAACCCTTTTAAAAAGGGATCAATGTTACCCAGCCAGACACTGTTTGGAATATGGATCTTCATATGGCTATTCTACCGGGAATCCAGGTAAATTGTCAAATTGCCGGGAATCCCGGTAGAAAAAGTCTGCACGTGCAGACCCCTACCGCCACTTCGTTCCGGCTACGCCCCCCTCCTCATCTTTATCGCCGCCTCGAGCCTTTTTAGCGCCGTAATAAAAGCCGCCTCCCTATAGGTACATCCATACTTCGAAGAGTTCTCCTTCACCGTTCTCCACGCCCTCTGCATAATCGGCTTCAACTTCGACAAAACTTCCTCCAAAGACCAGTAGTAATTCATTTGATTCTGAACCAGCTCGAAGTAACTCACGGTCACGCCGCCCGCATTGGCTAAAATGTCCGGTAAAATGTCCACGCCCATTCCCTTCAAAATCTCATCCGCTTCCGGAGTCACCGGCCCATTAGCGAGTTCCAAAATCACCTTGGCCTTTACCTTAGCCGCATTCTCGCCGGTCAACTGATTTTCAAGAGCCGAAAGCACCAAGATGTCGCACTCTAATTCCAAAAGCGCCTCGTTCGTAATAACATCACACTTCACCCCGGCCGGCACACATTCCTCAACTTTGCCTTTTTCGATTTTGCACACAATGGCTGCATCGGGTTGCAAGCCTTCGGGACAGTGCAGTCCGCCTTTGGAATCGGAAATCGCAATCACTTTCATTCCTTTCTCATGCAAGAGCCGTGCCACATGCGAACCGGCATTTCCAAATCCTTGAACCACCACCGTTATTCCTTTTGCCTCCATCCCCTTTAAAGCCAAATACTCTTCCAAGACATAAACTCCTCCTTGGCTGGTGGCGGAGTCCCTTCCTTGCGATCCGCCCGCTTCCACCGATTTCCCTGTCACCACACCCGGCACATTTTTCCCTTTAACTTTGGAATATTCGTCCATCATCCACGCCATAATCTGTGGATTGGTGTAAACGTCCGGTGCGGGAATATCAATATCGGGACCAATGAAAGGAGCCATGGCAAGGGTGTATTCACGAGTCAATTGCTCCAGCTCTCGGAGAGAAAGTTCTTTAGGATCCACAATCACCCCTCCCTTTGCTCCGCCGAGAGGAATATCCACCACCGCGCACTTCATCGTCATCCAGGTAGACAAAGCCTTCACCTCATCCATATCCACTTGAGGATGATAACGAATACCTCCTTTATAAGGTCCGCGAATGCTGTTGTGCTGCACCCGGAAACCCTGAAAAACTCGCAACTTTCCGTTGTCCATTACCACGGGAATACTCACCTGAATAACGCGCTCGGGATGGCTGAGCACCTCCTCAATATTGGAATGCAGCTTCATGAGCTCGGACGCTTTACGAATCTGTTTGAGCGTATTTTCGAAGAGTGACATGGCTAGTGGGTAAGGTAATAGCGAGTAATTTCCGCCGCCCGCTTCACTTTCTCGGGCGTGGCGTTGGCAAGCGAGGCGCGCAGCATTTGATTTCGTGGCTGAGCCAGGCGATCTTCTTCAGAGAAAAACAAATTGGCTGGCAAGTAAATTACACCCAGCTTCGCAAGATCGCTGATTTTCTGTTCTGGAGGAAGCGCTTGAACACGGCAACCAGGCACCTCATTCATATCGAAAATAATATAATAGAGATTCCCATGATGAGGAAGCCCCAAGGTTTGGCAGAACACTTCCATATTTTTGGCTATCCATTCACGGTAGCGTTGTCGTTCTTCTTCACCGAGCAAAATGTGCGCGGCGCCCAGATATTGATCGGGACCACTCACAAAAGTGGTGTGGAAAAATTCTCCATGAATACCTCCGGGACCTTTGGCCATAACAAAAGCTTTCTTGAAATCCTGTCCTTCGGGAAGGGAAGCTGAAAGCTTCCCCGTCAAATACGCGTTCGTTTCTTTCGTAATCAGCACATCGCCAAAACGAAGCCCCGTGCTTCGTTCAATCTTCGATCGGGCTTGAATACGAATCGTTCGTTCCGGGCAAAGATCCACAATCGATTTTCGGCCTTCAAAGAAAGCACTATAAACCTCATCGGTAATGATGATGGCATCTTGCTCCCTAGCCAATTCCGCCAAAAGTCCCAAGCTCTCCTCATCCATGGAAAAGCCCGTGGGGTTGTTGGGATCAATAACAATAATGGCCTTAATTCCCTTCGTCCCTTTCATAGCTTCCAAGCTGGCCGGGTCTATTTTTCCGGTGATAGGGTCCATAGAAATGGAAAGCGCCTGCAGCCCTCGATTTTTCAAAGTATGGAAATAAGGACTATAGACAGGCGAGGTGATCACGACTTTATCTCCGTGAGTTAGAAATTGTAGCCCCTCCTGTCCTAAAAGTTTGAAAATTGTTCCAATGGCGTGAGTCGCTCCACTGGTAAGGATGATGTCGTCCGCAGTGATGGGAGTGACTATGGTTTTGCGATGCCACCAGGCTACGATGCGTCTCACCAAAACTTCTCCCAACGGGTCGTGGTAGCAACCCCCGGAAATGGTGGAATGTTTAAAGATTTCAAACAGCACATCGTAGGGAGTCATTATGACGCCTTCCTCCTCGGAAATTTGAATACAACTTTTGATGAAATCACTCAGGTCATTGAGGGATCGTGTGGCCACCGCCGGCAGGTAAGCACTTCGGGTTAAAACTCCGATTTCTTCCAAAATTTGGTTCTCCTGGTCTTTTATGGTGTCGGCGAAGAGTCGATGCGGATTATTGAGTTTCGTGTCTAAAAACAAAAGAAAAGACAAAAAATCTCTTCCGCGCACCGAAGGAGCAAATCCATAACCCGGATCTCCGCGTGACAAATCGGCTATATCCTCCAGTTTATTGGCTTGTCGGGCTAGCCCTTGAAGCAATGGGAACAGTTGAAAAGGATTGCTGTGTTCCACTGAGAATCCCCAAGTGTTGTCGTATAGCTTCATAAAAGTGTGTGAAGTCTAAGTCGCTACGCTCGCGGCTGCAAGGCAAAATTCTAAAGGCCTTCATCCGAAAATGGCGCGCCAAATGCGTTCAAGAAGAGAACGAGGTTCAGTCTTTGCATGGAGTTCCTCTTGCAGTCTCTCCAAAATGTGGATGAGCATCATTTTTTCTTTATGCTGCAGTTCAATAATTTTCATGAGCTGCACAGAGCTGGGCTGGGGTGCGGGTGCAGGATTCCTGTCAAGGGTATAAAAATCGTTTTCTAGAAGCGGCTCTAAGTCAGTTCGACTAGTCAAAATCGGAGCTTGGATAGGCACCGAGCTTTCCAGCTCTACATGTAGCGGTTCAATTGGGTTTTGGATAGGCGAATTAGAAAACATTTGCAGATCAACTCCAGGTTCTTTAGTGGCATTCGGATAGACGTCATCGCGGTTTACGACGTATTGAAATCCCTGAGGTGTTTTCACACTCTTGGCGGGGAGTTCTCCTCTTTTAATCATACGCCTAACAGTTTGAACCGACTTGCCCAGACCATTCGCCGCTTCCTCCAATGTGAGAAAATCTTGTTGGTTCATTGTGGGAAGGCGATTAGAACACAAAGTGCCGCCTTATCACAAGTGTATAGGCGAAAGATGGCTTCTTGTAAAGGAAAAATCAATTTCGACTAGTCAAATGGATAGGCGAATTATACAACATTGGATAGGCGGATTTTCTTGACTGATTTTGACTAGTCGGCGCCCACTCGGCGCAGCCGAGATTTCCTTCCCTCAGATCAATTGTGCAAAACTTTCCGACTAGTCAAAACCAAAAAATTTGACTAGTTGACAGACTGCACGCAGTGCAGCTTAAAAATCGTCGCCTTAGCGACTCCCACTGCACGCAGTGCAGCCTAAAAAGACGTCGCGTTAGCGACTCCCACTGCACGCAGTGCAGCCTAAAAAGACGTCGCGTTAGCGACTCCAAACATAAACTTTGTTTATTTCGAAATTCTTGCTAAGATTTCGCTAGCACTCACCGGAGGTGAGCTTACAAGTTTAATTCTTCGCGCCTGTGGAAAATCTACGTCTTTCCTGGGACCTCTTCATTCTAGTTTTCTTTGCAATCGTCATTGCTTACAGTTTTATTATTGGCCGCAATCAAACCTTAAAAGTCATCATTTCAACCTACATGGCCATCCTCACCGCAGATGGCCTGGGTAACTTGATTAAAACCTATTTGCTGCCCGCCGCCCCAACGCTTCAGGGTGAAATGGGAGATCAAGCGATGGTTCTTATTAAAATTTTCACTTTTGTCCTCGTGATCGTGATCCTTGCCATCAAAGGGGGTTTTCAGGTTAACCTTGCTCCTGAAGTGTCCATTGTCACACGAGTTTTAGCGAATCTTACCTTCGGTTTCTTAAATGCCGGTCTTATGGTGAGCACGCTTTTGGTTTACCTCACCGGCGGATCCTTTGTAACAGGGAACATTCCCGCGGGGATTGCAACCACTCTCTATCAAGAGTCTATTTTCGTAAAATCCATAGTTGATAATTACAATGTTTGGTTCGCTTTACCTGTACTTGGGGTGGTTTTGATCAGTTTATTCCAGCGCACTGAAGAATAAGCTTGCATCCACTGCACCGGCTCCCTAAAATACGCCCCGTGGGTCAGTAGCTCAGTTGGTAGAGCAACAG
>CAYHTG010000034.1:0-11557 GCA_964359495.1 uncultured Candidatus Peribacteria bacterium
GATCCTCATCGCTTTTCAGACTTAAATCAACGAATTCTTGCATTCTTAAATTTTATCAGAAGGTCTGCAGTGCAGACTTTAACACGCGATAAACAGCTTGAACAAGCCATTTTAGTCCTAAAAGCCCATTCATTCCAGCCTAATTTGCACCGGTACATAAATCCGTTAGAATGCCCTTACCATGGAATTCCTCTCTGCCGCCCAAGAAAAAGCCACCCGCCGCGCTCTCCAAAAACGCTATAAGGCGGTGGCTTTCGACATCGATGGCACACTCACCGCATTAGGCCGATGGATTATTCCGCACAGTCTTCGCCAAACGCTCCTTTCACTCCCAAAAAACATCCCACTGGCTTTTTGCACCGGCCGTTCCTTCGATCACATTAAAGGAAAGCTCGCGCACATCACCGAAAAGGCCAAAGACGAAGAAGCGGAGCGCAAACGCTGGAGTGTCCTCGCGGAAAATGGGGGAGCCTGCTACGAATACCATCCTCGAAAAAAAGACCACGAACTGTTTTATGAAGTTTCTTGGCCCAAGCATCGCATCACCCCGGAGGCTATGGAGGCCTTTATTAAAGACAAGTACGGCTGGCACTGCGTCATCGTGATTCGTGATCACTCGGTGGTCATCCGCTTTCCCGATTGGTTTTATCTTTTTCCAAAAACCACGCGCATTGTGTCTCGCCACACTGCCTCCTCTCTGCGCAATTTGTTCAAAAAAATGGACCTCGACGAACACTTTTTGATTCAGGACTCCGGCATCGGCTGCCTCATCATTCCTGCTGAAAGTGGCAAAGGCAAAGCCGTAAAACGCTGGGCGAAGCATCTCAAAATTCCTCTCAAAGACATCCTTGTGATTGGCGACCAACCCCTCAAAGGTGAAAACGATGAAGAGTTTTTAAACGGCCATTTCGGCACATCCTTCACCGTCGGCCACCAAAGCCACAACACCTACCCGCTTCCGGTTCTGGATGAGCGAGGCAGAAAGCTGCGAGGCCCTGAAGGAACCGAATACTTATTAAAGGCTTTATTCTAGTCAGGACTTGATCCCTCTCTTTCTTTGGTGTACACTTAATTCAGAAATTCCAACTTTATTTCCAACTTTCCGAAAATGAATACAACCACTATCCTCCGCAAAAAGGGACAGTTCACGATCCCTGTTGAAATTCGAGAGGAATTAGATATGGAAGAAAATGATGTTCTTACCATCCTATCTTGGAGTAAAAAAGGTTTTCTAGTCATCCCGAAAAAGTTAAAGACACTTGAGCTCTTCAAGGAGACTGAAGCCCTCGCTAAAAAAAAGGGAATTACTTTAGAAGAATTGCTTGCTGACCTCGAGGAAATTCGCCACAGAGCTTAAAGTATGATGAAAATTTTTCTAGATACAAACGTACTTATCGCTGCGATACTTTCTTCGGGTGGAGGATCGGCACAAATCATAGAGATGTGTGAGGCTGGTTTGTTTGAGGGTTATATCTCTACAGAAGTCTACGAAGAAGCTCTTGAGGTAATTGCCAAGAAATTTTATGAGAAAAAAATGAAATTCGAAAAAACAATAAACTCAGCACTTTATGTGAAAAAGATCCCCGCCAATTCTAACTTATGGAAGAAAGCTGATTCTTGGATTCAAGATCCTGATGACGTAATGGTTTTGGTTGGCGCAAAATTTCTTGAAGTTGACACGCTAGTCACACTCGACGTAAGAGATTTCATTAAAGACACACAAGTCGCAAAAAAATCAGGTCTAAAAATAGTCACTCCTGGTGACTTTCTCGATGAGTATTACAAAAAAATCTAGCCCATCCACTTCCAAAAACAATCCTGACAGTAAACGGGGTAGGGGGCGTCCGCCGGGTAAGTCGACAAAATTTCCTTTTTGCATTGATCGCAAATCCGCTTGTGGAGCGCTCTTTCATTTCTGAGAAGTAGGCGATCACGCTGTCTACACTCCGGGCATAAATCGGGATCGGGGAGGCCTTTCTTTTTATAAAAAGCCGCTTCTTGATCAATAATATAAAAGGGTTTCCCGCAGCTGCATTTTTTGGTGATAGGAGTCATAGTCCGTAAGTGAGTACTTCTTTATAAGTGGAAGGGAACCATTTGCCATAGTACCCGAGCGCCCGCATTTCCGCCTTAATTTCCTCCACTTTTTGCGCGTAATCCTCACGTGAGTAAGGCTCATTCAAGATGTGGTACTTTTTGTGATTGAGCCCCACGCACATAAAACAGTCGTTCGAACTGTAGACAAGCTCGCAGTATTCCAGATTGTGTGAGCCCCAACATCCGTAACAGAACATGCAGTTGTTCAAATTTCCGCCACTCATAATTTGATAACACAGCTCGGACCAACCCAAATGGCTGCAGTCGAGCAGGTCTTTGGATTCGTCGCAGTGGTAAACGTAACTACAATCGTGAAGGTATTTGGAGTCGAAGCCCCAGTAGGTGCTTTTGCAGTTGTGAATGTTCTCGCCATAACTGCTTTCATTGCTCTTTCCGTACATGGCGTTATGCGGTGTTTGGTTCAGCAAAACCCGAACCTTTGCCAGAATTTCCGCCTTAGGCAGCTTTCGAAGTTCGGCCACGCGCGTTTTATACTCCGCCTCCGGCACCGGCTTATTAAAAATATGGAATTTTTTCTGTTTTAAACCCGTGCAGCCAAAACAATTCTGAATTCCAATCGAGAAGTAGCAGTAGTCGCAGTCGATTGCCTGCTCGCAGTAAGCGCAAAAGTTACAATTGTAGGAATTTTGACAATCCACACAGCCATAACAGAGTTCGCATTTGTAGCAGAGGCTGCAATCCACGCAGTCCGTACAATAAAAAACCCGAAGATTATAAAGACAATCGTTCGAACGGAAGCTGGCAAAGGTCATATAACAATTCCGACTTTCCTCCGTGTATTGGCAATACGGACTGTTCTCATTGTTTACCGTTTGCAGCCCCACATGCGGAGTGCGATGCCGAAGCTCATTGAATTGGTCAAGGTAAGCCATGCAGAGATTATAGCAACGTACACATTGGCAATCCAACTGACAATTTGTCATGGGCTCTAGGGTAGGGCGAGATTTGGCTTGTTTCCCCACCTTCAGAGAGTTATACTTACAATGCAATCACAACGGAAAGCGCCCTTTAAGGTTTTGTCCTTACGGGGTTCTTTTCATAGTGGAGCTTTGCATAGAGATCACTCACGAAAGCCAAATACCCCGAAGGAAAACTTTTCAGCAAAGCCGAGTATTTTTTCTGGCTCGGTATCAAGAAGTCCCTTGCCCACCACCTTAAAATTACCTACACTCTGAACATAACCCCCTCGTCTATGACTCCACGCAATAATCAGGCCGCCCTGATCCTTCTGCTTACTCTGACTTCTGCACTTCTTGGAGCCTGTTCCTCGGGGCAAAGCTCGGAGCAAGATCCTTATCAAGCTGAAGTAAGCATTCCGGATGAGACCTCTTCGGCAGGCACTCCCATTTTGGGCGGAGGATACTCTCTGACCATGCCCGCAGGGTGGACTCGAGACACGCGTGAAGAAATAGCCGGGATCACCCTTTACGAGGAAGAAAGCCGAGGCCTCAATGCTTTTCATGCCGAGAGTTTCGCCTATGAAGATCCGATGACCAGCGAAGAAATATACGACAATTTAAAGAAAACGAGCGATTATTATTATGATTTATATTTTGCCGCCGACCCCAATACGAAACTGATTGTAGAAGGCAATGAAATTACTTCGTTTGGCCCTACGTACTCTCTTTACTTGAGCGGCCTAATTGACGATGGCACCACACTTCATCCTGTAATGATCAAACATTGGGTGTTCATTGACGATCAATATATTCTCCGTCTCCAAGCAACCTGGGAAGCAGGCAATGCAGAAGCCGAATCGGAGGTGTGGGAGATTCTCGACTCCATTGTAGTGGACTAAAGCAGTATGAATTGGAGTGACTTGCCAAGAAGTTTTTCCGTCACACAAGCCTTAATCTTCACTCCTAACAAAGATACTAATGAAAAAATTAATCACCCTCGTCTGCCTCACCGCATTTCTCGCCGCCTGCACTTCGGAAGAAACAAGTCCAAACCTTACTTTGGAAATGATTGAATCGGGTGTCCCGTTCGAGAAATTCCTGGAAGATGGATACACCGAGTTGAGTTTGTGGCCGGTGGAAGAGGTGCCTTTATGGCTTGAGGGAATCTCAGGAGACATTCATCCGGATCAAATTGCAGTTTTTTACTCCATTGGAGATGTCACTTTTGCTTTCATTGCGCAGCCCAATTCATGGACACCGCTACTTGCTGTTCGAGAATGGGAAGAGGAAGGGTACAGCACCTGGTCGGGTATTCTGATCAAACACGTCAAAGGACCTTGGGAAGTCTTCTTGCAGGTTCCTGAAGAAGATTTCAATCCTGTTGCTTTGTATTTGGAAGAACAACAACTGGTTCTCGACCTCGCTGACGATAATGGGGCGGGAAGTGGTGAAGGGTCTCTGATTCGCTACGTTTACCCCTTTGATGGAGTGAACGAAGAACTTCTTTTTGAGTGGATAAAAGAAAAATGTGAAGGCTATTACGTCCCCGAAACTTATACAAAATCCACTTGCCAATAAGAATTGAGCCTGCTAATCTCCCGGTGCTTTATCTGTCTTTCGAGCGCCCACGAGGCTTAAGACTCGAAGGAACATCCCATACAGAATGAAATATGAACTCATGGTCATCCTGAGTCCGAAACAAACGGACAAGGAGATCGAAAAAAATCTCAAAGAAATCAAAAGTCTTCTCACTGAAAATGGTTTTGATCTGGTGGATGAGGATATTTGGGGACTACGGGACCTCGCTTACAAGATTCGCGGCAATAGCAAAGGCTACTACGCCGTTTTGAATTTCTCCGGAGAACCGGCCGGTGTGCCTATGGTGCAAAAAGATCTCCTCCTTCAAGCGGGAGTTTTGCGCAGCATGCTGACCAAATTACCGGATGACTACGTGCTTCTTCGCTATGAAACCCTCGCCACTACCGGAAAAGCCTCCAAAATGAGCTCTCCTGCCGAAGAATTGAGCAAGAAAGTTCGTTCCCAGACCCGAAGCATGGAGAAAGGTCCTGCCAAAGCCCCAGAAGCAACTCTTGCTGAAAACAAGGAAAAACTCGATGAAAGCTTAAAGGCCATCATCGAAGACAAAGACATAATTTAATTCCCTAATCCTCACTGTATGCGAAGTGTAAACAAAGTGATTCTCGTCGGAAACCTAACGAGAGATCCTGAACTCAAATCCACCACAGGTGGACAATCGATTGTAACGCTCGGACTTGCCACGAACCGTCAATGGACAACCAGCGGACACGAAAAACGCAGCTCCGCCGAATTCCATGAATGTGTGGCTTGGGCCAAGCTCGCCGAAATCTGCAAAGAACGTCTTCGAAAAGGCATGCTCGTTTATGTGGAAGGCTACTTGAAGACTCGAAGCTGGGACATGGAAGATGGAACCCGCCGTTTCCGAACTGAAATTGTACTGCAAGATATGATTATCCTCGAAAAGCGCAAGAATGAAGAAGGGGATGATTACGTTCCCGAGTCCGGCGACACTCAAACAGAACCTGAAATGGCTGGAGCGGGAGACTCTGCACCAGCTCAAGCTACTGCCGGCGCAGCACCATCAGAAGCTCCTGCCGGAAGCGGTGATCTCGCAGCCAACATCGAGGACGATAATATGTTCTAGTAAGCGGACCCAAAGGGTCTGCTAAGCAAGAACGTGGCGTAAGCCACAACAATTTACACTCCATTATGACCAAACACGTAAAAGTTCAAAAAACAGTCAGGCCCGTATTACCGGCCTACCTGGACTACAAGGATCTCGCGATGCTTCGCAGTTACCTTTCCGTCTTTGGTCGCATTGTGCCTCGTTATTACACCGGAATCAGCTTGAAGCAACAAAAGAAACTTTCTCTTGGAATTAAGAGGGCTCGTGAAATGGCTCTTTTACCCTACACAAGAAAAGGGTAGAATACCGCTGATTTCCTTTAACCTATGCGAGTTTTAACTCCCAGTGCTCCTTATTTATTTGACGGAGGTGATCAGTCTGCTTACGTCGAAAACATCGATCCCCTTCGAGGTGCGAGGGATGCTCTTTTAGGATTTCGAGATTCTTTAGGGGAGCGGTTGGGAAAAGCCTTCGCTCGGGCTCGAGGTGGGAATCGCGAGATTTTGAAAGCACAAATGAACGCTTTGGGTGCTAAAACCGATACGGTTCTCGCCGCCATGGAAAGTGGAAAAACAGTTGCCGTTCAAGGCACCTTTGATGCACTTGCCGATTTTCTGACGAATGATTTTTTAGCCCCCTTTATGGGCTATACCCGCGACGGAAAACGAAAACTTGGCGCTTATTTGCAAAAATTATGGGAAGGCTTGCTCGATGGCCTCGACTCTGTTCGCGAGCGATTAGTCCCCACTGCACGCAGTGCAGAGTACAAAAAGAGCCTGAAGATTTTAGGACTTCAGACCTTAGTGGGGAAGCAAACGGAACAAGTTTTTCACATGAGCGCCACCTCTGCGACGGTAGCCGCTTCATCAGCGGCAGCGGCTTCATCAGAAGAGGCTGCAGGAGGTTTCGCCACCACTTCAACGGGAGCAGTGACCAATGGCGGCACAAGTCCGACAGACGGTACGCCGCCTCCATCGCCAAGGAAGAAGGAAACAATAAACCTTCCCGAGCGACAATTGACTATGAAACATGGAGAAGCGATCCTTAAAAGTCTCAGCGAAGCACAGGCGGCTTTCAGGATGTTTGGCGATTTGGATACAAAAACCGGTCACTTCAAAACAGCTTTTCAAAGTTGGATTAGGCAATTGGACCCTGAAGTGGCGGATTTTGAAAAAAAATTCCTTGGAATACGCCCCCTTACCTCCCTCTTCGCAGTTCTCATCAGAGAGTGTAATGAGACTGCTCGCCGGGCGCCAATTCTTCAAGAGACAGAGCGAAAACTTATCCAAGTTTTTTTCGGATCCATTTGTCCCATGATTGCACTTTTACCGGCTCGGTCACGCCCACCCCTGGATGTTTTTAATTTGGATGGAAACACGGTAAAGATTGGAGCTGCCGACTATCCAAACTACAGCTTTCAAGAACTCCCGACGGAAGTGGAACCTACAGAAGAACCAGACGACACCTTGGACAACGCAGATGACACGGATGAAATGAGTCTTTTTAGTGTTGAGCTTGCAGATGGGTTTAAACTTCAAGCCTTCAAAGAGGCACTGAACCCCACTATACCCTTTTTCAGAAAAGGCGAACCTGGTGCAAGTCTCTCGGTAGCTCTGCTCAAAAATACGCATGAGTTAAAGGAGCAACTTCGGTCATTGACAGGCCCGGTAAGGTTTCTCCATCTCGAAGAACAATTCATCGAGGATTTTTTGGATTTTGTCAGTCGTTTACAAATCTTCCTGCTCGCCTTCCATAAAAAAGCGCGAGAAGTTCCAGATGCCCGCCCCCATTACCGGCTTTTGGAAAGACAATTTTTGGAAGACATTTATCCCATTTTGGAGAGGATTCCTGAGACCGATAGAAGAGACCTGGAAATACCCTTTTTCGTGAAGAATCACAGAAAAAGTTTAGGGCTCGCACCTCATCCGGTTAAGCCCGCTCCTTCAAAAGTTACTCCTCGAGAGATAATTATGCCCCCTGTCCAAACAAAAAGCCGATGGAGATTGCCGGCCACACTCACCGCCCTCGCGGCAAGTGCCCTCGCAGTATTCAAACTCAGCTCGGCAGACCCGACTCAAGCAATCGAAAAAGTCAGTTTGGAAAGCGAACCCGTTACTACCAGTGCATCCGTAAGTGCATCCGTTCTTAACATGGACGCTTTAATGGCGGAAGTTCGAGAGGCTCAGGCCGCTGAGCAGGAACCCGAGCCGCTTCCCGAAGGGTCCATCGCTCCCTTAATTCCAGACCAACCCAGCTCGGTTTGGGCCGGAGTTCACGAAGCTTTAGCAGCTTGTAAATCGCAGGGAAGCACCACGCAAGAAATCAATGAAGTGGTGGAAGATGTCCTTGCCAAAAATAGTGCAGGCCTCCGACGTGAACTCGAACAACATGTGTGGAGCAAGGGTGCGAGCTCGGGCTTCGAACAGGTAAGAAGTGAACTCCAATCTTATGGCTACGCTTTGGGCGGAGCACAAGATTTTGCCGAAGTTCTCCATCGCGGACGCCCCCACGAAATCAACCAAGCGGCCAGTTTCTTCACCACCCCCGTCGACCACTACGGAATGATCGCCGGCACTTTGGAATCGCCTTTTGTTTGCCCCTGAGTTACGTCTGTCTATGTAGATTCACAAGCGAGTCAATGTAGGCTTTTGGCCCAATCGTGTCCGGCTCGGTTTTCAATCGCCAGTTCTCCGGAGATTGGTCTTCGTTTTCAATGTAGCCATGATGAGCGAGTTGTTCATGAGCACTGCAGACGAGGTGCAGCCGGTCCGGATCGTGGATGTTTTCGAGGGCCCACCTTTGAGTGTGGTGACGAGAGGGGGTGACCACCGCTTCGGGCTTCTCGGCGACCTCTTGGAGGGCAACGCTTTCTACAAACTTTTCCAATAAATTTTCAAAGTCTGCTCGTTTAGAGAGTTGTTGAAGCTTCTTGGCCAGCTCCGGAGCAACTTCGAAGTGAATTGCACTTTTTTCAGGTTGAAAGTTACCGCCGGCGGTTAAACGTAACCTGTAGTTTTGTACAAAAGGACTTAAAGAGCTCGAAGAGTGGTTTTCAATCTGTTCAGACCAAAATCCATCTGTTTCAGGAGTTGCTATAAAAGCCACCCGTTCGAGCTTGGTCCAGCCTTGAGAGCCTGTTTCCAATTGTTCCAAAAGATAAGGTTTGTCTTGAAGTTTCTTGGAAAGTCTTAAGACTTTATCCACGGACTCCTTACTCATTCCCGCCAACTTAGCAGCAAACTCGTAAATGCTTCCAAAACGGCGTCGCTTATAAAGACCGCGCGAGAAGACTTCGGGCAGCAGACCTGCAAACTTCCGCCGCCAGAGCCTGGCCTTTTGGCCGTATTCTTTACAAAGTGCGTACAAATCTTTGTCTGAGAGTTTACCGGGTTTTATAGTCTTTTCCATGGTGGTGGGGTTATGGAAAATCAGTCTACCACAGAGGGTGAGGCCATGCACACTTTTCGCCTGGACAGAAATCCTAAAAGGTGGAAAGTTCCAGGTTGGAAAGGCAATTTCTAAAAACCACTTTCATTCAAGCGGACACGAAGTGTCTGCTAACACTCAGCGAAGCTGAGCTTATAAAAAAGTGGCGAAGCCACATCCTTGGTTCTTATACACCTGCCTTTCACAGGAAACCTCCCCGCTCGCTATCCGGCAACCACCGGCAACCACCGTCAAAACCACCACCGAAGCCAGCCTTGTGAGAAAACCGGTTTTCTGCTATACTATTTAGATAAAAATACGTATGGCAAAACAAAAAGAAAAAGAAATTCTTCCGGCTCACGCGTTCGACGAAATTGACCTCGGTTGGATTGCGCCCGAGTACCTCCGTTATGAACGTGGATGGCTTTGGTTTGTACTCCTGTTTGTTCTGAACGGCCTCTTGGTTTGGTACGGCTACAAAACCGACTCCTTCACCATGATGGCCGTGTTTGCCATTTTGCCTTTCGTACTCGTTTTGGAACATCGCAAGCCTCCCCATCTGGTTGAAGTGATTTTTTCACCCTACGGACTTAAGTTTGGAAACGTGAAAGTGCCTTACAGCCATATCCGCGCTTTTTGGATTCTGCACAACCCGCCTTTTACCGATGAAATTCATATTCGGACCACGCGAAAAACTCATCCTGAAATCGTCATTCCACTCATGGGAATAAATCCGGCTCTCGTGCGCCGCTACCTGGTGACGCAAATCGCCGAGTGGGAAGGCAAAGAACTTCCTTTCCTGGATGCTTTAGTCCGTCTTTTACGCCTTAACTAAAAAATATGGCAGACACACCCGA
This sequence comes from uncultured Candidatus Peribacteria bacterium, assembly GCA_964359495.1. Classification (GTDB taxonomy): domain Bacteria; phylum Patescibacteriota; class Gracilibacteria; order UBA1369; family 2-02-FULL-48-14; genus 2-02-FULL-48-14. The sequence goes on from CAYHTG010000034.1 coordinate 9,966, forward strand.
CAAATTTCGTGAAGATGCAAGAAAGGCCACGGTGAAAGCCGCGCAGGAGGGTCAAACTCTCCTGGGACAAGACATGGATTTTTCCACCCGTTATGCCCGCTTTGGCTGGGGGAAAGCGGCCATTGGCGAAGTGAATAGCATTTTCATACAAAAAACAGAACAAGCCCGAAAGGAGTTTCAAATGCTTCAGGCCAGTCAGGCCGGTGAAAAGGCCAGCTTAAACAGTAAAGTAATTCTAGACACTCAAAAAGTCGTGATGGATAGAATTCGTGAAAGTTTTCACCTCATGATGTCCATCAGCGTTGTGGAATCGCCAACCGGAAAAAAAGACGACAAAGTTTCCACCAACCTCGACCTCATGGCTTTGCAGGAAAAGGGTCTCACCATGATGAAGGCCATCGATGTTCGAACGCTGGTTTATAACACCTTACCGGGCCCAATGAAAGGCGCTTACCTTGAAATGATAGGACGAAACCTGGAAGCCATGCTCCCCGACTACCTGGACATCATCCAAAAAATCGACAAGGCACTGCCCCTTTCGGAATACGACTGGAACCTTTTAGCGGGAGAAATCTTAAAAAATCCTGAAGGAGATGAAAGAACGGCCGCCATCGTCATTTTGGCCACTTTGAAGCCAAAAGAACGTTTTCAATTGTTGATGCGAACCGCAAAAATTGCCGGCGCCGCCGAATATGGACAGCTGCTTGTTAAGTTGACGCGCTTCACTTACATCACAAAAGACCAGGCTTATGCTCTCCTCGATCAAGCCGCAGTGGACAATCCTGCAAACAAAGCAATCTTGGAACAAGCCAAAGCCACGATTGGCGGAGCGGCCGTTGAGCAAATGCAGCAAGCCGTCATTGCGCACCGAAAAGAAGGAACCCGGCGTGTGGGCAAAACATCTTATGGACACAAAAATCGAGCTCGAGGTCTGCTCACCTTTCAAGGCATTGCGGGAATGTTTCTTACCGTAAACGGAGCCTTGACCATGGGAGTCAACTTTGCGGTGGATCCCCTTACTTTTGCGGGAAACCCGGCCTTTCTCTTGGGACTTGCTGAAGTCACGGGCGGTTTGGAAATGACCAATGGCTTTGAAGGCGTTGTGCCCAAGCCCAGTGAGCTCTTAGCTCTGGCCACCAAAGATCGTGACGAGGAGAAGAACGACAAGGCTCAAGTGAACCTTACTGATTTCCGGAATGAGCTTTTCAACCATCCCGACCACACACTGTTTTATACGAATTATGTCGATCGAATTGTGGACGCCTTCGACAAGAAGAAAAAAAACACCCCTGTCCCCGACATTAAAATCACTCTCGAGGATTTGGGAGTGAAATCCAAAGAAGATTTGCCCGTCCAACTCCAGGGACTTTGGGAGCACCGAGCTGCTTTGGAAGCAGATTTGAGCAAATGGGCCGGCCGATTTTTTCGAACTAGTGGAGATGGAATTGGACGAAAAACGGCAGATGGACAGCTCAAATGGATTCAGGATGAACGCATTGAAGCAACCGGAGGAAAAGACATTGGAAGGCCCTTTGACCTTTATGAGAAACCGACTCCTCAAAGCGGAGAAAATTAAAAAAAATAAACATGTT
>CAYHTG010000035.1:0-11468 GCA_964359495.1 uncultured Candidatus Peribacteria bacterium
CGGAAAATCGTTCGCGTCGAACCGCTAAACCGACGTCCGCCCCCAGCCCTCGCCGCCGCCCCCGGAAAACTATTCGCCCCCACCCCCACCGGAAAACCGGCCCAAAGAGCTTGCGAACTTTGCAGCAAACCTTTTCTCATCATTGCTCAAGAGCAGGATTTTTACTTAAAAAAAGACCTCCCCTGGCCGGCCCACTGCCCCGAATGCCGACAAAAACGCCGCCTCTCTCTTCGCAACGAGCGCAAACTCTACCGGCGCAAATGCAATAAGTGCCAAAAAGAGATTGTTTCCACCTACTCGCCCGAATCTAAATATACGGTTTACTGTCAGGAGTGTTTTTGGAAGCATTTAGGATAAGCCTAAAATGATTCCCAAACTGGACGGAAAAATCGCAATATTCGAGGTGGCTGGCCACTCGGGTCTGGTACCCTTTTAGGGCATCTTGAGCACTCCAAAAGACCGAGTGATGCTCAGGTCGGGGCCATGGATTTCGAGGAAACCAGTCAAGGTGCGTGCATCCTGGTCAAAGCAACCCACCACAATATGATCGGCTTCTGGTTGCCCTTCACCACAACCAATATAGTGGCCTCCTTGGCGAACAGAAATAAGCCCGGAATGGTAATTGCCTCTGCCCAACGCAAAAGCTAAAACGGCCGCCAAGCGCCCTTCCTCCCCTTCAAGCGTGTGCACATTGAAAGAGAATCGGACAGCCTCGGGGGTGACTCGTCCCAGTTTCATGAAAACGCGCTCACCCACAGTATCTGGCGGGGCCTCCTGATGGGTGCCTTCTCGCGTGGTCATGTCCAATGCATTTTGAGCATCTTGTAATGCAGTCCGTGCAAGCGAAATGAAAGCCTCTAAACCCGGTCCCTGCATCTCTTCCGCTTCTCCCATTCGAACTTCCACTTCCCTCAAAAAAGTGCCGACTTCTTCCGCTTTATCGAGCGTCCCTTCAGGCATAGCTAGGTAGTAAAAGATATTGGCTGGCCACTCGGGTCTAGTACCCTTGAGTTTTTCTTGCATCATCCACTGCTTTAATCAATCGCTCATTTCCTGTAGCTTCAGCAAGATATTGAGCGTCATCCCAAACTATTTCTGCATATTCAGCCATGCCCGCTTGTGAATAGAGGCTAGCCCTTTTGATTTCAAAAGCCACACGGACCTCGTCACCTCCATCCTCCGCAATCGCCTCTTGTTGAAGAGTCCAGGCTTCTAACAAAGCTTTAACATCAGGATTTTCCAAACCCCTAGCCATTAAATCCGCTATCAAGATCGCTTCATCCACAGGTTCTCCAGTCAAATTGTCAGATGGTCCTTCAATGTCACTCATAGGATTTGTAGTAGAAAGGCCAATGTTTGAATTGAAGGAGGCTATTTTTTACACGGTGGATACTTCACCAATGCGTCACTTGCATCAAAAATATAAACCAGATTTGAAGAGGTGCTAGTCTTATGCAAGCCATCTCCTATTTCGCATGGAGTTATCCGTTGTACAAGAACTGACGTTGTTTCAGGAATTGATGTTGTAGGAACTTTTCCGCGATTAGATGATTCTATAGGTAGTCGAGATCCCAAGAACGGGAATGGATTTGAAGGTTCATGATTTTCAACGCTATCCACAGTCACGGATGCGAACTCTTGGACTCCCTTCTCGTTCAAACCGAAGAAGGCATGAAAGGTCGCCACAGGGGCAGCCAGAAAAACGGCGGCCACTGCCCAACGCAAGATACCAGCCCCTCTAGGTTTCCGTGAAATATCCCCTCGATTGCTCGCCTCATCATCTACCCTCGCAATTCTTTCACGAATGACGCTGACTCCACGGTCCACGGTAGTAAATTCTTCATTTTTCCGTACCTCCTTTTCCTCTTTATCTTGGGCACAAAGTTGATCTGCTAATCCTTTAAGCTGATCAATCATTACTGGCCAAAACTTATGTTTGGAATCAGTTTCTAACTCGGTTATACCACCTGCGGAAAGTGTTAATTTATATAGCTGCTCATCTGTTGCATTTTCATCTAATACCAATCGTCCACTTGGCAAAAACTTTGTTGCCTCAAGACCTTTGACCTGTCTAGTGTATGGAGTAATCGAAAGCTGGGATGAATTTGTAAAATGAAGAACCATGCCTTCTCCATGGAATTCTAATGCCATCGTCAGATTAAAGTTTGGCATATTTATAAGCGTCATAACTAATCTACAAATGTTCAAAACAGGCAAATCTTCCCTTTCAAATGTTGCTGACACACTCTTTCCAGCTCTTTCAATTAAATCATCTAACCTTCCAGTCAGATCTTCTCCTGATCTTTCACCTCTCTTAAAAGAATCTATATCTTTAATCAGTTCTATTTGCGCCCCCTCTAAATCTCCTCTAACTTCGCCAAAGAACTTGCTTAAATGATTAAAAAAGTCGGTGGCTTCTTGGTTTGTCTCCTCACTATAGCGTTGAATACCGGGTTCTCCAGATGGTTGACCTTGATCTCGACTTCGATAGCGAATGCAATTAATTGCTTCTTGGTTGATTCTCCCCACTTTAGCAGCCTTGGCTAAAGCCAATTCAGTTATGATCCTTAGTAAAAAGCCATTACATTTCGCAGTTGGAATTTCCAATCTTGTAACTCCTTCTATTGTTGGAATTCGTTCGGACATCTTTGTGTTTAAATGATGTAATGTTCTACACGAGTTGTTAGTCTAGCATATTTTCCAGAAATGTCTATCAAAATCTCAGAATACGTATTTCTCAAGCGTTCTTACTTTAATCTTTTCGTTCCTTTCTTCCCGGGCAAATAATTCTCTTTCGTAGGAACCTTTTTCCCAGATTCCAACTCAAGTTTCTTGCGCGCATCACCGGCAATTTTGCCTCCCTTTTGAGCAGCCTCTTTGTTTTCATGCAAACCTTTTGTGTCTTTTGTTCGGGCAATCTCCGTTGTGGAGGCCTCTCCAAGCATCGTGAAGATCAATTCAAGGTCATTCATGTGATCCCTCAAATTTTCTCGCTTCAATCTTTTGAATTTCTTATATTCCGTAGGTGTCATTCCAAAAGTCGCTTTTGATATTTCTGCCGTCAAAATGGCGTATTCTCTTCCCTCTTTCACGCCTCGTTTTTGCCATTCATCCGTTAAAGTTTCGCGGATCTCAATACCTCGCATTCGTTTTTCAATCCAGGTGTTTGGATAGCCTTTGGCCTTATAAATGGCTCGCGTTCTTTTGGTGGCTAATTCAGGGTCTTCGATTTCTTGGATACGTTCGTACCCCACTTTTGCCAGCCAACGTTTAAAGGGTTCAGCCTTAGGAGATGGGATGGATTGGATGATTCGGAAAACACCTTCGGTATTTGCACAATTGAGTCTTTGTACTCCACCCGTCGTCCCAATGGAAAGGGGGGTGACAATTTGTCCCCATCCTTTACCCAATTCCTTATCTCTAAGGCGCATTTTACGAATATAGTCCTTAGAATTTATGGTGTCCGTTAGAACTTCCACAACGTCGGTGACCACAAACCACCATTCATTTTTGTGAAGAGTTCGTCTTACCTTCTTACCTTTGAAAATAGCGATTTTGGTCGTTGGATCGTTGTCACTCATAAACGAAACTTATAGGAATCATTATAATAGCGAATTGTAATCAAACTTAACAGCTGAATTCTAAAAAAATCATACCTCCTTCAATTCAAACATTGGCCTTTCTACACAGGGATTTTTCAGGCGCGCGGTGTGGCCTGGCACCGCGCGCCTGCCAGTTCGTTCTAAATCGAAATTTGTCATTTTTTGAATTTTTCTTCAAAATAAGTCCGAACATCGTCGTAAAAGGCCAGCCAACTCGGATATTGCGATTTTGTGGATGGCTGGGGATGAGGGATTCGAACCCCCGATGGCGGGACCAGAACCCGCTGCCTTACCACTTGGCTAATCCCCACTGTGAGCAGGATACCATCCTAGTTCACAGTCTTCAAATTACACTCTGACAAGAGCCGCTTCTACGTCGGAGATCAATTTTTCAATCTCCCCCTCCACGCTCACAATCACAATGTCGCATTCTTTTTGCCATTCCATTTCATTCATAAAACTTTGACGACGCCTTTCAAGTTCTTCCTCCTGCAAAACACTTCGTTTTAAAATGCGGCGACGCAAAGTGTCCCATCCATCCACCGTCAAAAAAATCGACGTGAGATGTTCCTTGGGAATGAGTTCGCGAATGGAACGCAGTCCTTGAACATCAACCTCACGTATCACCGTCTTCCCCTCCTCTAAAGGTTTCACAATTTCATCTTTCAAGGTGCCATAATAATTTTCGCCATGCACCACCGCCCACTCTAAAAAGTCATCCGCAGCCATGCGACGCTGAAATTCTTCTTTCGAAACAAAGTGATACACCTCTCCATCTTTTTCCCCGGGCCGCGCGGCACGCGTGGTACACGAAAGCGGGAAAACAAATTCCGGATGATTTTCGCGAAGCGCATCCAACACGGTTCCTTTACCGGAGCCGGACGGACCGAGGATGAGGAAGAATTTGCCGGTGAGTTCCATTGCCCGTAGTCTAGTGGCAGTTCACGCCAAAGACAATATGAGCGGATTCATCGATACCTAGGACAATAAAGAAACTTTTCATTGCCACGCTCATCCTCACCAAAGGGCTTCCACTCAAGGCTTTTTCGTGCTATACTATTCAGATTTGTTCTTTGGAATGCCCGGAGTTGAAAGAGATGGCCGCTGATGAAGATCAACCGCCGTCCCTCTCCGCTCCAACTTCAAAATAAATTCTTTGGGACAAAATAGCTCTTCGGAACTATTTAGCTCACGCCAGAGCTCAAAAGAATTCAAATACAAAAATAAAAGTACGGAGTTTCAGAGGAATTGGTCTTAAAGACTCCTCTCCCCGAATGGCCTAAAACACCACTCGACGGAGCAGCAGAAGTCCTTAATCCAATTATGCAAAAGCGCGATTCACACCTCTGCTTTGGCTCCAGTAGCCGCATGTGTCCCTTGACTCGCGCTTTTGATTTATCTTTCGATGAGGACTAAAACGGCAAATCATCCAAGCTTACCTCTTCTTCTTTCAGCGCGGGCGCGACCTCTTCCGAAGGTGCAGATGCCCCCTTCACCGCCGCAGAGTCACTGGTACGTTCGTAAGTCACAGCTCCATCAGGCGCACCGGCTCGATCGAGTAAAATGAAATTCTCGGTTACAATTTCGCTGCGGTAGCGCTTCACGCCATCCTCCCCTTCCCAATCACGAGTCTGCATACGGCCTTCCACATAAATTTTGCGGCCCTTCTTTACATATTGCTGGCAAATTTCAGCCAGCTTGCCCCACACCACAATATTATGAAATTCCGCCTTCTCTTGTTTTTGACCCATTTTGTCGGTCCAACTGCTGTTGGTGGCTACGGCAAAAGAAGCCACACTTTGACCGCTCGGAGTTTGACGCACTTCGGGGTCGCGCGTTACGTTACCAATAAGTTGCGCTCGATTGAGAGAGAAAGCCATATTTCGGGGTTGTTAAGGTTGTGGCTTACGCCACGTTTTTGTCTAGCCTCCGCTAATGCTTCGGCTTATTTAGGAAATCGTGATTTACTATAGCGCGCCGCCGATAAAGATCAATCGATTCTACATATTTCTATCGACTGGCGACTTCCTTTAAGGTCTGCTACCCTTACAGCCAATGAAAACAGCCTTAAAGCATTACCTTTTTCAAACCGGCCACGGAAAAGGACTGGCAAAAGCCGAAATGGAAGCCCTCGGCTTTATCGTCATCGATGAAGTGGAAGACGGATTTGTGGTGGAAGGCATCCTCGAAAAACCCACCCCACATCTGAACCGCATGGGTGGCGTGGTTCGTATTACGGAAGTCCTTCAAAACGGACCGGCAGCCATGCCTCTGAACTTTGAACAGTGGGTGAGCCAAGCTCTCGAGACTTATTTTACAGCTTATAAAGGAAAGATGCGCTTCGGCCTCAGCATGCATCCCAAAAATGAAAAAACGCTTAGAAGCATCCTAAACGGCGCCAAGCAAAACCTAAAGAAATTGGGCAACCTTCGTTTTGTGAACAAAGATTTTCAGAACCTTTCCTCGGTACAAGCTTGGCATGAACATCTCCTCGAAACAGGCGCCATCGAGTTGCATCTCTTTAAAAGTGAAACGAAGTGGTACCTGAGCAAAACTCTGGCAATTCAGGATTTTGAATGGTACAGCCATCGCGACTTCAACCGCCCCGCCAAAAATGCACGAAACGGCATGTTTCCTCCCAAGCTCGCGCAAATCTTAATCAACCTCGCCCAGCCCTCCCCAAACGCCACCATTTTTGATCCTTTCTGTGGAAGTGGTACCGCACTTCAGGAAGCCATGCTCATGGGTTACTCCGCCTGGGGCTCCGACCTTGAAGAATCCCAAGTGGAAGAGGCCAGAGAAAACCTGGAGTGGCTCTGCCGGCAAAATGAAGGGCCTGAAAACATGGTCTTTAAGCTCTTTTTTGCTGATGCCGCTACCTTAAATCCTCTCGATCTTCCTCCGGAGCCTTTTACCATTGTGAGTGAAACTTCGCTCGGCCCGCGCCTTACTAAGCTCCCCTCCCCCGCAGAGCTAAAAAAAATCCAAACGGATGTGGAAACTCTGCTTGATGAGTTTCTTGCGAATTTAAAACGAATCGTCAAAAATCCCGTGACCCTCGTCTTCACAACTCCTTTTCATAAAGAAGGAAACGACAGGCATTTCCTCCCCCGTCTACCCGAAATTTTTGCCCGACATACCAAAATAATTCCCCTTTCCGATCGCGATCGCCCCAGTCTTTTTTACGAACGCAAAGACCAAACGGTGGGCCGCGAAATCTGGAAGCTCTTGACGAAATAAGGAATATTTTGCAAACTAGCTCCCTGAACAGAAATATATGATCGAACTGGTGAGCATTGGCGAAGAAATGCCGGATTCAACTCTCTACATAAATCCAAGAAATCTCCAGCCTGAGATCATCAGGCTTATTGACTACGCTCGACGAGCTCGCGACTCTGCCATGCCGCGCTTCAGCCATTTCAGCGTGGGAGCCGCTCTGGAGACAAATGAGGGAAGATTTTTCTTAGGCAGCAACGAAGAAGCTAGCAATGGTGACACCCTCTGCGCGGAACGCGCCGCTTTATCCGCTGCTCGCCAAATGGTCACGCCGCCAAAATTGGTGGTTCGTCGAATCGCCATTGTCGGAGGTCCCGAGGAAGCCGATACAGGTAGTAAAATTCTAACCCCTTGCGGTCGTTGCAGACAGTTTTTATTTGACTACGAACAGAGACAAGGCTCTCAGCCCATTCAAGTTGTTTGTACTTCCCTTTCCGGACCGGTACGAATCTTCAATCAAGTAAACCACGTTTTACTCCCCACCAGCTTTTCCGAACGCTAACTAAGCACTTCCCAAAGGCGCAAGCACTAAGAAAGTTTTGCCATCCCAAAGCTCTTTCGCTATACTCCCACCGCGTTCTTTGACGTAACATTCCCCTGTAGCTCAGTGGTAGAGCAGTTGGCTGTGAAACTAATCTTTCCTTATGAAAGATAAAAGAAAATATGCCGATCGTGCCGAATACTTGAAAGCCGCTGTCTCAAAACGCCGCAAGGCGCTAAGGCAGAAGGCTATCGAAAGTAAAGGCGCGAAGTGTCAGCTTTGCGGCTACAATAAGTGCTTAGGAGCGCTCGAATTCCATCATTTCCTCAATCAGAAGAACTTCGGCATATCCGAAACCGGATGTACCAGAAGCTGGCAGAGAATTGAGAAGGAATTAGAATTATGTGTTCTCCTTTGCGCGAATTGTCACCGCGAAGTCGAAAACGGTGTAACGCAGCTTCCTCATGAAAGTGAGGTTGAAACTTCTCGGGATAACGGTGAAAGCTAAAGCTTGAGACATAAGCAAAGCCAATACCGTGGGAACCTTCTTCGAATCAGGATGAAATCCTAGATTCGAATCTATAAAAAAGAAGAGGGGCTCCGTAGAGACTAGATACCGAGACACCTAAATTCTAACGAATATGGTGAAGATATAGTCCACCCTTCATGGAAACATGAAGATAAGTGTAACCAATTGGTCGTTGGTTCGAATCCAACCGGGGGAGCCATTTTTATTGACATACATGCCCTGGTTACGATATAATAGATTCGTAACCAAATAATAAATTTCCATGATTACCGCACGATCAACTATTTCATTTACGGAGGACAACTGGACGAAGATGAAAAAAGAGGAAAATAAAAGTAAATTGGTAAACAAAGCCTTAGAGTTTTATTTTGGATCTAAAAAACTCCTCAAACAGAAGGAAGAAGAGTTCATCCTGAACGAACTCGCTCACTTTGAAGCAAGCGGCGAGGTCTACTCGTTCGAAGAAACCTTCAATTAACACTCGGTGCAACCGAGCTTTAAAAAATGGAAATTGTTTTCCTGAGACAAGCCCATCGGTTTATTAAAAAAGCAGATAAGCCCCTTAAAGAAAAAATCCGCGAGGAAGTTTTGAAAATAGGTGAAAACCCTAAGATTGGAGAACCTCTTACCGGGAAGCTCAAAAAACTAAGATCCCATCATTTCGGATTTATACGAACTCAATATAGAATCGCATACGAAGTAAGGGGTGACCTCATTATTGTAGCGATTGGAACGCGAGAAAATTTTTACAGAGATTTAATAGACTAGTCCGAATTGCCTTCAACTGGGGAGCCATTTAGTTTTGCAAAAAAAACTTGCATTTGAAATAACCTTCGAATAGCATGAAAAGCTCTAGCAACTAACGAACATTAATGGACATCAAACTTTCAAAAAAACAGTTCAAATCTTTACTTGAGCTGGTACATCTTGGCAATTGGATCGTAAATTCAAGAAATGAACCCAATGCAGTGGATCATAAATATGAAGAAGTTGCAGGTCTTATCTATTCCTATGGTCCAGAGGCGGACCTTGAGGAATATATTGTATACAGCAAAAGTTCAAAAGCCTGGGCAGCGAGTAATTACCTATACCAGGAATCAGATGTCGCTAAAATGCTTGAAAAATACAATGAAGACACCTATTGGAGTAGTTTAGTTGAACGTTTTGCATTGAAAGCGTTTCTCAATAAATATAGTGCGGAAAAAATCAAAAAAATGTCTTCTTTGGAACGTAATAGAAAAATTCTCGCACTCATTGATAAGTATAAGGCGGCAACCTATGATCATAATATCGATCCTTTCGAAATGTTGAAAGAAATCCCTGTGGGTAGATAAAGCAATCTACAAGACTAAGCCCTCTTTGCTCGCTTGGCTTTTCGCTTTTCATCCTTGGACATTTTGGGAGCCTTCTTTACGTTGGAGCGTGCGTTCATTCCTTTTGCCATATTGCGTGTGGATTAAGAGATGTAGAATCATTATAAACAAAAACACCATCGAAGCACAATCTCTTCCACTTTCAGAGGATCTCCGCTAAGATCGCTCCCGATCTCTCTTGAACCCTATGTCCAGCAATACCATTATCAGCTTCGACGACGTCAGCTTTGGCTTCGAAGAGAAAAAACCGCTTTTAGACGAAGTGAGTTTCAATGTGCGAGAAGGAGCGAAAATCACGCTGATGGGACAGAACGGCGCCGGAAAAAGCACGATTTTAAAACTGATCACCGAGGATTATAAGCCGCGACTCGGAAAAGTGAACGTGTTCCCGGACTACACCATTGGAACCGCACACCAAGTGATGCGAACGGAAGACAGGGAACTCACCGTGGAGCAATTCTTTCAAAGTTGTTTCACCGAAAAAAAATTCGATATTGGCCGCCGCATCGATGAGGTTTTGGAAATTGTGAATCTTAAAGCTCCACACGAGCGCCTTATTAAATCTTTTTCGGGAGGTCAGCAGGCTCGCCTTTTACTGGCCGCCGCCCTCATTCAAGATCCTGACCTTTTGCTTTTGGATGAACCCACCAACAATCTGGACCCGGAAGGCATCGCTCATCTAACCTACTTCCTTCAGTGCTCGCCAAAAACCTGCATTGTGATTTCCCACGATGCCGACTTTTTGAACGCCTTCACGGAGGGAGTTTTGTACTTGGACGCCTACACAAAAAAAGTTGAACAATACGTCGGCGATTACTATGACGTGGTGCAGCAAATTAAGGCACGGATTGAAAAGGAAAATATGAAAAATGCTCAGCTCGAAAAGGAAATTCAAGCGAACAAAGAACAGTCCAATGTCTTTTCTCATAAAGGAGGGAAATTGCGTTTGGTGGCCAAGAAAATGCGTGAAAAAGCGGAGGAACTGGAAGATTCCATAGTAGACGTCCGTCGTGAGGACAAAGCCATCCGTCCTTTCAACATTCCCGTTCAAGAGGACATCGCCGGAGACATCCTAAAGATTGACTATTTCACCGCTTACAAAAATCATAAAGAAGTTCTTAAAGAGGCCGAGATCGCCATTCAGAGAAATCAGCATTTACTGCTTGCCGGCCCAAACGGAATTGGGAAAAGCACTCTTTTGGAAGCCATTGCCAATGGCACCGCTCGTGGCGTCAGCATCCAGTCCGGAATCAAGGTGGGTTACTATCGCCAAGATTTTTCAAATTTAGATTTTGAAGAGACGGTTTTTAATGCACTGAACGCTGCCACAAACTCAAAAACCGAGCAAGAAATCCGCTCCTTGGCCGCCAGTTTTTTAATCACCGGCGACGTGATCCACCGCAAAATTGGCAGTCTTTCCGAAGGGCAAAAAGGCTTGGTCGCTTTCGCACGTCTCGTTTTAGAGGAGCCCGGCCTGCTCATCCTCGATGAACCCACCAACCACATCAACTTCCGCCACATCCCCGTGATCGCCGAAGCCCTCGACCACTACGAAGGCGCCATGGTCCTCGTCTCTCACGTTTACGATTTCGTGGAGCAAATCCGCATCGATCGCACTTTGGATTTAGATCGATAGGATTTTAAAAAATTGACATTCCCCCACTAAAGTATAGAGTTGGTTTTCTAATAGGTAGAGTTTTAAGGTTTTAGAAATAAATTCCTCAAACGACACTTAGAGGACATTTATTTCTTTACCTTATCAATATGAAAGGTATTATCAAAAAGTTAGACGACAGAGGGTTCGGTTTTATTACGGTGGAAGGCAAGAAGGACATCTTCTTTCACGCCAACGACTGTAGCGACGGCAACTTCAAGGACATGCATGAAGGAGACACGGTTTCTTTTGAAACCGCTGAATCCGAAAAAGGTCCTAAAGCAATCAACGTGGTTCTCGACGGAGGAGCCGACGAAGAAGCGGCCAATGGCGACATGCCTGAAGAAGTTGCTCCTGAAGAGGATGAATCCCAAGCGGCTTAACACGCGTAGCGAAGCGTAGCGCCTTAAAAAATAGCGCAAACTAAAAAAGTCCCCGGCGTCAAACCCGGGGATTTTTAATGATTAGCTAAAACCGGAGAATAGGAGTATAATACTTATGTGAGAGTAAAATAAAAGTGAACATTAAAGAGAACAATTACGCGTTTATCGAC
>CAYHTG010000036.1:0-11067 GCA_964359495.1 uncultured Candidatus Peribacteria bacterium
TCTTCTTCCTTCACAGTTTTGATTGACGCTGAAGTCAGCGTCTTGGGCAGGACCTTCAGACAGCTGCAATATACCGCTTTCGCTTTCAGAAACCGCTTTCACTAGTTGCTCTACGATTGCTTCTTTGCGATTGGCTGCATGGACTTTTACCCTTTGCTGTATGGTAAATTCTCTTCCAATAGTTCTGATCAAGCGAGCTGAAGTGCCTATTTTCTCCCCCCGATTTTGCCCTGTTATTTCTACGTATTCTCCCAAAAGTTCATGTACTTGTCCTTTCACCTTTATAGTCAATGATTGTTCACCAAATCGACTTTCAATTTCATTCTCGTTTTCGAAAAGTAGTGTCAAATCAGGAGATAGCTCTACGTCATTTACCCGGTGAGCTTGTCCTTCACGTTTTTCAACCATTAGGGGAAAAATATAATAGCTGTGCTTCTCGCTCGTACCTGGTTGTTTAAGTTTGCCGTCCCATCTTTTTGTTATAAAATGGGGGTCTAGCAATGCTCTGTGTATTAAGGATATGAGAGGATATTCACGCATGGGATTAGGTTGATTTATTGTTTGCAAGATATTTCAACTTCTTTGCCTTGATCAGTGAGTATACAGTCCCCGTCTTCTAGTCGTCCTTCGTTCGCAGCCAGAAGCTTGAGGACCACTTCGCTGAAAAGTATTTTTTCCGCCACAACGATACTATTTTCTGGCAGTTTCTTGAGTTCGGACTCAGCTGGCTGAGTAGCGAGCAAGAGTAGTGGTAAAAGAAGCTTGTTCATGTGAGGGGGTTAGTGACGCACGAATCATACACCATTCTTTATAATTGTCAACCACTATGTTACTTAATACCCACACTATACTTGACAATTACAATCTGTAAATATATACTATGAATGAATCTGACGAAATCTTCCCACACAGCTATGATATAGCAACTCCAACGATTGGGACTCACCATAAAAGAGTCCACCTTGTATCTCGCTTCGCTTGAACTCGGGGAAGCCTCGCCGGTTTCTACTTTGGCGAAAAAGGCGGGGCTGAATCGAACAACGGCCTACGATATTTTTGAAAGTTTGGTCAAACGGGGCCTGCTTTTGACCTCGGATCATAAGGGTTTTCGAACTTATCAGGCTCAAGAACCCGAAAAGTTGGTGGCTCATTTAAAAGAAGAAAGTGAAAAGTTTGCTCGTTTGGCAGAGGAAGCGAAGGATATTTTGCCGGAGCTTAGCACGCATTATCGCGCTTTGTCTGATCGGCCTAAAGTTTACTTTTACGAGGGGGAAGAGGGTCTCATTCGTGTTTATGAAGAAACGCTCAGCTCCAGCGAAGAGATTTTGGCCTATGCCAGTGACCAAGCGAACCAAAATGCGATTCCTTGGTATTTTCCAAAATACTACAAACGTCGAGCTGAGAAGAAAATTCCCATTCGAGCGCTGTTTCCCGATTCACCTAAGGATAGAGAGCGCCACTCTTTGGATGCGGAAGAATTGCGTACCAGCCGTTTACTTCCTAAATCTAAACTTGATTTTACGCCGGAAATCAATATTTTTGACAATAAAATCATGATTGCCGATTGGAAAGAAAAACTGGGCATCATCATTGAAAGTAAAGAAATCGCCAAAGTCTTCAAACAAACCTTCGAGCTCGCATGGGAGGCGGCGGAGAAGTATCACAAGGAGATTGTTGGAAAAGGAAAGAAGTGGAAGACTCAGAACTAGGATTTCATCCTGTTCTGAGTGGTGGGCAATACTGGATTCGAACCAGTGACCTCACGAATGTGAATCGTGCGCTCTAACCAACTGAGCTAATTGCCCTATGGTGTTGCCTCCGGCAACGGCTATTTGTAGGCTGCACTTCGTGCAGTGTGGTGGGCGCTGAGGGATTCGAACCCCCGACCCCCTCGGTGTAAACGAGGTGCTCTAACCAGCTGAGCTAAGCGCCCTAAGGTGTCCCGCTTTGGCGGGACGGTTTTTTTATTTTCTCGCCTCCGGCGAGTGTGGTGCGCAAGAGAGGACTTGAACCTCCACCCCAAAAAATATGGGACTAGCCCCTCAAGCTAGCGCGTCTACCAGTTCCGCCACTTGCGCATAAGGGCTCGCCCATTTTAGCGTATCTTGCATAGAGCACAAGTTTTTTATATAGTGCAGTAGACGCCAACAATAATTCATGAGCGAACAACTGCTCTTTCTTCAAAACTTAGGTCTTACTTTGCTTTTAGGGAGCCTGATTGGACTGGAACGGGAACGCACTCGGCATCAAGAAGATGTGCATGAGTTTGGCGGGATTCGAACCCTGTCTCTTATCAGCATCCTTGGTTACTTAGTTTACAGTCTATTCCCGGATTCCATCTTTTTTTATATTGTGACGGCGGGTTTTCTCGGTCTTTTGATCGCTTCTTATGTCATGGCTTCCTATATTGATAAAACTAACGGAGCCACCACTGAAATTGCAGGGCTTTTTACTTATTTAATTGGAATTTTAATGGCTAAGGGGGATCTGCTCATTGCGGCGGTCATCACTTTGATAGTGGTTTTGCTTCTCTACTTTAAAAAACCCTTGCATCGTTTGGCTCACAGCATCGAGAAAGAAGAGCTCTACGACACGATTAAGTTTATTGCGGTGGTTTTTGTGGTGCTTCCTCTTCTGCCCAATCAGACCTTTGGACCCTTGAACATTTTGAACCCTTATGAGATTTGGCTCATCGTGGTTCTGATTTCCAGCATTTCTTTTATCAGTTATGTCGCTATTAAAGTGGTGGGACCCAAACGGGGGATTGGAGTGGGGGGCTTTCTTGGAGGGCTCACTTCATCCACAGCCGTTTCTTTGAGTTTTTCCCAGATGAGTAAGAAGACCAATAAAGTGGTGAACCCTTTTGTTTTTGGGATTTTGATTGCTTGCTCGGCCATGTTTTTTCGAGTTTTGCTTACCATCTCTATCCTAAATGCTGACTTGGTAAAAATCCTTTATATCCCGATGTTCTCGATGGGAGGATTAGGACTCCTTCTTGCTCTTTATTTCTGGTTTAAACCTGAAGGAAAGTCTCTGGGGCATTTTTCAGAAAAGGAACTTCACTTAAAAAGTCCTTTTCAACTTATGAGTGCCTTGCACTTTGGACTTTTGTTTGCCGCACTCCTTTTCGTATCCAAATTTGCTGCGGATTATTTTGGCAGTCAGGGGATTTATTTGATGGCCTTTCTCTCCGGAATTCTCGATGTGGATGCCATTGCCGTTTCTATGGCTAATCTGAGTAAAGACGGGCAGATCACTTCCACGGTGGCGGCTACGGGCATCACTCTTGCCGCCATGACCAATACCGTTTCAAAAGGTTTTATCGTTTTCTTTTTGGGTTCAAGAAAGGTGGGATGGCGGAGTCTTTTAGCTCTGATTACAATGGCTTTGCTCGGAGGAGCTTCTCTTGTATTCATTGCTTAGATTATGGCTCTCTTAGAATCGAGTATGGTTCCCTTGGGCACAAAAGCGCCTGATTTTAATTTAATGGGAATTGATGGTGAGCAGCATTCTCTTGCTTTCTACGCAGACAAAAAAGTTTTGGCCATGATTTTTATGTGCAACCACTGTCCCTACGTCCAAAAAATCTGGGACGATTTGGTCGCTTTGGAGAAGCGCATGCCTGAGGAAGTTCAGTTTGTGGGCATTAATGCCAATGGTGCCAATCCCGACTACCCTGAAGATTCCTTCGAGAAAATGAAGGAATACGCGGTCGCTAAAGGACAGGAATTTCCTTATCTTTATGATGAGACTCAAAGTGCAGCAAAAGCTTATGATGCACAGTGTACTCCTGATATTTTTGTTTATGGTCCTGAGCGTCTTTTAGCTTATCGTGGGGCTTTCGAAGGTCTTGAGAGTGCCGTTGATGCCTTGTTAAAGGGGGAGCTACCTTCTCAGGAGCAAGCTCACTCTATGGGGTGTTCGATGAAATGGTGTTAAGAGATTGAATCGCTTCGCGACGGCTGTTTATAAGCTCGCCTAGGGGCGAGTGGCAAACTTAGACAAAGTGTATTTGTCACGTCCTATGCGGGAGAACTGGTTCTTGTTTTTGAGGTTGAGGTAAATAGTGATGGTTTTCACATGTCGTTGGTCGAGTACATCTTTGGTGATTTCATCACGACTGCGAGCAACTCCATCACTTAGAATTTCAGCGATAACCTCAGACACAGTTCCGGTTTTATAACCCCAGTCCTTGAGGGCATAAATCCCGCGGCCAATAAGAATAAAATTTTCATTTCGGATGAGCTCATTATGCACGGCTTGAACGTTGACTCGTTTTTGGTCGAAATTGCCTCCGCGAATCATTTCAGATATTTTTTCAAAATGAAGAGGTTTTTTTTCTTGATGAAACGTGTAGAAAATTTTGTCCTTTAGGGTGCGAGGATGGATATGTCGCCATGTAAAGAGTCCCACGCCGTTTTCAGTGAACTTGCATTCTTTAATGACGCGAAGAACGTTTGTCATGGTGTTTTCCCCGATAGGAGCACTGAGTCCTTCGTTTACCTTCTCAAGGATAGTATCAATAGACAGTACGTGTTTTGCCTTTTGAAGAGATCTCACCGCAGCGGTTGCCACTTTTTGAATGAAAGATTCACTGTATTTGGATATACGCCAGTAGGGATGGTACTTGAGGGTATTGGATTCGAAAGAAATGTCCGAGTCCAGACTGAGCGCCAAATGAAGATCTTGCAATTCTTGTTCATTCACGTTGGGAAGAATCCGAATGAGGAGCTCTTTAAAATAGGAGTCCCTGGCAACACCCCCCTCTTTTTCAAGGAGAGCCTTAGCAAATTCGGTCAAAATCTTGATGTTGGTGTTTTGCGCATTGCGTTCGAGCTTTCGGAGTGCCGTTTTCTCAATTTGACGCACGCGTTCCCGAGTAACTCCGAAGTGTGTCCCAATCTCTTCGAGGGTT
Source organism: uncultured Candidatus Peribacteria bacterium (assembly GCA_964359495.1). Classification (GTDB taxonomy): domain Bacteria; phylum Patescibacteriota; class Gracilibacteria; order UBA1369; family 2-02-FULL-48-14; genus 2-02-FULL-48-14. The sequence continues at coordinate 4,916 of CAYHTG010000036.1, forward strand.
AGACGTTTTTTGGTTTCCAAGGCAAAACGATTGCGAATGATGTACTTTTCTTTATCTGAAAGAACGATGAGCAAATTCTGAACAAGGTCATGAAGCTGAATTTCTTGAGCGGAAAGCTTACTGTCTAAGGTGAAATTGGTGTTAACCATTTTGACTTTGTTAAGTTCTTGACGGAATTTTTCGTATTTTCTTGAACTCGAACAATCCAGAGTATCAAATAATTTGACAAACTTGTAAATAGCTTATAGCTAAAATACTGTTGTCAAAAGTATTGACACATGGCCGTCCATTTAAAGTTTCGATCTTAAAAACTTCTTATCTTCGGGAGTAAGTAAATCCTTTTCCAGAATTGCAGCGTATTCAAAACCCAGTTCAAAAATGCTTCTTTGGCTATCCGCGATACTTTTGTTTTGAATAATAACACCCACTGCATCTTGGTGTGAAATAATGGCCACTTTGTCATCGTAAATGTTAATTTCGTTTTTAAAAGGAAAGCGGTCTTTTGGAATCAAGCGAACTTCGCGCAGCTCGGCTTTTCCTCTTTTTTTAAACTCCAAACTTCTTTTTTCGTAGGGGAAGATTCCTTTGAGTTGGACCTTGTTTTTCACCTTTTTTGAGATGTAGGTGGGGTAGTAATCCTCCAAAACCGTATAAATCGAGCTGATGTCGGCCCAGCACAGGAGCATTTTATTGGAAACGGTGAGGGTGTCTTCCATGATTTGTATAAGCCCGTCTTTCCCTTCAAAAACGGACATTTGAGGTGTCGAAGAGTAGAGTTTATGGAGATTGACCAGCTCGGGGAGTGCCTTTTCGAGTTCATGGAACTTGTTTTCTTGGTCATCAAGGAACTGTTTTGGGTTTGAGGCTTGATAGTATAAATTTGGACCTCTTTTGACATGGCTGACGAGGCCTTGCTTCATCAGTTGATCTAAAATTACATAAGTCGTTGGTCTTTTGATCCCTGACTTTCTGGAGATGGTGCTTGGTAAGGCTTCGTGAAGTTCGAGCAAGATTAGATAGACCCTTGCTTCTTTTTCACTTAAGCCTTGATTCTGAAGAATTTTTTCTAAGTTCATCGGTGCTATTATAACATCTTAGCTTGCCTCTGTCATGCAAATCTGATATAAACTTGACAGCATAGTGAATTAGAGTTAAATTTATATCTTCCTTTTTCAAAATGGCTACAGATACACCCCGTTCCCAGCCCAGTGCTTGTATAATACTAGGTAATCCCGGTTTTTTTCACCCACGAGAAGCGGCTTTGCGTAAGGAGATTAGTGATCCTGACGAACTCAGAGAGGCGCTCAAAGACTTTTATAGAAGATTAGTTAGAAGTGGACATGGTTTGTCTGAATGTACCCTAGATGCACAGCCACGTGCACTTCAGCAAGGTTTGAAAACAAGTAGTGAGATCCAACGGACTAGAGGAGACGTTCGATTGGAATACGCCTTGCTTTTGGATATACCTCCAGGTTTGGATGAAATGGACCTTATTGATCCTGCTAAAAGAACATTACCACTTGGAAATTCTGGCCGTGTCACTCATAGTTCACTGAAAACGGCTTTGCCCACCCTGAACCAATTCCATGAATTCTTTCGCGGAACGTACCGGAGAGATTGTCAGTTGTTTGGACTTCAAAATTCCGGGGCAGAGGTTCCAGGTTTGCATAATGTTTTGGTGATTTCTGAACCGAGGGCGGGTAAGGCTATCGCTCGCATGGAAAGAGGCAGTCCGGGTTATCCAAATATTTCAGAGTTACCCAAAGAAGAAAAACATGACATTGTGGTTGGTGGAGACTCTCGTTGTTCCGGAATATTCGCTGGGGCTTTGTGGCTCGCTCAACGAGGAACAGAGTGTAGACGAACTTTTGCCTATTGGGAAGCAGATCAAGCACGCGTCAAATTGGCTCATATTAATACAGGCACGAGATTTGCGAGTAAGCATTTGGGTGTTCGTCGAATCGAAGGAGAAACTTATGCCACCGCCACAATTTCGACCAGCGATATGGGTGAGGGTATAAGAAGAGGTAGCAATGGTGGCCTTAGAGTGGCGGACATTAACTGGGAGGAAGAGTAATTTATAAATTGAGTTGGTAGCCCAGGCAAGGAAAGGTGATGATGTTTCCCGGTCTGAGCTTTTTTCGTAAGCGGCTCATGTAGACGTCGATGGTGTTGGAGGCCACGTAGTCGCGTTTGTCCCATACATAATCGATGATGTTTTCGCGCGTAGTGACGCGGCCTGAATTGAGGATGAGAAGTTCGAGGAGGAAGAATTCTTTTTTTGAAAGGCTCACGCTGTGTTTTCCCATGCTGAGGATACGGCTCAGTCTATCGATGCTGAGGTTTCCGAGTTTCAGTTCTCGCTCTTGGAGGACTGTTTTCTGAAGGATATCTTTAATAAGCAAAGGGATTTGGTTGAGGGGGAGGGTGTCATCCAAAAAAATACTTTGAACGAGAAAGGGCTGCATTTTCCCTTCGTCGAATAGGTATTTCTGACTGGAACTGAAGAAAATGAGCGGTGTTTTGCCTGAGATGTTGCTCAAAAAATCGATAAGAAAAGGCAGTTCACGGTCTGAAAGTGAGTGGGGGAGGAGAATGGCATCCGTAACGGGTGTCCATTGACGGGAAAGAGTTTGAGGGGTGGCCACGGAACTTTGAATGTTGAAGTTTCTCAAAGCGGTGGAAAGGACGCTTGCGTGAAGCAGGTGAGGGGTGATGATGAGTGCGTGCATAAAGCCTGGAAAGGGACCCTAAGCGTAACGGCTAAGTCGAAAAAAAAGCAAAAACTTCGTTTCGACTTCTAGATCAAAAACATGTTGTTGAAACCCCAACAACAGGGACTCAAAGGGAGAGTGTTATCCAGCCATGACAACAGCCAATGCTTTACAAAAAATGAGGCATGTCTATGCTACAATCATAGTTTTTATTATGCCCATGTTTGAAAATAAACTCGTTCAATTGGGACTCTCTGAAAAAGAAGCAAAATTGTATTTGCTGCTTCTTCAAGTGGGTTCCTCCCCGGTGAGTGCGCTTGCCAAGCGAGCAATTTTGAAAAGAGTTACGGTTTATTCTGTTCTAGAGGGCTTGGTGGAACGGGGACTGGTTACTTACGAAAACCATAGGGATGGAAGGCGCTATAGTGCTTATGATCCGGAGTGTCTTCTCTATCTTCTTGAAAAAGAAAAGGCGGCCCTCAAGTGTCGAATGGAGTTGGCCAAAGAATGTGTCCAGAAGCTTAATAATCCACATCTGCTACGATCTCCAGTTCTTTTTTAAGGAAAGGATGATAGAAGCGAGTTTTCCATGAATGAAGGAAGAAACGACCCTTGCCTTTATTTTGCCTTTGATAGAGGTTGTCAAAGCTCCGGTCTCCGTACTCTCGATCGAGAATTAGTGGGTGGCCGATGGCGGCGAGGTGTTTTCGAATTTGATGCCGCCGGCCGGTTTCAATTCGCACTTCCAGAATTGAAGCATGGGCAATTTTTTTGAGGATTTTATAGTGTGTAACAGCAGGTACTTTCACTTTACTGGTACGTGCTTCCAGGGGGATTTTAATAGAGCCTTCTGCCTGTTTAGGAACCCATTTCACCAATGCAAGATACGTTTTTTGAGTACGAGAATCTTGAAAAATAGCTTCTAAGGCTTCGCGGTCACGCGGATATTTACCCAACAAGAGAATACCGGAAGTGTCACGATCGAGTCGATTCAAAAGGTAAGGCTTGTAAGGTTTGCCTTCCTCTACGGCCCAAGTGCGTATTTGTCCCTGCAGCGTTTTAAAATCAGGAATATGAGGAGCGGGGACTGAAACGACCCCCGCTGGTTTATTAACGGCCAAAAGATGGTCGTCTTCATAGAGGACTTCAATTTGAGGTTTATTCCGCACCTATTTCTTACGAGAAACTTTTTTCACTGGCTTTTTTACCATGGGCATTGGCATTTCACAAGATCCTTCAGAACAACAGGAATCTCCTTCACAAGAACTGCCCCCTTTCATGGAAATCATCAACTTTAAACCTGTAACAATAAGAATGCTGGGCCAAAGGTAGTCCCAGGTTTCGGCAGGAATAAGATCAAACCGTTCCAATAAGACAACCGCACCGATCACGAAAAGAACAAGACCCATCCAAAGATGGCCTTCTTTTGAACAAGCAACTGGGCTGCAAAGCATAATGGCGTGGTTAGGTATAATGTTGTGGCCTTTGGCCACGTTATTGGGTAGCAGACACTTCGTGTCCGCTTGGTAAGTAACCTCATTCTCCTCGCAAAATATTTTTTTGCAAGTGCTCGACCTTGCCACATTTTTATGATATACTGTTACTAAGTATTTACCCATTTAATTCAAAAAATATGGCCGATGCAAATCCTCAAGGTGCTCAAGGGGCCCAACAACAACTTCAAGTCAAAGTTCCCGACGATGTTCAAAAGGGTACTTACTCTAATGCGGTATCCGTAAACGTCAATTCCAATGAAGTGGTTTTGGACTTCGGTTACCTCCTTCCCAATACGCCAAATCCTATCATTGAAGTGGTTTCTCGAGTGAATATGAACCAACGAACGGCGGAATCCTTTATTGGCGTTTTGAGTGGGGCGATGGATGATTTCAAAAAGAAGCAAGCTCAGATGAATACTGCACCGGCAGGTGCAGGTTCCGTTCCTGCTCCCGCACCCGCACCCGCACCCGCACCCGCACCCGCACCGGAAGCTCCTGCTCCAGTAATGCCTCCTTATCCGGAGAATGCGTAACTTGATTCTCGAACAGAATTAGCCTAAAATATCGGGGACTTAACCCCGAAATATGCCAGTGATGGAAGACGTGATGTCCCTCTGCAAAAGGCGAGGTTTTGTGTATGCCGGAAGTGAAATTTACGGAGGGCTGGCCAATACTTGGGATTATGGACCTTACGGGGCGCAGCTCAAACGGAACATTCTCAACTTATGGTGGAAGACTTTTATTGAAGATAGAGATGACATGCTCGGCCTCGACAGCGCCATTTTAATGAATCCTCGAGTTTGGGAAGCCAGCGGTCATGTACAAAATTTTGCCGATCCTTTGATGGATTGTAAAAGCTGTCAGGAACGTGTTCGTGGCGATAAACTCTTGGAAGAGCATTTGAAGACAACCATTGCCGGTCTTTCGAATGACGAAATCTACAATAAAGTGATGGATGAAAAAATCCCTTGTCCCAAATGTAAGAAACTCAATTGGACTCAGCCGCGCGCTTTTAATCTGATGTTCAAGACTTATCAAGGGGTTTTGGAGGATACGGCTGCTCAAATTTACTTACGTCCTGAAACGGCGCAAGGAATTTTCGTGAACTTTAAGAATATTTTGGATTCCATGCGGGTTCGTCTTCCGTTTGGGGTAGGGCAGTATGGGAAATCCTTCCGAAATGAAATCACTCCGGGTAACTTTATTTTTCGAACCCGAGAGTTTGAACAAATGGAGATTGAATATTTTGTCCGTCCGGAGCAAGCCAAAGAATATTTCGACCGTTGGGTGGAAGATTCACTGAACTTTTTTTACGCCCTTGGAATCAAAAAAGAGAAAATGCGGGTTCGCAATCATGAAAAAGAGGAACTGTCTCACTATTCTTCCATGACCGTAGACATTGAGTACGAGTTTCCCTTCGGTTGGGGAGAGCTTCAAGGAATTGCCTACCGAGGGTCTTTCGATCTCGATCAACATATTAAATTTTCCGGCGAAAAAATGCAGTACCGAGACCCGGAAACCAATGAAATCTTTGTTCCTCACGTTGTTGAGCCCGCCTGGGGACTTACTCGCAGCGTTTTAACGGTTTTAGTGGATGCTTTTGAAGAGGAGGAGTTGGAGGGAGGTGAAAAACGAAACGTGATGCATTTTGATCCCAAGATTGCTCCCGTTCAGGTGGCTGTTTTCCCTCTTCAAAAACAACAAAGCGAACAGGCAAGCAAACTCTACCGCGATCTTAAAAAACACTTCCGAGCGGAATACGATGAAAGTGGTGCCATTGGAAAACGCTATCGCCGCCAGGATGAAATTGGAACACCGTTGTGCATTACTTATGACTTTGACTCGGATGCGGATGGGGCGGTTACGGTGAGGGAAAGGGATTCGATGAAGCAGGAAAGGGTGACAGTGGAGGAGTTAGTGGTATACTTAAACCGCTTCTTAA
>CAYHTG010000037.1:0-10982 GCA_964359495.1 uncultured Candidatus Peribacteria bacterium
TTGAATGATGAATTTAGGGTCGAGCATAAAATGTTTGGTGCGAAGAGGATAACGCCTATTAGGTAGGGAATTCAAGTATTTCCTTTGATGGCGTCGCTAGGTTGCTATAAGCTAAAAATGTTTTTTAGCTTAATCACCTCAAATGGCTGACGATATTGAAGATTTGCTGCGTTTACAAAAGGGTTGGAAAAAACCTGAACCCTTGCCTGAACCTAAATTTTCTGTACTTTTTTCTCAAAAGCGATTGTTTAGAGATAGGGCTGCTCAAGTCTTGCATGAGGCTCATCTTGGACTTGCCTCAGCTTCTGATGAAATTCCTCCGACTCAAGCTTTGGCTGATTATCTGCGGGTGTTGGAAACTCGGTTTGGTTTAGAAAACTGTCTCCATGTTTCGACTTTTCATGGTTTGTCCGGAAGTCATATCCCACGAGAAGATATCCAAAGACTTATCACCCACTTAGATTTTCCGGGTTCCTTTGCTTTATTCGGCCAAGGTGGTTTTTGGACTCGGGCGAGAGCATTCAACTCTGAGCCTTCTGCTTCACCTGAACCAAAGGCAGACGTTTCACAAATATCTGCTTCCCCTCCAGAAGGATTTGAAGCTCAATAGGGTCCCATGTTTCAAGTTTGAGAGCCTGAATGCTCCAAAAGTGCGTGTGTACACCCAGCGGTTTTTCCACATTTTTTTCAACGGTGGATTTGGCGAGCACGCGGTCCTGCTGCATGAGCGTGAAGGTGATGGAATGTTTGCCTTTTGGGATCAGCATTTTTGAGACCACGTACATTTGCGGATGGATGGCCGGTATATCCTTCGTGAGCATGCGCTCGAAAATCCCGACCAGGTTCAGTTTTCCATCTATGGACATCGAGGCGTAATCACAGAAGAGCGCGTATTCAATGGGGGTGATTTTCATGATGTTGGGGTGAGGGTTATCTGTTGTTTGGATTCTTGAAATAAAATATCGAAGTGATCAAAAAAACCTTTTCTTCCAAGTAGCCGCTCCACTTTTTCTTTTGCTATTAAAACAGGTATTTTTATATGCATCTCTTCGATGATCAATTCTATGGTAGTCTCTTTTGCAATAATAGCATCGAAATCAGCGACTTCAGCTCTTATTTCAGGTTTTTTAATTTCATCATATTTTATGCCTAAAGTTAATGCCTCTCCTTGCCAGAGCATGGTGTAGTCCGAACCGCTATCTACCAAAAATGAGAAGTACCTTGCTGGATTCTTTCCTTTCTTGAGCTTCACCATAAGCTTTGGCCAACCGTCAATGTATGAAAAGGTTTTAGAAGGCAAGAACTCCGGTATGAATGGTACTAATGAGAAACTCTTCTCTTTCGATTTCAGGCATAATTTTTTTTGCTTTAGTAAGTGCTTTTTGGGCATCTGTTCCAATCCCAAGTATTTTTCCATTGAGCGAAATAACCACTTGTCCTGAATAGGTTCTCTTCATCACTGCCGAAATTTTTGGTGCGATAGGCATAAGACTTTCAATAACTAATTTGAGGATAGTCCAAAACCGTTTTTTTATCAATGTGTGACTATAGACGGGCTCAGGACTATTCTTCTTTTTTCTCCTTCGGCTTCTCACCCTTCTCGTAAACCTTCACATCGGGGTCATCCGTTCCGGCGGCACTTTCACCGCTTTCACCTGCTTCAGCACCGGGAGCACCTGCGGCGGGTTGTTGGTACATGCTCGCGCCGATCTTTTGGATTTCTTCAGCGAGGGCTTCGTGCTTGGACTTTAAATCTTCGGGAGAAGTTTCGGCAGCGGCGAGGGCGTCTTTTAAATCTTTCAATTTGGCTTCCACGCCGGTTTTTACATCGGCGGGAACTTTTTCACCGAGGTCCTTTAAAGTGCGTTCGGTTTGAGAGACGAGGGATTCGGCGTTGATGCGAGTTTCCACACCCTCTTTCTTTTTCTTGTCTTCTTCGGCGAAAATTTCGGCCTCTTTTTTCATCTTTTCAATTTCTTCCTCTTTGAGTCCCGAAGAACCCGTAATGGTAATGTGTTGCGTTTTTTCCGTGGCCTTGTCCATGGCTTTTACGTGGAGAATTCCGTTCGCATCGATGTCGAAGCTCACCTCAATTTGAGGCATGCCGCGGGGGGAAGGGGGAATGCCATCGAGTTGGAAAGTTCCCAGGAACTTGTTGTCGGCTGCCATGGGACGTTCGCCTTGATACACGCGCACTTCCACGGAAGTTTGGCTGTCGGCAGCGGTGGAAAATACTTGTGATTTGGTGGTGGGGATGGTGGTGTTTATTTCGATGAGTTTCGTCATCACACCGCCCAGAGTTTCGAGGCCGAGCGAAAGAGGAGTGACATCGAGAAGTAAAATGTCCTTCACATCGCCTTGCAAAACTCCGCCTTGGATGGCGGCACCGAGGGCAACCACTTCATCGGGATTGATTCCGCGGTGAGGTTCTTTCGCAAAAATTTCCTTGGCTTTGGCTTGAACGGCGGGCATACGCGTCATTCCTCCCACGAGCACCACTTCTTGAATGTCGCTCACGTAAACTTTGGCATCTTCAATGGCTTGCTTGCAGGGCTTTACGCAGCGCTCAATGAGGGCAGCAGTAAGGTCCTCGAGTTTACTACGAGACAGTTTAAGTACCATGTGCTTGGGTCCGTTTTTGTCGGCCGTAATGAAAGGCAGATTGATTTCCGTTTCGTGCTGAGACGAGAGCTCAATCTTTGCCTTTTCAGCGGCTTCTTTCAGTCGCTGTAAAGCGACTTTGTCCTCCTTCAAATCGATGCCTTCTTGTTTTTTAAATTCATCGGCGAGGTAATCCATGAGTACGATGTCGAAATCGTCTCCGCCGAGGAAAGTGTCTCCGTTGGTGGACAGTACTTGGAAAACGCCTTCGCCCAGTTCCAAAATGGAAACGTCAAAAGTTCCTCCTCCCAAATCAAAGACGGCGATTTTTTTGTCGCCCGTGTGCTTGTCGATTCCGTAAGCGAGGGCGGCCGCGGTGGGTTCATTGATGATTCGTTCCACGGTGAGTCCCGCAATTTCACCCGCGTCCTTAGTCGCTTGTCTTTGGGAATCGTTGAAGTAGGCGGGCACGGTAATCACCGCGCGATCCACCGTTCCACCCAAATACTTTTCCGCATCGGCCTTTACTTTTTGCAGCACCATAGCCGAAATTTCTTCTGGCTTGCGCTCTTTGCCATCCAGCACAATCAGACATTCACCGGTCTTTCCTTTTTTTACTTCAAAAGGGAAGCGGTCGATGATTTTTTTGACTTCTTCAAACTTGCGTCCAATGAGACGTTTGGCAGAAAAAATGGTATTCTTTTCATTCATCACCATTTGGCGCTTGGCGGGTTCTCCGACCAAACGGTCATTGTCTTTGGTGGCTACAATGGACGGAGTGGTATTCTTACCCTCGACATTTGGGATGACTACAGCCTCTCCGCCTTCCATGACGGCAAAGCAAGTGTTGGTTGTTCCGAGATCGATTCCAATGATTTTTGACATAGCTGTTGTTATTAGTAGTAGCGCCATCCGCTTCGCGGCGGCGTGTTAGCACTCGCTAGTGTAGTGTGCTAAAGCGAATCCGTCAATTCATTATTTTGATTTTAGGAGCATCTTCTTTGCGAACCTCACGGCCACATGCAATTAAGCGACTTAAAAGGAGAATATTCAAATCACGGATTTCCATTTCCACTTCGGCAGTTTCCATTTCCGGGAGTAGATCTATGAGACTTTTTAGTCTTCCTCCAAATTCACGAAGAGGTTCAGCAAGCTGTTGGCGTGTGTGTTGACGCTGCGCGGCGAGGTGAGCCGCCTCTTCACTGTAGATTCCTCCGTTGAGTAAAACTAATTGTTTGTGGTTTGGATGTAAGGTCCTTACGTCTTCCAATGCTCGCTTGGACCATCCGACAAGAGAATCAATGTTGCGTTCGCCGGGATTACTGTATCTCATAAGGGAGTTTATAGCTTTTTTATATTGCGCTACGCTTTAGCTCGCCTTCGCTTAGCTCCGGCCCACCATCACTTTTGCGGGACGAATGGTTTTTCCGTTGTAGCGGTAGCCTTTTTCGAAGATTTGGACGACTTGACCGGCGGGACCTGCGCCTTCCATGAGGACCTCGTGAATATTGGGATCGCAAAGGACGCCCGTTTGATCGATACTTTCAAGGCCTAGCGACTTAAGGCTGGTGAGAAGGCCGGCTTCAATCACTTGAATGCCTTTCACCCAATCGTCGTTTTTAAGATTTTCCGGTATGGCTTCGAAAGCGCGCGTAAAATTATCCAGGGCGGGGAAGATAGCCTGAAGAAGTCGGAGGTTGGCAAAAACTTGAATTTCGCCACGTTCTTCTTCGGTGCGGCGTTTGTAATTTTGCAAATCCGCCATGGCACGTTTGGCTGTTTCGGTCATCACTGCGAGGTCGTTTCGCAGTTTTTCCAGTTCTTGATTTGTTTGTTGTTTAGTCATAATTGGTTATTTTCTAAAAGATCGCGCACTTCACGAAGGATAGCGGAATTGTAGGCATAGGGCATGCGTTTGGGACCAAGTATTCCAATGGCCCCTTCATAGCCATCGTAATGGTAGCGGGAAACAATCAACGAACAGCTGTCGATTCCATGAAGGATATTTTCTTCGCCGATGAAAATGCGAGGTTCACCTTCCGTGTGAAGGTTCTGAAGGGCACTTAGAAAATGATCTCGGTCTTCAATCACTTCCATGACTTGGGAGGCCTGTAGGGGAGATTGCAAAAACTCGGGTTGACGGAGCATGTTGGAAAAGCCCATGAAAAAAGTCCGTGTGTTTTCGGGAATAGTGGCGAAGGCCATATTGGGAGTGGCCTCGGAAAGAAGCTGTACCGCTTCATGCACACGCTCGCGGGCCAAGTCCGCTCGCGCCCTTTCTCTTAAAGTATGAATGGTCTTATGGGCAAGAATTTTAGCTTGATCGTAATCGGCCAACTCATCCACGTAAAAACGGTAGCCTTTATCAGTGGGGACACGGCCGGCGGAAGTGTGGGGCTGCATGATCATTCCTTCGTCTTCAAGGGTGGCCATGTCGTTTCGCACGGTGGCCGGGCTCACTTTAAAGTTATAAGTGAGAATAATCGTTTTGGAACCTACGGGCTCCGCGGTTTTTATGAAATGCTCAATAATGGCATTCAAAACTTGATTTTTCCTGTTGTCTTGTGTGTGCATAGTGTTCCTTCAGGCCAGAGGAATATAACCTGCCAATCGATAAAAGGCAAGAATTTACAGGTACGCAGAGCGAAGCAACACCAATTGCTTATATGTCACCTATTTGCTATAATCTCTCCCCTTTAACTTTGTTATGTCTAGTAAGGGTATTTCGGTACCGTCGGTTGCATCAGGTGCTCTTCGAAGAAAAAGAGTTCGTCCTAATGAAGAGGTGCCTCCTGCTGTGGCCGCCTTACGTGAAGGTTTAACTCATCAAGTGGGTCAGGCACTCAGTTCGCCAAGCCTGCGTGCTTTTAACCGAACCGTGGATGAGATTGGCTTTGAAGCGCTTTGGAGGCTTCTCAGTGGAGCCCCTTGGGCGGAGCCCTATGTCTCTCATCTTATGGAGGTGGCTCAGGCTCGTCTCCAAACCGATAAGACTCTTACGGGACAAAACCTTCTGGCCAATGTATATGGGAAGGAAAGTTTACGTTCACTCGGAGCCGGGACAGTAGTGGTTATGGATCTTAACGGCTATTCAAACTTTCAAAATAGCGTTTCTCAAACTCTGAGGCAGAAACTGGACCAACATATGCAAGAGATACTTTTTGCCTTGGGAAAGGAGTTTGGCGTTTCTATGTTACAAATGCCTGCCGGAGATCAATATGCGTTTTTTCTGGAAAAAACAGAAGACACATCGTTTGATATTGAGAGGTTAGCTGCATTTCTGGCTCACATAGAAACGGTAAAAATTTCTACAGGAATTGCTCCAAGAGAGATGCGTCGTTATGGACTCAATCTCGAACTTTACCCCGATGGGAACTTCACTTTCAGCACCGGAGTTCAAGCGGTGAAAGTGGGGGAAGTGAAGATAGGAACTTTCACTGGGCCGGAAGGATCCGATCAGGGGTATACTGTTGTTTTAGGTGAAGGTTGGGTCAAAGCCCTCAAGCTTCAAAAAACAGCAGAGAGAGGGATTCTGCTCTTGGATGAGGAAAGCAGACAGACACGGGGAAAAGCGAAAGGTCCTTTCAAGTCTTCGCTTTTAAATAAACAAGTGGCGCATCCCGGGACTAGTGAACCCTTGGTCTCAGGACTTTCTTTAGGCCTTGTTCACTCTCTGCATGCGCGAGGTTCTTTAAGTAGTCTGGCTGAAGCACCTCAGCCGGATTTAGGGATAACGGCCATTGGTATTCGTATGGGAAATCTAGTCGATTTTAAAAATGATCCGGATCATTACATGGCCGACTTAGCCCAGGCGCCGGAAAAATATGCCGAAGCGGCCAAGCGAATATTGGCACTACTGAGTGATCTTCGATTCAGAGATTTTTATGTGCTCAAACAAGATGCGGAAACTTTGCACGTACTTTGCCGTAAAAGCCCAAAAAACCCGGACAACAAGGAGCTCATTAGCCGGTTTTGTAAGGAGGCGGCTCTTGCCGTGCAAGCCGCCGGTTTGTCCGTTCAAGTAGGCGTGGACTATGCAAAAGCGATGTTGGATACACCTTACAGAGATTGCTTGGTCCGCGACCGTTCGAGTCAAGCTATTGTTCACGAAGCACGCTTGTCTCATGCGCCGGGTTTTAAGGATGGGGATATTCTTTTTGGTGGCGATTATTTAACAGAATCCGGAAATCGATTGGAATGGGGAACTTTTTTGGCGAAGGGAGGACCTATTCAGTATTTGAGGACTTCCGTTGATCAAGCGGGAGCTTTGGAAGCGCAGGAGCTTATGGGTAGGCAAGATCTGTGTAGTAAATTAATCGATTTTGCTCAGGTTGGTTCAACATCGACCAATGTGCTGCACCTGGATGCCCCCGGAAAGGGCTACGGGCGGTCCGCACTTATACGTTACGTAAAAAATTTATTTTCTGACAGAACTTATGATTTTCCTCCGATGGGAAAAGGTGCCTTGCCTCATATTCGAGGTTTTCTCCACTTTCTTGGGGCAGATCAAATAGATGAATTCTCTTCTGACGAAGCTGTAAAAACCGCGTTTTCTGATTTTTTAATAGCTCCAGAAAGTTGGACACGCGACCTACTTCTTCTTTTAGATCGCGGGAGTTTGAGTCATCAGGAACAAGAATGTTTTTCGCGTCTTTGCAATGTTTTGCAGGGAACCCCTTTCCGTTTTATCCATACGGGTCAGCTTTCTGGTGGAAATGTTTTAAAACTTGGTGCATTGGATAAGGGACAAGCTGTCGCATTGATTTTACAGGCAAATCGAGGGCACCCGAATCGGAATCCGGATGTTATAGAAGCGGCTCTCGTAAAAGTACTTCAGGAACCTGGAATGGAAGCTTTCCCTTTGACTCCACGGAATTTGATTCATGTATTTGCACCCGCTTTGACTATTTTTAGCGGGGGAACAGAATTTTCAGTTGAAGCAATAAGATGTACCAGCACGGGGGATTTGGGTACTAAATTGAGATCCGATAAAATACCTCCCTATGCACGTCGAATTTTAGGTATTTTAGCTTGGATTCGTCAGCCTATTGGTTCTGAAGAATTGTGGCAAATATATGAACATGTCTCCGCCGGCATGGGGGTGGATCGTGAAACTTTTGATGAAGCCCTGGAAGCTATGAAATCGGATTACATATTTATTTCAGGAGCTGAAAATCATCACTTGTCCGCACAAGCTGGAGCTTCAGCGATGGAACTTTTTGTTCCTGTGAGCGAGGAAGGTTTTTCCTTGTACCTTCTTGAGCACGTGTATAAATCAGGAACACAGCAATTACCAACGGAGCTTAGTGATGAGGATTTCCAGAGTGTTCAAGCTGAACTGGCGCATCTTTTGACCTTAAATCCCAGGAGTTCACCCTATCGTGAAAGAACAGCGCGTTTGATCGAAAGCTTAGGTGTTTATTTTTTGGACCAAGGACTCAATTCAGCAGCTCGGCGTGTTTACCATAGATTCTACCTTCAATGGCATCGTGAGGGTGAGCCAAATGAAACCGATATTCAACTTTATCTCGACATGGCTTGGACCTTTTTAAATACTCGTGACCCGCAGTTTTTGGATGCCGCAGAAAAACTCTACGGACAATTGGACGGATTTCCATTAAGTTATGAGCAGCGCTTAGCGATGGAATGGGGGAGGTATCGACTTTTAGAGAGTAAAGATCTTAAGCCTCAGCTGGCAATTCTGGAGCACTCCGGACTGATCGCACAATGCCACAATTTTCCTTCCTCTGACGGTCATCTTGTTCAAATGCTTCTTTGGACGCTCTCCCTCTCCGCCTTTTTTCAGAAAATTGTAACTTTTGCCGAGCTTTCGGATGAAGAATTTGAGATGAAGAGAAGTGGCCTTCTTGATGAATATAATGAACTCTTAGAATTGAGACCGGAAATCCCTGAACTTCATGAAGATTTGGCGCGTGAGATGCAAGCCCGTTGTTTACACATGCAAGGTCGGGTTGAAAGATATTTAAAAAACGCTTTTGAACAACAAGTGATCCTTCAAGGAGGTGCGAAAGAGATGTTGGCTACAGTAAAAAGGCCTCCGGAGATTGAGCTTCGTCGTTATGCTGTTTCAGAAGTTCAGGCTCGTGGTAAATTGGCCGATTCGAGATTAAAAAACTCATCGGGTTCCTTTTCACGTGAATTTGATTCGGATATTCTTCGCTTCAATTTTGCGGCCAAGCAACTCGAAATAGATTGTGCTCTTGCGGGAGATGTTAAAAATCGTGTGATGGCCCTTGTTCAACAAATGAACGCTATTGACCTTTACATTCGAGCCATTGCACGCGCTCCTCAGGAAGAGAACATTGAAAATGACGCAATCATCGAAGACCTCATTCGCCGCTATCTTGATATTGCTCGGATTGCTTTTGCTTTATATCCGTCTAAATCTCTTCAGTATCGTATTGATAACCTCAACGAAGCGCTTGTATGTCTCCCCAGCGATCGCTTCAAGGTTCGATCGTGTACCCTTGAAGAAGGAGTCTAGTTTTCTTTGCTCGCCATGTAGGCGGCGAGGTCTATGCATCGGCAGGAATAGCCCCATTCGTTATCATACCAAGAGAGCACTTTAATGAGGTGGCCGTCCAGGACTTGGGTCTCAAGGGAGTCAAAGATGCTGGAACGGGTGTCGCCTTTGAAGTCGGTAGAAACGAGAGGTTCGTCGCAGTAGCCCAGGATGCCTTTCAGTCCGCCCGCTTCCACGGGTGAATCTGCGGCTGCTTTCATGGCCGCGTTTACCGATTCCACGGTGACTTCTTTGTCGAGTTCAACCACGAGGTCCACAAGGGAAACGACAGACACCGGAACACGAATGGCAATGCCGTGTAATTTTCCTTCCAAAGCGGGAATCACGAGGCCGAGGGCTTTAGCGGCGCCGGTGGAGGATGGGATCATGTTGAGGGCAGCGGCACGAGCGCGGCGAAAATCTTTATGGTCGTTGTCGTGAAGGTTTTGGTCGTTTGTGTAGGCGTGAATGGTGGTCATGAGGCCGCGCTTAATTCCGAAATTGTCATGAAGAACTTTGGCCACCGGCGCCAGACCGTTCGTGGTGCAACTTGCATTGGAAACAATAAAATCCGTGGCAGGGTTGTAGTCTTTGTTGTTCACTCCCATCACCATGGTTCTATCGATGGCGTCTTTGGCCGGAGCGGAAATCATCACACGTTTGGCTCCTGCGGTGAGGTGCTTCGACGCTCCTTCCCGACTCGTAAACGCACCGGTGCATTCAATCACCAAATCGATTCCTAATTCTTTCCACGGCAACTCGGTGGGTTCGCGTGTTTGCACCAACTTATATTCTATTTTATGCCCAGTGTCGTGCGTGACAATAAGTTTGCCATCTTCACCCTTCACCTCCATGGGCAAGGGTCCGTAGTTGGAGTCGTATTTAAGTAAATGCGCGGTTTGTTCAGGATTGCCCAAATCATTAATCGCGACGATTTCAAAAGGGGCGGCCCCGTCCTGTTTTAGCTTTGTTAAATAGGCCCGAAAAATCATGCGTCCGATTCGGCCAAATCCATTGATAGCAACTCGCATGCCGGCAGTATAAAGAAGGTCGGCAAAAAAGAAAATCAAAAGTTCACTAATATTGAGTCACGGTCCCTTTATTGTAGCTTGAAAGCAGCCAATTCGTTTCACTGCGACCATCGGGCCAGGAAATCACCTGCTTCCATGCGATTTGTTTGGAACTTAGTGCCCCCAAGGCGCTAAGGAGCTCGTCGGTTTGGTTACTCGTGGTGAAGGGGCCATCGAGGCTCACGATGCGACCGTCGCTTTCTCCATAAAAACTCACCACGGCGTCGTAACCGTTGTCGTAAGCCTCCATCAGAATGTAATTGTTGGTGTTATTCACAAAAACGAGATCTTGAGAACCCGGGAAAATGGTGGAATCGAGGCCATCGCCATAAGCCTTATAAAAGCTCACATACCAACTGTGATTTCGTTGCTCTTGAATATCGAGCCCGGCGTTTAAGGCTGCCCTGTAAACGGTAGTAGACACTTGGCAAATTCCTGCACCCGGGACGCTTTTGAGGCTTGCACCAAAAATGGCTTGTGAATTCAGCCAACCCGCGCTGTTCGTCATGGGTCCGAGGAAGGAATTGAATTTAAAAGTTGCTCCGGGTGGGATGAGAATATTGTCGAAATGTTCATTGAGTCCTTTCCGTATATTGAAGTCGCGGCCATAAGCCGAGGCCTTAAAATTCGAAATTCCTGTGGCGAGATACTCCAAAGGTCCTAAGTCGAGGCCGGTCTCATTTATGATTTTCCCATCGATTTTTTCAATCAGTGCGTTCGCGCTCGTATTTCCTTTGGCAATTGCATTTTCGATGATTGTTTGCGTGAAGCCTTTCATGATTTTCTTT
>CAYHTG010000038.1:0-10725 GCA_964359495.1 uncultured Candidatus Peribacteria bacterium
GAACGAAGGGCGAGGCGGGCACCGGAAATATTATCGAAGCGGTGCGGCATATTAAAACCATGAAGGCGGAGGTTGCCGAGTTGAAGAATCTTTCTGAAGACGATTTGCGGAAACGGGCTGAAGAGATGAGAGTTTCTTTGGAGCTCGTGAAAGAAGTCCAAAATTTGGGACGACTGCCGGTTGTAAATTTCGCGGCGGGTGGTATTGCAACTCCTGCCGATGCCGCGCTTTGTATGCAACTCGGCTGTGACGGTGTTTTTGTGGGAAGCGGGATTTTTAAGTCTGCGGACCCCGCACGAATGGCACGGGCGGCAGTGGAGGCGGTGATTCATTTCAAGGATGCGAAAAAGCTGGCGGAAATTTCAGAGGGATTGGGGGAGGCGATGCCGGGATTGGAGATTAGTGAGGGCGTTGTGAGGATGCAGGAACGCGGCATCTAATTCCTCCTCAGTCTTTTGGAATCCTCATCTTGTTCACAAAGTAGAGCGGCGATTTTTCTATAGACTTCATCGGACTCTCCGACTGCGTTCCAGTGGGCGACTCTTGCATGAGTCAATTCATCGGCGGCGGAGGGATTGGCCAAGTATTCGCGCATATTGACCTCGAAAGGCTCGATCGGAACTCCATCTTCGGCCATTGCATCAACGCGTGCTTTTCTAGTGCCTAGTAGCAATGCTTCTTCTTGCCTTAAGCAAGCCATTTATATTCTGAAAATCTACTTCCGCTCTTTTCCGGAGGGTCTTGAAATCAGTACCGTGCCGAATTTTTTCAGGAAAATTTTCATAGGTTGATCACGGTTTAAGGGCTTTGGGTAAGAGCTTAATAAAAACTCCGGACTTTTTGAAATCTGTTTCCCAATAATTCACGCCTAACTTCAGTGCCGAGTAATACATCGGTCTGTTTTTAAAGTAGTGCTCTTCGCTGGGTAGAAATGTCAGGATCTTCCCCAGTTTCTCTACTAAAAACCATTTTTCACAAAGGCGTGAGATCCTCCCATTCCCATCGGAGAAAGGATGGATTAAAGCCATCATCAAATGGATCCAAGAGGCCCAAAAAAAGGTTTCCAGTGGGGTCAATTTTTCTTTAATTAACATACTGATTGCTTCAAATAAAGTTGCCATTTCGGTGTTTATTAATTCCGATTCAATTGCCAAATACTCAAGACCCCGGGAGGAAAAAACGCCCACAGGTTCCTTCCTATAAATGCCTTGTCGCGTTTTGCTCAAAAACTCTTTACTCAAAAGTGCGTGCGCTCGGAGCATATTTTTCTCACTCAGCGTGTGAGCTTGACTGAAGGTGTATGCGCCGACTAAATCCTCAATTTCTTGGGCTTCTTTTGGGCGGACTTTCTTTGGCTGTAAGCGACTGTTTAAAAATGAATTAAAATTGAGAGAGTTCCCTTCAATGTTTGAAGAATAAACGGCTGCACTGTCCAGCATAAAAGAAAAATCGTGGGCTCCTAGATTTTTATTTTTGGAACAGAATTTTTTGTACATTTTTTCGAACGGATTTTTCTTCAGATATTTAGGTAAAATAGTCTCCCTAAAGAAAACGTATGTTTCCTGTACGCGACTTTCCGAACTGCCCCTTGAAAGAGAGTAAACGATGTGTGGGACTAGCCCCTCTTTTTTTATTCGCCCGTTTCTTAACAGGACTTTTAAATGACGATGCAATGCCTGCCGACTGATGTTGAGCCGGTTAGCGATTGTAGAAGGGCTTAAGGGTCTCTTTCTCAGTAGGTTTAAAATTTGTTCTTGCACGTCGTTCAAGAGAGTTTACAGTAAATATATGGCAAAGTTTACAGTAAACTGCTTTAGAGGTCAAGTGTGTGTGCGGTAAAGTTTTTTAGCTCAACTTGTGTCTAAAGAGAGCCATTTTGTTGACAGATCTGCGAAGGAGTGTAACCTGTGGAGGTATGCTTTACACACCGCGTTTTAGTGGAGAAGAGATTAATGACATTACTGGAAGCTCCTTGAAAAGAAGGGTAGTAGATGGTTTGGGTGATTTAAGGTCTAAAGTGCGGAGTGCCGTAGGCAGCCTTTTATGATTGGAATTTTAGCCCTTCAAGGAGATTTTTTTGAGCACGAGCAGATTTTGGATAAGCTCGGACTGCCTCACAAACAAGTGCGAACACTTGAGGACACGGAGGGACTCACGGGCTTCATTATTCCCGGTGGGGAAAGCACCGTGATGGATTTGTTTATGAAAAAATATGGGCTTGAGGAGTGGCTCAAGAATCATGCTGCGGATTTTCCGATTTATGGCACGTGTGCTGGACTGATTTTGTTGGCGCGTTATGGACTCCTTGATGTGGAAGTGGAGCGGAACGCGTATGGGCGGCAGAGCGCGAGTTTTATGACGGAGCGTGGCCATTTTATTCGTGCGCCGAAAATCAAAAAAGTGGGGGAGGGGGTGGAGGTTTTGGCGGAGGAGAGAGGCGTGCCGGTTTTGGTGCGGCAGGGGCAGGTGTGGGGAAGTGCGTTTCACCCCGAACTGGCAGGGGAAACTGCGCTTCACGCCCGGATTTTTTCGTGATACTGTGGCGGCACGTTTTATGAAGCTTTCCAGCATTTTTTTGGCGCTTGCAGCGGGATCGACGCTTCTTCTTTCCGCGTGCGGTGGCAAAGTGGATGAAAGTGTTTACTCCAGTGATCTTGGTTTGGTTCCGGAGGCCTATATTCCCGCCGACGTGGGTGTGATTTCTTCCTATTCTTCTCGCGAGGATGGGCAGTACGCAGCCATTACGGCCTTGGAACGTGATTTGGGCGATGAGGATAGAATTTCCGAAACGGCAACGGAAACTTTGGATGCTCAATTTGGAACGGTGGGGCTCGACTTTGAACGCGATCTTCAGCCTGCTTTTGGGGATCGGTTCCGCATGGTTTATGCACTTCGACCCGATGTCGGAGATGAAGAAGGGGACACCTTCACGGTGGTGACTTTGCTGGACCCGGAGCAAATGGAAAAAGTGTTGGAAACTTTGGTGGATGCCGAGCAACTCTCCATCAAAAAACTCAGCGAAGTGGAGGCCTATGTTGATTCGGAGGCGAGCATTTACATCACGATTTTTGAGGATCTTTTGTTCATGACGAACAGCCCCGAAAATTTGCTGGGGATGGTGGGACAAGAAAAAGACGGCAGCCTTTGGGAGGAGGATGAGTACCAAGACATGCTCAGCGAACTTGGCAGCGACTACGTTTTCTATGGGATTCTTTACCCGGCACTTTACGTGGGGGAGGTGAGTTTGCCGGGTGGTTTTTCCGTGAGTGACATCCCTTCGATTATTGAGAAACAGGTTTTTGTGGTTCGCGCCGAAGAAAAAGGATTTCGGTTTGATGCGTGGGTGAAGGCCAACAAAGATGACGCCAAAGACAATGGGATTTCTTTTGATGCCGTGCCTAAATCGGAGCCCTATCTTTTTCAGGAAGTTCCTTCTGAGGGGCTTATGGCTTACTTTGAATCTTACGGGCTTCAGCAAACTTTTGCCCAGGCCGATGCCTTGGGAGGTGACACTTCCACACTGGATGGACTTCGAGAGGCGGTGCGTGCTTACTTTGGCATGGATTTTGATGAGGAGATTCTGACTTTTCTTGATAAAGGTTACGCGCTTGTTTTGCATCAGAATGGAGAAGCCGCCATACCGGGAATTACTATTTTTGTGGACGTGAGTTCCAACGTGGACAGCGCTAAGGAGTTTGTAAATAAACTTGATGGGCAACTCAGCGGACTACTTTTGGTTTTTGAGCAAGCGCTTCCGGGTGCGGTGAGCAAAGACACCGTGACGTGGGGAGAGGAGACTTTTGGACGTGTTAAAATTGATCTTTCCACCTTGCCACAAAGCAGTGAATCTCCTTTGCCCGGTGCTCTTACTTCCAGCCCTATCCAAATTGTTTATGGAGTGGAGGGCGACCGTTTGGTGCTTTCCACGGTCGTGGATTGGGAGGCGGATGGCGAAACTGTTGCCGAGAGCGAGCTTTATCAAAAATTGAATGAAAAGTTAGTCGGGGAGGGGGCGGCTCAGACTACAGCTGACGCTGTAGCGGAGGGTTTGATCCTGGTGGACGCGAAAGGGGTGGCCGTGTTTGCGGGAACCTTGCGTGCGCTTCGTGAACAACTCAGTTTGCAAGTGAGTGAAGAGGCACTTCAATTCGAAGACTTTTTGGAAGGATTTTTAGGGGCTGCGGCCAAGAGCAAAACGGAGACCTACGAAAGTCATTTTAGCGGATTCTTGATGCTTGCCGACTGATGCACAAAGTTCTTATTGGACTCAACACGTTTAACGATTTACCTCTTCTGCGAGAGAGCCTGCCGGCATTGGAAGAGCTGCGACTCAATTTATCGGCCGATGTGGCCGTTTTAGACACGGCCTGGAACGATGAAGTGCGTGATTTTGTTCAGAAAAAGTATCCGGATTTTCATTACGTTCGTCACCCTGAGGGGAATATTGGTTATGGGCGTTCCTACACGGAAATTTTACGTCGCTTTCCGGGGCATAAATACTTTTTAGTGGTCACCAGCGATGTGCTGATGGACATGGCCAGCGTGAAAACTTTTGTGAAGCGCATGGAGGAGGATCCCAAGCTCACGCTGTGTGCAGGGAAGTGTCATCACTGGGACATTCCCAATCACAGAAAAACGAATGTCATCGATTCGCTGGGAATTGTGGCGGAGCGGCGGCATCATTTTTACGATAGAGGTCATGGGGAAGTGGATCGTGGTCAGTATGATGACAGCTTAAACGACGTCTTCGGTGTTTCGGGGGCGGTTTTTTTGATTCGCGTGAAGGCCGCGCCAAAGCCACTTTTCGATCCGCGGATGTGGATGTACAAAGAGGACATCGATCTTTCTTACCGCCTTCGCTGGATGGATGAAAAAATCGCCATTTTCCCCGAAGTGTGGGCTTGGCATGCGCGTAGTGTGTCCAACAAAGAAGGCCATTCGTTTCGGGCACTCAGTCGGGCCGACAAAAGTAAGCGTGATTATGGACGAGCCCATTCCTATAAAAATCATTTTTTGCTGCTCAAGAACAATTTCACCTGGCGGTATGGGCTGCGGACGATATTGGCCATGCTGAGTTACGAATTTTTCAAGGGAATTTATATGCTTTTGTGTCATCCCAAAGTCTTTTTAGGAGGCATGAAAACCTTGCTTTTCGTTCCGGGGCGGCGTAGTTCTAGGCAGGCATCGCCTCAAAAGATGCTCAGCCATTTTCTGTAAGCCACAACAATATGGACATCTCAATTGTCATTTTGCATCACGGCAGTCCGCGCGAAGTTGCGGCGAATTTGGAAGCATTAAAAAACGCGTGGCTTCCGGAAAAAACGGAGGTTTTGGTTATTAATAACGGAAAAGTCGGCTCCAATGGAAAAATTCCTTTTGACGATGGGGACGTCCGTTGTGCGTCGGGCTGTTTTGAGCTCCGGTACTTTGAGATTGAAAATCGAGGCTACCCGCAAGGAAATAACTTTGGGTTTGCCCTCGCGAAAGGAGAGTTTCTCTGCATTTTGAACCCGGACATTGTGGTGCGAAAAGACACCTTTAAAGTTTTGCTCGATTATTTAAAAGCTCACCCTAAAGTGGGTATTGTCGGCCCGCGGCTCCGCTATCCCGATGACCGCATCCAAGATAATTACCGAAAGTTCCCACGTCCGCTCGATCTTTTTATTAAGCGCACTTTTTTGCGGCGCCTGTTTAAAAGTCGCATGCGCAGTTACCTCATGTGGGACAAAGATGCCTACAAGTCCGAGCCTGTGGATTGGCTCACCGGCGCCTTTCAAGTTTTCACTCGCAAAGCCTGGGATGCCTTGAAGCCCAACGACGAACGCTATTTTTTATTTATGTCTGATGTGGATATCTGCCGCAAAGCTTGGTCTCGCGGCTATGAAGTACACTTTGTGGGTGAGACCGAAGCCCTCCACAACGACGAGCGCCTTTCTTCCGGCGGCATTCTGTCTTTCTTCACTAAAAAAACCATGCGTATCCATGTGTCCGATGCGGTGAAGTATTATAAGAAGTTTTTCTTTCGTCGCTTGCCGCGCTAGTGTAGAATCCTTCCGCTAAGCGACAACGTGGCGTAGCCACACCCTATAGGGCCATCGTATAGTGGTAGTACACCGGTTTCCAAAACCGTTAGCGAGGGTTCGATTCCTTCTGGCCCTGCCATATTAATTACAGCTCTTACTGTATTTGTAAGGTGATACCTCGACTAAATCTACGAATTCCATCTTGTTGTAGCCTGCAGTTTCTCTCATTAATGCTTTGAAGTTTGTTACTGTGATTGTTGCGTCACCCTCAATTTTTTCGTAACAGTTGTCATTGCCTACGCTGTCTTCAAATATGGCTTCTATGTCGAGACCAAAGGCGGCTTGAGCTTCCTCCCAATTTGAAAACCAGAAATAGTCTGGATGGCCATAGACGTGTTCAACCTGTGTGGCTAGATACTCACTGCTTTCTTCATTCATCTTGAATATTATGACACCACCCATGAGAGTATTTGGCTCACCGACGTCGTAAGTTCCCTCCACTGTCCACAGTGCCTCTCCTTCTTTGCTTTCGGCTTCATCCACATTATTAATTTCATTTTGTGTAGCACAAGATATTAGCAACATAGACAGAAGAGAGAGGCTGATAAAGTGAATTTTAAGTTTCATGAATTTAAGTTACTTCTTTACTAATTTAGTCCAAGTTTTGTGCTGTGTAAACGTTCGAACTAATTCCACGCTGTCCTGCCAAACCTAGCTCAATAGCTCAAGAAATTTTGGATTGAAGTAGATTTTCTGTTTTTTAATCACTTTCATTTCAAGGAATCCTTTTTTGTAAAAACCATCGAGGTACTTTGCGGCTGTTTTTCGGTTGATATCGAGAGTTTTAACCATGTCTTTTTGCGAGTAAAAGGCTCTGCTAAACCAATAGTCCAGAATATCTCCTGAAATGGTTTTTGGAAACCAGCCTTTGGCTGGGCGACCCTCTACGGTTAAAGGATGTTTAGTATCTTCAATGAGTTTTTTGATCGCCAAAATCCGTTGAGAAGTTTCTAAAGACTGTTTTTCTATCCCCTCTAGAATGTAAACGATCCATTCTTTCCATAGGTTTTCTGTACGAACTTTCTGAAGTAGTTCGTAGTATCGCCGCTTCGTTTTTAGAATATAACCTGACAAAAATAAAATGGGGAAGCGGAGGCGTTTTTCGAGAATAAGCTGCAGCACCATTAAAATTCGTCCCGTTCTTCCATTCCCATCATAAAATGGATGTATGGATTCAAATTGATAGTGGAGTATGGCCATGCGGATGAGCGCATCCACTTCCGATGCTTCGTTGCAATAATCCTCCCAGTTTTTCAAAAGAGTGCGCAGCAGAGCTTCGCCTTGAGGAGGTGTATAAATTACTTCACCGAAGCCATTCACGATAACGGTTCCTGGTAGTTTTCGAATCCCGGCCTTGGTGGGCTCAAGTACTTTTTGGATGTCTACGATTTGATTTGTGCTGATGAACTCTTTACTTAAAATTGACTCATAGCCTGCCAAAAGCGCCTGTTTATAGTTCAAAGTTTCTTTTTGTTCCTTGGGTAGTTTGTCTTCAGGGAATAGTTCTGCTTGAAGAATGTCCAGAGTGGTGGTGTAGATGCTTTCGATCTCGCTACTGGCTACAGCCTCGCGTGCGGTGAGTGGGGCGAGCAGGATTTCATAGTTTGGAATCGAAAGCACCAGGCCATTTAGTTCGGCTAAGGCAATATTCGCTTTTAGAGCTTTTTCCAAAATTTCTACCTCCCTCAAATTGATTTTTGGAGGGAGTGGGGGCAGAGCCGATGTGTCCATTTTTTTAACTTTTTTACTCATATTATAGATTATATGTCCATTTGATTAACATGACAAGAACTTTTTGGCTTGAGTGAGGTCGACTTTCAAAGCAGCCCAGTCTAAAGTTCCAAGTGCATCTTGTTAAGCAGCCCAACAGGGAGAGCTGATCATGTCTATCTTCCGCCATTCTCCGGATTTTGGATCATTCTGCTATATTAACCTTATGAAATTTTCTACTATTTTTTGGGATAGCGACGGAACGCTTGTGGATACCGAACCTCTCTATTTCAAAGTGATTCAAGAAGTTCTAAAAGAGGTCGGCATTGATCTTACCCGTGAGTGGTGGGTAGATGAGCAACTCAAGAAAGGCACGAGTGCTTTTGATCTGGCCAGAAGTTTAGGCCGAAGTGAAGAATCCATTCAGGCATTGCGAAGGAAGCAGGATAAGCTTTATTTAGAACTTCTAAAGGCAGGAGTTCGAGTGATGGAGGGTGCCATCCAAACCTTAGAGCAACTGCATGGCAAAGTACCGATGGGCCTTGTAACTACCAGTAGGAAAATCAATTTTGATCAAATCATGGCCTCCACTGCACTGGCAAAGTACTTTGATTTCTTCATCACGAGAGAAGACGTGGTTCACGAAAAACCTGACCCTGAGCCATATTTGAAGGCATGGGAAAGAAGCGGCTTAGCTAAAGAGAAATGTTTGGTCATTGAGGACACGGAAAGAGGAGTCACGTCAGCCAAAGCAGCGGGACTCACCTGTTTTGCCATCCCCAACGAACTTTCCAAAGACAACGACTTCAGTAAAGCCGACCGAGTACTCAATAAGCTCGAAGAAATTCTCGAGTTCATTTAACCCAAATCCTTCTGTCGAATAAAACAATCCGTTATCTATTTAGAAATGTATTCAGTTTCGTGTCTGAGCGCACGCCAAGATTCACGTTGTACTTTTTTTCGATACTTCTAACCAAGGTGTCTCCACGCTTGGGTCGAAAAGTGCCGGAATTGGTTTTTGAACGTGTTGTCATGGCGAGTTCATTGTATTTAAAAGTTCATTTCCCGTCTAGCTCATCATAGGTGAGCATATACTCACTGTCAAGGCAATTTCACCTCCTTTTCCTGTGTCTCATTTGTCTCACTTTCAGGTTTGATCCGAATGCTTGTGAGACACTCTTAAAACCCGCCTGTCTCACTCCTTATGCCAAAGGTTCTAGACCCGACTGTTCTGCCAACTCTCGTTTAGTTGAGCCTGTTATGTTCTAGGGTATCTTCCCACCGTTCGCAACGATGAATGATGTTGTTTGCGTCGTAAAAAAAGCGAGATGTATTTATTTCATCGTCTACCTTCATTTCTTGCCCAGGGAAACGGGTTAAAAGATCCCTTGTGAGGGCTTCTTTGAGTTTTCTCTCAGCTTCTTCGTTATATGGAGTCCATTCTTTTTCGTCGGTGGTGGTGGCAAGCCTTTTTGTAAACCCCCTCAGTCTTTGATAGAGGAAAGAGCAAAGCATTAATTTTCTTGACGTGGTTCCTTGATCTGCGAGGACTTCTTCCCAGACAGGTGGAGGTAGAAATTTCTTCCAAGAATTCAACCAACTTTCCTGTTCTTGAATGGAGCAGAGGTTCTCTAGACCAAGATTGAGCAAATCATCTAGTTTATTAGATGTTTTTAATACTTCATATAGTTCTTTTGCTTTTATATTTTTCCTCTGGGCAATTTCATAGAGTTTCTTTAGCAATTCTCGTTTCACTAGAATGACGATTCTATCTCTGATGGGGATCGTTCCCAAGTTTTCTTCTCGTTCTGCCCCTAAGAGTTGTTTCAAAGATTCCCCATACTCTCCACCTTTTAGGTAGGCTAGGGCTTCATCGAACATAGACGCTTGATCTTCTTGATTCATGGTACGAAGGTAGTCTGATCCATCGAAGCTGTGGCCTTCGATGGGATAAAAGTTCTGGGTTATTAAATGTTGAATTTCGTGATCCTTGGTCGACTTGATTTCCTCTTTAGTAGGATGTTTGCTCGTGTTTATGGAGTAAAGGCAGCTTTCTAGCTCTGGTATTTCTTCGCACCTAAAACTACCAACCCATCCGTAAGGATCCCTACTTATACAATTCTCACGAGCCCTATTCGCATCCTCTTTGTTTGAGAATAGTATGCCAATAAATAAAGGATCATCTAAGTTCACCTCAACTTGTTCTGGGTTTATCCAGTCTAGACCAATTTTTCTGAGAAGACTGCTCTTTCCCTCCAGCTGACTTTCTTCCTTGTCTTTTTCTAGCTCCTCTCGTATCGGTTTTAGTACTTTGCATTTTTGTACATATTTTTTAATAGACACTCTTAGTATTGCCTTTTGTTGGGTCGTGGGTTTTATCTCGTTTCTCTCTAAATCTGAGAAAATTTCCTCCGCCAAATCATCAGGATCTTTTTCGGCATCTTCTACGTTCATTCTGCCTTCTAAATAGGTCAAAATCTTCTGCATTCTGCGTAGGGCAATGTGTTCTGCTTTCTTTAACTCTTCAGTCGCCACTTCCTCTTTGCCAAGCCCCTTTCCACTCAAGGCTAAACGAACGGCTTCTCGCCCTGCTTTTATCTCTAAGCTCTCTTGGCTTGGTAGGCCGTTTCCCGTTTCAGGCTCGTCGGCAGGTCCAGGAGGGGTGATTGGAGTTTCGGCGGTTTTCATGAGAACTTAATAATCAATCTTGTTATTATACCTCATTAACGGGTTAACTTCAATTAGGTGGCGGCCATGATTGGTTCAATGTATGCAAAATTCATGTGGAATACGTTCGAACTAGTTCTACGCTGACCTGCCAAGTTTGGCTGCGAAACAGATCTTGATTTTGTCGAGGCTTAGAGGTATCTTTAGCTCTAAGGACTCTCTGAAAAACTCGGTCTAAGATTTAACCTGTTGCAAACCTGTTAAA
>CAYHTG010000039.1:0-4560 GCA_964359495.1 uncultured Candidatus Peribacteria bacterium
AATCTCCAATCTATCATATTTAACAGGTTTGAAACAGTTTAAATCTTAGACCGAGTTTTTCAGAGAGTCCTTAAGAAGATTTTTATCTAAAGTCCAAAGGGGCGTCTCTGTCAAAAGGGTTGTGAGCAGAATTGAAGCGTCCATTAGCCCTAAACCTTTAGAAAACCATCTTTCTCTACATGATTGTAAGCCTGCCTGAAGAAGCAAATTTTTAATTTGTGGCTTTGGCAAATTGTTAAAATAGGTCATTAAAAGTCTCGTCTCAGATTGCCCTGACGCTCCTTGTAAGAGCTCTGCAAAGACAGGTTCCACGGCCATTACATCTTGATGTCCTAGGAGGTAAAGCAGATAGCTACAATAGGGCTCTTTTTTATTTAGAAATTCAATCCAAACTGAAGTATCAACTAGAATCATGTCATTTTCCTATTTAAATTTCTAACTTTCTCCGCAGAAAAGCCTTTTTTAAACTTAAAAGGTTTACTCATTACTTCTTTATTCAATTGCTTGATTCTTACTAAGGCCGCCCACTGTGAAAGTGCCGTGATTAAAGAATCGGTTAAAGTGTCGCCCTGAGCGAGTTCTTTTACATCTTCCACAAGTTCGTCAGGTATGAGAGCGGTTACTTTCATAGTTCTATTATACGATAGCTCATCGTATAATGCAACTGATGTTTATTGCAATCGGGCTAAGATCCGCTCTCCTTCCGGCCACTCCCCAAAACCAGCAGCAGTATTGATGTGTCCATGGTGCCCTATATTTACTAACTCTGCGCCCCATGCATCTGCGAAGTTCTTGGCTTCCTCTATAGTCGCCCAGGGATCGGTTTCGCTGGCCACTACAATCGCCTTGAATGGCAAAGGGCTTAAGGGCAATGGGGCAAAACCTGTCATCTCTTTTGGAAATCTCTGAAATGGGCTTACCAGAAGGGCTCCTTTAATTTTGGCTTTTGATGTTGGCCCAAAGACCTGTGCCCAGTGTGCTATCGTCGCACAAGCAAGACTATGTCCAACGAGGATAATCTCTTCTTCTAGGTGTTGATTAATCGCGTCGTTTAGAATCGAGACCCATTCGTCTTTTCTTGGGAACATCCAATCTTTCTGCTCCACCTTCACCGCATTGGGATACTTTTTGAGCCACAAGCTCTGCCAGTGCTCGGGACCGGAATCTTGCCAACCGGGGTGGATGAGGATGACTGGGGTGTTTTTCATAAAAAAAATCAATGGGTTTTCTTTAAATAGCGAATAATCTTTTTATCTTCGGTTAGCAAAATTATGTCCTCCACGATTGAAGTTGCTAAAATAATGCGATCTCCTGGATCACCATGGAAATCCTTAGAAAGGAAGCAACTCTTTACAGCTATTTCAAGTGATAAGGGCAGAAGAGTAAGTTGTGATTGTTTAAGATTATCTTTCACCCATTCCAGGGGGTCTTCCTCTAAAATAAATCTTTTTTTGGATACAAGCATAGCAAACTCCCAAACTGAAAAGACAGAGAGACACCGCTCATAGCTACCATCGAGGAATTTTTTAAATTTATTCCTAATTCTCCTGTCGCCCTGAGCAAGTTTTATCCAAATATGTGTGTCTAAAATAATCCTTTTTCGGCGTTCCATTCTACATCAATGGGTGAAATAATATCTCCTACAATTGTACCCCTTCCTTTCATACATCCAAAAAGTGGGTCCTCTTTTTTAGTTTTCAATGGAACCAATTTCACGATGGCTTTTCCATGTTTTGTGATGATAATTTCTTTTTTATACAGTTGAACGTCGTCCATCATTTGGAGACATTTAGCCTTAAACTCCGTTGCTGAAATCGTTTTTATCATATGGTCATATTTATCTGACCATATTTTAGCATGAACGAAATGTTAAGGCAAATATTTCCTGCTGTCGGAGGGGTGACAACAGGGACCTTTTTTGCTAGTCTTTCGCCACTATGGATCTGTACGCGGAACAAATCATCGATCTCTCAAAAAATCCTCTCAATCGTGGGGAACTTGCGAAACCGACTTTTACCCATTCAGGAGTGAACACCACCTGTGGGGATCATGTGCGGCTTTACGTTTTGGTGGAAGCGGGAAAAGTGAAAGAGACCAAGTGGGAGGGCGATGGTTGCGCTATAAGCATAGCCGCGGCATCGGTACTCACGGAAGAGATGAAAGGGAAAAATCGAAAAGAATTGGAGCGGCTTAAAAAGGAAGATCTCTTTGAGTGGCTCGGCATAGATCGGCTGGGACCAGCTCGCGTGAAGTGTGTGACTTTGTGTTTAGAGACACTTCAGGGAGGACTCAATAAAGGGTAAGTAATTTTATGAAGAGTACTTTTCAAGACTACTTTAAAGATTTGATCGGCCAAGAAGAGGCTGAACAATTTTTTAGTACAATAGAGCGTAAACTGGCGGGGCCTCGTAGTATTCGTGTGAACACTTTGAAGATCAGTAAAGAGGAGCTCCGCGCCTGGTTAAGAAGTCAGGGTTACTCGGTGAAAGACAGCCCTTATTCTTGTGATGGCTTGGAGGTGACGGGATCCGGCCTAGAGTGGGCGCTTAAACTCCCCTACCAGGCGGGTTTTACGTATCCGCAGGACAGTGCCTCCATGTTTGCTGTGGAAGTTTTGAATCCGCAGCCTGGGGAAAGAGTGCTCGATTTAACGGCTGCTCCGGGTGGGAAAAGCACCCACATCGCTCAACGCATGGAAAATAGCGGGGTGCTGGTGGCGAATGACATGGATACCCATCGAATTAAAGCTCTTAAATCGAATCTGAGCCGCTTGGGGATTGTGAACACTTACATCACTCGTTTGAATGCTCATAAACTGGCGGAGCTGTACCCGGAGACCTTTGATAGAATTCTGCTCGATCCTTCCTGTAGTGGTGAAGGGCTTTTCGTGACGAAGGAAGGGCAGCCCGACTACTGGAATAAGAAAGCGGTGAAGCATTTTTCAGGACTGCAGTTTGGTCTCCTGCGGCAGGCTTTCCAAATGCTCAAACCGGGCGGGCGGCTGCTTTACTCCACCTGCGCTTTGAACTCGATTGAGAACGATGGCGTGGTGGAGGATTTTTTGGCGAAAACGCCGGAAGCCAAAGTGGACGAGCTTGTTGGGGATGAACTGAAGAAGCGCGGCATCTCTGTGCCGGAGCAAATCGCCGGGCTCCAAGGCATTCGCTTTTGGCCGCATAAAACCGGAACCAAAGGATTTTTCTGCATCGCGATCACGAAGACGACCTCACAAAATTTAAACCGTCCGGATCAGAGCAGATTTTCTTTAAAAGTGCTGAGTGCTTCGGAGCGACACATTTATGACGATTATTTGGAAAAGCAGTTTGGAGTTTCCGCAAAAAAATACGACCTGGTTCCTTTTGAACACCACTTGTTTCTCGCAAGTCTCGCCATGAAGGAGCTCCCCCCTCCTCCGGGTTTTTCACTCAGTTTGCCAGCGCTTAAAACCTACGAAGGTGATACAATGAAACCCAGTCACGAAGGCGTACTATTTTTTGCCGGAAGCGCCACACGCAATGTGGTGGCACTCAGCAAAGAACAAATGGAAAAGGCCTTAAAAAATCTACCGGTCACTTTCGAAGGACTCGCGCAAGGAATGTATTTTGCTCGCTACTTACAGTTCCCACTCGGGCTTCTTAAAATCGGCTCCCAAAGAACGGAGCTTTTGGTCCCAAAAATGGCTTAGAGGAGTCAATCCCACCCTTCATTCATCAGCGCGGAGCGAGCGGCGGATTGTTCGGCTTCTTGTTTGGAGGGGCCTTCCCCTTGGCCGGCCAGTTTTTTGGCAAAGTAAATTCCCATCACAAAGTTTTTGTCGTGATCCGGGCCGGACTCGGAAATGAGTTCGTAGGTGGGAGTGAGGTTGTATTTGTCTTGAGCAAGTTCTTGCACACGGGACTTGGAATCAACGTTGAGTCCCTTTTCTATAATTTCATCCAGAAGCTCGGCAATGTTTTTCATTATGAATTCATCGGCGGCTTGGAAGCCTTTATCTAAATAAATGGCACCAATAAGCGCTTCCAAAGTATTGGCCAGGATGTATTCCTTTTCGCGGCCACCGGAAAGTTCCTCCCCACGACTGAGGAGCAAATATTTACCAAGATTGAGAGATTTTGAAACTCTTGCGAGGTTTTTACCTTTTACAAGAGCGCTTCGCCAATTGGTGAGTTGGCCTTCCGGCTGATCGGGATACTCTTTGTATAAAAATTTCGTTACAGAAAGCTCCAAAACCGCGTCCCCCAGAAACTCGAGGCGTTCGTTGTAATATTTTTCGCTGGGATGTTCATTGATGTAAGACTTGTGTACAAAAGCGAGAGTCAGGATGCTTTTGTCCTCGAAGGAAATCCCAATGATTCTCTCCAGTTCTGCTAAATTTTTAAGTTTTATCGTCATATACTGAGCTTAATACACCGTTCACAAATTTTGAAGAGCTTTCGTTGCCAAATTCCTTTGCGAGTTCAATCGCTTCATTGATTGCAACCAGGTTTGGGATGCTGGCGTCGAAGAGCAGTTCCGTGGCTCCCACTTCTAAAATAGCCCGATCAATGGGAGCAATCTTCT
>CAYHTG010000039.1:4570-10696 GCA_964359495.1 uncultured Candidatus Peribacteria bacterium
GGACCATTCCGGCGCGTACTTTTCAATGGTGTCACGAATTTCTTTACGATGGAGCAAAAACTTTTTAAGAAGGTGCACCGAGTACGTTTGATCTTTAATGCTCAGCGCTCCATTCACCAAGTTGTAGGACAAAATCTTCTCCGGATCTCCCCCACGGAATTCCCAGGCGAATATGGTTTGCATCACAGTAGCCCGGAGAGTATGGCGCAGGGATGCCATAGGATTTTTTTAAGGAACAAATTCTTTCAATTGAGTCGCTTACGGGGCTTTAATGGTGGTCACTTTGGCCTTGGGAGCCATTTTTTTCACCTTTCCAAGGACATCTCTTCCCTGATACATTCCACATTCTTGGCAAGCCTTATGTTGAACTATCACGGCCTTGCAGCTGGGACATTTCTTTAAGGAAGCCATGCGACTTAACTTGAGCTGCGCGCTGCGTTGAAAAGTTTTGTAACGCCTGTTCGAGCGCGCCTTCGATTGTTTCTGTTTAGGGACCGCATGTTTTGCCATAAAGCTTTAGGTTAGCCTGGGTATTTTAGTGGATTTAAAGAAGATTGCAAGACGAAGTCAGATTGATGCTGACGGGAATAGATTTATTTTAAAACATCCTTCAAGCCAGCCAAAGCCCTCACCCCCTCCTCTCCCGGCAGGGACTCTTCAAACTTTTTACAGGCTTTTTTGCAGTGAGGCTTTTGCTCCAGGTTTAAAATGAGGTCTTGGCGGATGGGTTCAAGAGGGGCTATCTCTTGGCGATGGGTGTCGATCTTGAGATGTTCATTTTCGTCGTCCCCTTCCACCGGGCTTTCCTCGTAGAAAAGCCACTCGGAAGGCTTAAAATTGAGAGGAAGCTTCAGGTCTTTGGCACAGCGTGAACAAGAAGCCACTTGGGTAGCCTGCATTTCTGTGATGAGCATCATAATGCCTTCTTCTACGCGCAGAAAAACACCTTTTGCGATTACTTTTCCCTCCACTTCCGGCACAGAGAGTTCCTCAGGGGAGAATTCCAGTTTGAAGGGTTCTTGGGTGCCGTTGGCAGCCCTGTAGATTTGGGCGATTTTGATCATATGGAACGCATTATAGTACAAAGGAGTCGCTGACGCGACGGTTTTTTTATAGACTCGGCTGTTTTTTATAGACTCGGCTACGCCGAGTAGTTACACTAGACCCATGTTTGGCTTCAAAAATAGCTTAGGACAGAGGCGCGAGCGCTTGTTCACGGTCCTCGACATTGGCACGGAATTCGTCAAAGTTTTGGTGTGCGCGGTTCAAGGGAAAGAGGTGGAAGTTTTGGGTAAGGGCCGAAAACGTCAAAATCCGGGTGAAATGGAAAGTGGTGCGATTACGGACATAGCCGGCGTCATTCAGCACTGTCATGAGGCCATGGCCGAAGCGGAGAAGATGGCCGGAGAAAGCCCTACCATGCTCATCATGGGAATTGCCGGAGAGCTTATTAAAGGTGCCACTTCCATGATCACCTACAAAAGACGCGACCCCAATAGCAAAGTGCATCAGGAAGAGCTGAAAAACATCATCCATAAAGTGCAGTGGAAAGCCTTTGAAAAAGTGCGGGGCGACCTGGCTTATGAAACGGGCTTCAATGAGATTGACGTGAAACTGGTGCATGCCGCCATTGTGGACACCCGCATCGATGGTTATAAAGTGTCTAATCCTATTGGATTCCAAGGCCGCGAAGTGACCATGAGCATATTCAACGCTTTCTCACCTTTGGTTCATTTTGGGGCGCTTCAAACCATCAGTGCGGAGCTCGATAAAGAACTTTTGGCGATTATGGCCGAGCCCTACGCCGTAGGACGTCTTTTGGGTGGAACCGAGCTTCAGGGATACAGCGGCATTTTTATTGACGTGGGCGGTGCGACAACGGATCTTGCGGTGGTGGTGGATGGCAGCGTTTTGGCCACCAAAATGTTTAACTTGGGGGGCCGTTCCTTCACGAAACGACTTTCTCAAGCTTTGAATATTTCTCATGAGGAAGCGGAAGACGTAAAAATCGCCTTTTCCAATAATCAATTGGAGCACCAATCCCACACCATTGTGGCAAAGGCTCTTGCGGCCGACACGGAAATTTGGCTTTCCGGAGTCTTTTTTAGTCTTCAAGAAATGAGCGAGCTTGATTCTCTTCCGAGCACGCTTTATCTTTGTGGTGGAGGTTCTCTCCTTCCCCTGCTCAAAGAAGGTTTGGAAGGATCCGATTGGCATCGAAAATTGAAATTTCCCCGCAAGCCGCAAGTGAAATATTTGCTGCCTAAAAATATTTCTCACGTGAAGGACCAAACGAAACTCCTCGATTCTCCCGCCGACATTCCCGCCATGGCTCTGGCTACGGTGGGCATGGAAATTCTCAGCGAAGAGAAACTGCTTACCAAAATGCTGCAAAAGGTCGTACGTCTCATGCAGGTTTAACCGGCACGTCAGTGCCCAATCTAAAAAAGCCATGTCCGAAAACATTAAAAAAGTTTCAAAAAAGAAAATCCTCTTCGTCCAAATTGACGAGGAAATTACGCATATTTTTGAGCGCGTTGAGAAACTCCCCTACAGCGAGGTATACTTGGTGGTCCCGAAACGAGCCATTTTGTTGCAAAGCAGCGTGAATTTAAAAATCCTCAAGCAAAAACTCGCTGAGATTGGGAAAGGGGTGGCTTTGATCACGAATGACGTGAATGGGATGAAACTGGCCTACCAAGCGGAGATTAAAGTTTTCGACCACTGGAATATGGAAGCGGATGCCGCGGAAATAAAACAAGAAAAGGAACCGGAGACCGCGCTTTTGAAGCCCATAGCGGCCTCACAAAATGAAGTGGAAGATGAGCTTCCATCTCGCCTTCCCAAGAAAAAGTCATCCATTTTTGAAGTGGTGAAACATAAAAAAAGGGTGGGAGGGGGAGGGAGGGGATTCCTCGCCTTCGGCGAGTACTTCGCGCAGTGGTGGGAAGGAATTAAAAAGGCGCGGCTCGAAAGTAAAAACGTGGGGCTCTATTTAACGCCCGGGAAAAAACGTTGGATCTTTGCCGTGGTGGCAAGCAGTCTATTGGTCTTTTTTGTGATTGCTTACGTGGCCTTGCCGGGAGCTACCCTCTATATTGAACCCGCTTCATCCGTGATTTCGAAAGGCATTAATGTGACCTTTGAACCGAACCCTTCGGATGGGCACAGTTTGAAAGTCTATGAAATAGAAACGGATGCCAAGTACACGCTTACTCATTC
This sequence comes from uncultured Candidatus Peribacteria bacterium, assembly GCA_964359495.1. GTDB lineage: Bacteria > Patescibacteriota > Gracilibacteria > UBA1369 > 2-02-FULL-48-14 > 2-02-FULL-48-14. The sequence goes on from CAYHTG010000039.1 coordinate 7,793, forward strand.
CGCCACGGGGATTGAAAGTGAGGGCGCGAATGCCTCGGGAAAACTCACCATCATCAATACGAGCGGCGTGCCGAGGACTCTCATTGCCACCACCCGTTTCCAAACCGAGGATGGAGCCGTTTTCCGCATTCCAAGTGACGTGAGCGTGCCTTCAGGAACCGTGAGCAGCCCGGGAAAGCTGGAAGTTACCGTCCTTGCAGATGCTTTGGATGCCAATGGAGCCGCCCTTGGAGAACGCGGAAACATTGGTCCCAGCCGATTTTTTCTTCCCGGCCTTCGTGAAGACAGTCGCGACGAGCTGTATGGAGAAAGTTACGAAGCCATGACCGGAGGCACCACCTTGGTTTATACCAAAGTGACGGAGGACGACCTCACTGCGGCTAAGGCCAAACTGGAAAGTGAGCTGAAAGAAAAAGCGGTGGCTGCTCTTCGCAAGGAAGTGTTGTCCCTAGGAAACACGCAAGGACTCGACCTCAAACTTCTGGAGCATTCGGATGCTCTTGTGTACTCCGCCGCACTCATCGACGTGCCTTACGAATTGGTCGGGCAAGAAATGGATAGTTTTGAAATGACGGGAAGCCTCAGCATTTCGGGAGTGTCTTACGACAGTGACGCGCTTTACAACATTCTCAAAACGGAAATCGTGAGTGTTCAAACCCCGGGCAAGCAGCTGGTTTCCGTGGATGAAGGCTCGGTGAGCCTTGTATTCCTCGAAATGGACAATGTGAACCTGGTCTATAAAATCACCGCGCAAATTCAGGGCATTGAAGAATATCAAATCGATCCCGATCAGGAAGGGGGCGCCGAATTAGCGGAAAAAATCAAAGAACACATCGCCGGTAAAAGTGTTGAAGAGGCCACCAACTACATCCAAAATCTCCCCGAAGTGAATCAAGTGGAAATCACGGTTTGGCCCTTTTGGTCCCCCACCATTCCCAATCTCCCTGAAAATATAAAAATTAAGTCGCTGTCGGAGAAAGAGGCGGTGGTAGAGGAGAACCTTGAACAATAACTCGGCCTCCGCTATGCTTCGGCCTGATGACTCAAATCGCCTCACAAAGTAAAGATTTTCCTCAATGGTACCTGGACGTGGTGGAGAAAGCCGAAATGGCCCAACACAGCAAAGTGAAAGGTTGTATGGTTATTCGTCCTTACGGCTATGCCATTTGGGAGCTGGTTCAGCAGGAGCTCGACCGACGGATTAAAGCCGCGGGCGTGAAAAACGCTTATTTCCCACTGTTCATTCCGCAGAGTTTTTTGACGAAGGAGAAGGATCATGTAAAAGGTTTTGCACCGGAATGTGCCGTGGTTACGCATGGAGGTGGGAAGGAACTGGCGGAGCCGCTGGTGATTCGGCCGACCTCGGAAACCATTATGTACGACACCTACTCCGACTGGATTCACAGCTACCGAGACCTCCCCTTGCTCATCAACCAATGGGCAAATGTGGTGCGCTGGGAAATGCGAACACGGCCGTTTTTGAGGACGACGGAATTTTTGTGGCAAGAAGGGCACACGGTGCACGCCACTAAAGCCGAGGCGGAAACGGAAGTGGCACGCGCTTTAAAAATGTATGAGGATTTCGACCGCGAATTTTTAGCACTGCCCGTTTTGACGGGAACAAAATCGCCCAAGGAAACTTTTGCCGGAGCCGATTACACACGGACTACCGAGGCACTCGCGAAAGATGGAAAAGTGATTCAGGCCGGAACTTCTCATTTGCTGGGCCAAACTTTTGCCAAAGCTTTTGATATTAAATTCCAAGACGAAAAAGGCGAAATGCAGTACGCTTGGCAAACGTCGTGGGGACTTTCCACTCGCATTATTGGAACGATTATTGTGTGTCATGGGGATGAGAAAGGCCTCGTGCTCCCTCCCCGCGTGGCGCCTTACCAAGTCGTGCTGGTGCCCATTTACAAAACTGACGAAGAAAAGGCGGCCGTTTTTGAAGCTTTGGAAAAAGTGGAGGCTTCTCTAAAGGATGCGGGTGTTCGCACGGAGTTGGACAAGCGCGATACCGTTTCTCCCGGTTATAAATTCAATGAGTGGGAACTTAAGGGAGTGCCGCTTCGTTTGGAGCTGGGGCCTCGTGACCTTCTGAAAAATTCCTGCATGGTGGCACGGCGCGACACGGGAGAAAAGTTTTCTCTGGCTTTGGCAGACGTGGCTAAAGAAATTCCGGCTTCTCTCGAATTTATACAAAGTGAAATGTTGAAACGTGCGGAAGCCCACTTGCAGGAAAACATTCGTGAAGCGGAGAGCATCGAGGAAATGGTGAAGATTCTCGACGAAAAAGGCGGTCTCGTAAAAGCCGCTTGGGCCGGCACTGAAGAAGATGAAAAGAAAATTCAGGATCAAACGAAAGCCACTATTCGCATTGTTTCCGAAGAGAAATGGCCTTCAGAAAGAGCTTGTGTTCTCACTGGAGAAAAGACCACGACGATGGTGTACTTTGCAAGGGCGTACTAGACTTTTCTCCACATTGTTCTATAATTCGTTCCTTTTTGTGATTTCATGGAATTTGAAGACGTTTTTTCAGATTGGTCTAATGAAGCTCTAGAAACCCTAGACCAACAAACTGATGCCGATGTGAAGTTTGGAGTTTTAGAAAGAGTAACTCGAGAATGTACTGACCGCCTTGAACCTATGCGGGTGAACGGTAAAGAAGAAATTGTAGCTTTGATCGAAAAACTTAAAGATAGAACTGAGGGGCAAGCACTTCCCATGGTCATTGACGATCAAGGTGGAAATGTAAATGGAACGATTCAAGTGGCTTGTGGCCTCGACCAGGTTCTTTTTAGGGATGCTTTTCTAAATGGACAGCGCAGAAGCCATTTAGAAAAAGACATCACTGTGCCGGATTTTCTAATTGAGGGTGAGTACGAGGAAATCGGCAATTTCACC
>CAYHTG010000040.1:0-10302 GCA_964359495.1 uncultured Candidatus Peribacteria bacterium
TTTTCGTTTGACATTAACAGGTAAACCTATATAATGAATTTACTTGTGTACCGTACGCGTAATGAATTGTTCTTACCAGTCACGGGGTCGATCTCACAAAAATAATTCTTTATTCGTACTTTACAGTAATTAAATTTATGGAAGGAAAAAAACTTTTTGTTCGTAATCTGCCTTACAGCATTGACGACGCTCAACTTCGCGCTCTTTTCGAAGAAGCACAGGTTGGAACCGTTGAATCTGCCGTAGTGATTATGGACCGTGCATCCGGACGCAGCAAAGGTTTCGGTTTCGTAGAAATGTCTACACCCGAAGAAGCCGAAGCAGCTATGAATGCACTCAACGGCAAGGATTTGGGCGGACGCCCAATCGCTATCAACGAGGCTCGTCCTCGAGAAGAGCGAGCTCCTCGCTACTAATCAGCACTTTAAAAGCCTCGCTTCGGCGGGGCTTTTTTTGTGCAAAAATTTTGCTATACTGGAATCAGTCTAACCCTCCTCTATGCCTGTAGAACTCAACTATTTAGCCATTTTGGTAGCGGCGGCGGCGAACATGGTCGTTGGCGCGCTGTGGTATTCGCCTTTTCTGTTTGGAAGTATTTGGAGGAAGGCCACGCACCACCATGAAGAACACATCAAAGGTGGTAAAATGGCCCTTTTGTATTTCGCAGCTTTTTTAATGACTTTGCTCACCAACTTTGTACTTGCAAATTATATTGAATATCTCGGAGCGGAAACCGCTTCAGAAGGGGCTGAAAGTGCCTTCTGGCCTTGGCTGGGATTCTTTGTTCCGGTACTCGCCGGCGGGGTTTTGTGGGAAAGAAAGTCCTTCAAAGTTTTTGTCATTAATGCGTTGCATTACTTAGTGGCTCTCCTCACTTCCGGAATTATTTTGGCACTTTGGCAATGAGAAAAGTTGCTCTTTTTTTTGGATTTATTTTCTTAGCGGGCTGCGGGGGGCCGAGTGCTCAAGAAGCAATTAGGGATGGTGGCGAGTGGTTTTTGCGTAATCAAGATGAGTCTTTCATTTATTATCAGTACGAACCTCTTACGGATACGCACCCCGATTCTCATCATAGCGCGAGAGAGTTTGGAGCCTTGTGGTCCATCACGCAGTTGGCGAATTTTCTTGGGGATGAGCGCTACGACGAACTCGCTTTGCGCGGTTGGGAACATTTTTCTAAGACTTTTGTGCGAGACGAAGTGAACAATTTCATTTATGTGAACATCACGCCTTCGAAAATCAAACTGAGTTACAATGCTTTTGCGATTTTGGTCCTTTTGGAGCTGGAAGAGGATCAAAAAGATTACTACTTGGAACAACTGGCGAATGGAATTTTGTTTGCTCAAATGGAGTCGGGCGAGCTTGATACTTTTTACTATTTGGATCGCGCTACGGGCACCGACTACTATCCGGGGCAGGCGCTTTTGGCTTTGATGTCTTTGTACGAGGCGGGCGGAAATGGGGCTTACTTGGAGGCGGTGGGAAAGGCTCTCCCCTATTACTCGAAAACCTATTGGGAGGCAAACCCAAATACGGCTTTTGTGCCTTGGCAAACTCAGGCTTTTTACAAGTACTATGTGGCTACGGGTTCATCGGAGGCCGTGAACTTTGTCTTCACGATGAACGATTTTATGGTGGAAACTTTTTCTGAAAAGGACGGGTGCGAGCAGTTTGATATGGATAGCGGCATTGTGATGGCGGTTTATGTGGAAGGCGTGAACAAGGCCTACGCTTTGGCGGATGAGCTGGGAGATGAAGCGCGGAAAAAATGTTATGGCGAGTTTATTCGGCAAGGGGCTGATGCGGTGATGGAGTTACAATCTCTGGAGTTGGGCTCAGCTTACGGTGGTTTTTATGGATCGCTGCGCGATCTAACGATGCAGGTAGACCGCAATCAGCATGCGGTGATGGCGCTCATGGGAGCGTACGAACTCGGTTTTGTGGAGTAGGAACCATGCCACTAAAATAAAACATGGGAAGCTCTTTCGGCTGCGAGAGGATTGGCAAACGGGTAGAATTTTGTTCGTATATTCCTAACCCTCTTCCTTATGTTGGCTGGCAAACCTTGTCTCCTGCACAAGATTGCTTTCGTACTCGTCTTTATTGGAGGTCTCAATTGGGGACTCGTGGGCGCTTTCGACTGGAATCTTGTGGAAGTTCTTTTAGGAAATTGGCCGGTTGTGGTGCGCGTGGTCTACGTTCTCGTGGGTCTCAGCGCTCTCGTTTCCGCACTGGCTTGCCACTGCAAAGCTTGTAAGAAATAGGCTTGAAAAAGTTTAGTACGGTTAGTATAAAAGGGAGAGCTGAGAGGCTCTCTTTTTTAGTGGGCTACGTTCACTTCGTTCACTACGCCTTACCACCTCCCACTCGCCCCACCACCGCCAAATCCACCGCCACCAAAACCACCGAAGCTTCCGGAGCTTCCGCCCCCTTTTCCCCCACGGCCACCGCCAAAAAACCACCATCCACTTCCTCGCGGACCTTTGATGCGTTTGTAAAAATAGGTGGATAAAATTAAATCGAAAAGAAGGCCGCCCAGTGCGCCAAGCCCAAGTCCTAAGAACCCGCCTGCAAAGAACCATCCAAATGTGGCTCCAAAGATTCCTCCCGCCCACCACGCCTTGCTACTTGAAAACCAACTGATGAGCGCCCAGCCTAAAGTTAAAATCAAGTAAAACATTACAAGCAAAAATTCTACGGGTAGGTCCGGCGTGGGGAGCTCCTCCAGGGCGAATTCTTCACCACGGGCAAGCGTGTCTAAATAAGCCACACTTTCCAGCACCCCTTGGTCGAAATTGCCTTCTTTGAAATAAGGAATGGCCACTTGATTGATAATAGAAAAAGCCTGGGCATCGGTAATGGCTCCTTCGAGACCATAGCCCACTTCGATGCGCGCTTCACGATCTTGCTCGGCGATCAAAAAAATCGTTCCGTTGTTGAACTCTTCTTGTCCCACTCCCCAAGTGCGACCTATTTCCAGTGTGTAACTTTCAATGGGATAGCCTTCGAGGGTTTCAATGGTCACCACTACGATTTGGCTGGAATTGCCGGTTTCCAAAGCGGCCAGTTGCGCTTCCAAAGCGGCCTCGGTTTCCGCTGACAAAATTTCAGCCTGGTCGAGGACATAGCCATCCGGAGAGGGTGGCACTTCAATATGCGCTGAAGCGATGGGAATGATCATTCTCAAAAGTCAAATTCCACCGTGGGTGCATCTTCGGAACCTTCGACCCCTTCAAAAAGTGGATAGGGTTCGAAGCCAAAAAGACCGGCTACTAAGCGCGTGGGGACTTTTCGCACGGTTACGTTGTAGGTGGTAGCCGCGTTATTAAAATCCATGCGTGCAACGGCAACGCGATTTTCCGTGCCTTCGAGCTGAGCTTGGAGGGTTTGGAAGTTTTCCGTTGCAGTGAGATCGGGGTAGGCTTCCACAGAAACGAGCAAACGGGAGAATGCAGAATCAAAAGTGCCGGAAGCGGCAATTTGATCTTCGAAACTTGCGTTGGGATCACTGGAAGTGGTGAGCCAGTTTGTACGCGCTTCGGTCACTGCCGTGAGTGTGCTTTGTTCGAAATCAGCGGCGCCTTCCACCGTTGCAACCAACTGAGGGACAAGGTCACTGCGACGTTGGTACTGCACCTCCACTTCGGCCCAAGTGCTTTGCACACTTCCCTCTTTTACGACCAGGCCGTTGTAAACGGAGACCATCCAAAGGGCGAGGATAACGAGGACTCCTGCGACCCACGCCCAAGTGGGGATTTTTTTGAGACTGTTTGCCATACGAGTAAAGTTAGAGTTACTGGGGACAGTGTAGCAAGAAATCGTAGACTTGAAAAATACTGAGTGTTTAAGCTAGTGTAGGCTGGCTCAGAGGGCAGGGGCAGGACGGCTCAGGGAAGAAATGGCTCAGCTCATACTGGGCTACCGCCCAGTGGGAGAGATGGCCGAGTGGTTGAAGGCGACAGTCTTGAAAACTGTTAAGGGCGCAAGCTCTTCGGGGGTTCGAATCCCTCTCTCTCCGCCATTTGCTTAGAACCAAGATTCTTGGCTTCTTGAACATACTTTTTCGAGTTCTATTCTTCTTTTAAGAACTTTTTAATACTTTTATCAAAGTCGGAAACGTAGTGCTTATCTTCTAACTTTTTGAATTTGGTAAACTCTTCTTCCGCTTTTTTATCTGCCAAATCCTTAGAAATCTTACCTGCATTTTGAAGAATTTCTTTCTCATTGAGACGTAGGAAGTCATCGAGCTTGCGAATCCAGTCCACCATTTTCATGGCTTTGTTGTTTCGGGCTTGGAGTTCTGCAAACGAAAGGTACTGATCTACGATTAAATTCAATTCCTCCAGTTCATTCTTCGTGAGATAATTCTTTGCTACCAACACATCCTTCTTTTGGAGCTTCTTTCCAGGTACGGAAGTAAGTCCCATATTGGGCTTGGTGGAATCGGCTCGGGCTGCAATTACTTCGGCGGCTGTTTTTCCGTGAATGCCATAGTGCATCTTATTTTGAACTGTCGCAAAGAACTCTTGAGTTAAGGGCGAGTGGGTATCGTAGTCAATGCTTGTTGCATAAATGTCAGTGATTTTTCGATAAAAGTTGCGTTCGCTTGTCCTGATTTCACGAACTCTCTCGATGAGTTCATCAAAATAGGTGTTTCTTTTGCCTTCCTTCAGTCGTTCATCATCAAGAGTGAAGCCCTTGATCAAATATTCCCGTAAACGCTGGGTAGCCCAGATGCGGAACTGTGTACCACGCATTGAGTTTACTCGGTAACCCACAGATATAATCATGTCGAGGTTGTAGCTTTCAACCTGATAGACCTTACCGTCGGAGGCAGTTGTTGCATTTTTTGCAACAACTGAATTTGGGCTTAGCTCTCCCGAATCAAAGATGTTCTTGATGTGCTTTGAAATGGTGGATTTGTCTCGATCAAAAAGCTCGGCGATTTGGTTCAGCGTTAGCCAGACACTTTCGTTCTCAAGCAAGACTTGAATTTTGATTCCACTATCCCCGTCGTACAGAATGATTTGCGAGTCGCTCATGTTTCAATTTGTTGGGTGTTTAATATAGCAAACAGCGGGCAGAATTGCAGCTCTATTTCATTGGCAAGTTCTTAAAAAGCTCAGTGCCTCTGGTATAGACGTTTGACACCTGGAGCGCTAGGATATTTGCATGAAGCGTTTCTCCTTAATCTTTGCTCTTTTCCTCCTTCTTTTAGGTTGTGAGAGAGGTGGCCCGCGTGCTGAAATGAATGGGCCTTATAAAACCTCTGGGGATGGAATCGATACTTATCAAGGAGATCGCCTAAATAAATATTTGGAGGAGCGTGTCGTGAAACTCCCCGAGCTTATGCTCGAGGTTTCAGCAGGATCCTACTACCACTGTGAAAGTTATTTTTATGGTTCCGATCAAATCTATTACTACTTATGGGCAAAGTGCAGTTGGTTTTCTGTTATTGATGACGCATTGGTAGAAAGGAAGGATATCGATGGTCCCGTTCGAGTGGGGTATGATGACAGCGATGGGATCACCATTCTTTCGGTGGAGCTGGTGAGTGTGAATGAAGACTACGAAGAAAATTTACGAACTCTATTTCCAAAAGAAGTCAGAGAAGACATGGAAGCAAGGGAAAATGAGCTAGAAAGTATTAGGGAAGATTTGTTTGCCCAGGCTGACAAGGATTTGGCTATCTACAGAGAAGAATTGAAGGGAGGGGCACTCATGGAATCTTGGGATTTTGAAGTTCCGCAGTATCAAAACGGTTTCATGTTGGCAACAACATCTGAAGGCAGTTCTTATTTAACGTATGACCCTCAGTATTGGATATCCGTACCAAACAGCACAGCTCAGGGTCTAGTGAGTTCGGATGGCAATTATATTATTTATTATAACTCTTCAGATTTCACCTTGCATGAGTATCATCTAAGCACCGAGATAGATGAGATCCTTATGACTTTCGACTCGACCGTGCTTTCGGTGGATATAAAAATCCGCCCGGACAGTCGCTATGTAGCTGCTGTCGCGTGGAATCAGGAAGATGAAACTTATCGTGATTCTTTGGGCACTAAGTTGTTTTTATTCAGCATGGATGAGGAGGGAAATGTTTTAAAAAGAGGAGACCATCCACTGGTGATTCAAGGGATTATGAGTAATGAAGGTTCGTACTCCACCAAACAAGGCTTTTATTTTGATGAGGAAGGGGACTTTGTTTATTTGAGTTATTTAGAAGGATACGTGGACACCTCCATTCAAAAAATATTAGATCTTTAATTGATACTGATCCTGACGTGATAAGACTATTTTCACAAACTCTTTGAACTGAGTATCATTAGCCGCGATGGCGGTTCTAACATCGTCCACGACTCTCCGCCAATAAAAATATGAAAAAAATCTTAGGACTCCTTTTCTTTCTCCTGACATTAAGCTCTTGCAGCTCAGCTTCCTCCATGCCTGATGAATTTTGGGGAGTTATGAGTTGGCGTTACGAGCCACTCGAAGGAACGGCCTACGGGATTGAGGGCTCCGTGCTCGTCACTGTACAGTTCACTCGAACCGAGGGGAATGTTTATGCCCTCACGGGAACCGTTGAGGAGTTTAAGACGACCTGCGAAACGTATAACTACCTTTCCATGCCTTGCATACAAAAATCATGCGAGGTGGCTTCGGTTGAGGAAGGTACTTTACGGGGTTCCGCGCGCGTTGAAGACGGCCTTTTAAAAGTGATTCCGGCCTGGGACGAGCGGTACGAAATCAATGTGGAAACTTTGTGTAATCCTTTTGAAGACGCGATTAATCTCACCACCAGCAAAAATACGGCTACCATTATGGAAAGCGTGAATCCCGCAACGGAAGACCCTTTTATTGGAGAAGAGTGGAGTGTCGACATCACCGACATTACTTTTATTGATGATTTGCCATCGGGCGAGTTGACCGACGCGAAAACGGGGTATAAGAACTTCAGCGCATCGGGTGTTTACAGCAAAGGAGAAGGGCTGTTTGGACTTTACCTGAACGAACCGGAATGAAAAACGGGCCAGTTCAATGTTTTCAACAGTCTTTCCCGGCTCCGCAGTCAAGCTGTTCTTTTCTTTGATTATCTCTGTTCTTTTCCTCTGTCTCTTCTCTTTCATCCTCTTTGTCCGCATTATCAACATCCTTTGTTGTTATACTTATGGGTGTTTTTGCGTCTCTCAAACCCTGCCAGTAATTACCTTGCAGAATTTTGCTCGAATTAAAGTAAAAATAGAATCCAAAGCCAAGAAGAAGTAGTAAAACTATTATCAGAATAAAGATGTTTTTTTTCACATAATTGGGGTAAAAAAATCTAAATTCACTGTATTCTTTATTTCTAAGAATACAATAACGACTCAGTATCAAAGATACTTTTTGCGCTTTACCGAAATGAGCCAGGGTGACATACTTGGCTGCGCCCAAGGGGAGAGATGGCCGAGTGGTTGATGGCGCTACTCTCGAAAAGTAGTATACCCTCACGGGTATCCAGGGTTCGAATCCCTGTCTCTCCGCCAAGAATCCACGCAGTAGAGGTTGCCTAGAGACTTGCCATCATAGGTTCTCATTTGCTATAATAGGAATGACTTTAAATCCTATAAATTATGAATCCTATTATAACGAGTTCGAAGGTGATGCAGAATTTCACTATTTGTATTTCGCGGCCTATTCGCGAGTGCATGAATTTGAAAAAGGGGGATACGGTTATTTTGAGTATGGACGAGAAAGGTAATGTAAACCTTTTGAAAGGTATTACCGGCTTGGATGGGCTGGTGGGTATTGGCAAGAATACTTTTAAAGCACCTGGCGGCTGGGGGAAATTTATTCATGAAGAAAGAGCAAAATGGGGAAAATAAACAAACTTGCAGTCGACACCATGGTGTTGGTTTATCTTATAAATAATGAAGAGTCTTATGTTGACGCGGTGAAGAAAAGACTTAATTCAGCGAAGGAAGTTATTTTGTCTTGTATGGGTATGGGGGAAATTTTAGCAGGCTTTGCGCTGAAAAATGATAAAAATGGAAAATTAAAGTTTTTGGCGTTTATTGAAACATATAGAAAACTATCTGTTGTAGGATTTGGTAAACAGGAAGCATTGATTTTCGCAGAGCTTCGAGCAAAATATCCATCCCTAAAGCCTCCGGACGCCATTCACTTGGCCACGGCTATTTCCGCAAAAGCGGATGTCTTCCTTAGCAACGACAAGAAATTGATGGGCATTACAGAGCTTCCTGTTTTAATACTATGAAGGAATTCATTCAGTTCATTGAGGTACTTTTTCTGCTGGTGCTTATGACTTTCATTGTGGTGAGTTTGAGCTACACGATTTTTGCTGGGGCTCCTTTCATTCCCACGAGCGAACGGAGGATGCGGCGAATGCTTGAAATGGCCGGCCTGAAAAAGGGTGAGAGGCTTTACGACTTGGGCGCCGGGGATGGACGTTTTGTGATCGCGGCTGCAAAGCTTGGCGCAACGGCGGTTGGTATTGAAATCAATCCTTTCCAGGTTTTGTGGTGTAAGTTGCGTATCCGCTTGGCGGGTTTCTCGAAGACCGCAAGGGTGGTTTGGGGCGATATCCTGAAGCAAGATTTGAGCTCAGCCGATGTTGTTACTTGCTACCTTTTCCCGGGTATGAATAAATTGCTGCAACCCAAACTGCTGCGGGAACTGAGACCCGGCGCGCGCGTTGTGACTCATCTTTTTCGTTTTCACGGGTGGAAACCTATTGCCACGGATGAGAAGGAGCGGCTTTATTTGTATAAAATTTAATTTGTCTCGAAAACTTCAAACCGCTTACTTTTTAAATCTTCCTTCAAGAGTAGAAGATATTTTCTTAAAGTTTCTTTAAATCTACTCATGCTATAATTAAGAACCTATGAATGATTTCATCAAAAAACTTGTTGAGATAGAAAAATCAACTTCAAAGGAGAAAGGTGATTTTAAACTTTTTGCCGTGTTTGCGAGAACAGATCATTTTGGCAAATGGGACATAGTGATTAGTGCGGACTGGATAAAAGATGAACTAGAAGGGTTGGAGTTAATTTCAAAAAAGCTGACTAAAACTCTTTCCGTGGATGAATTACTCAGTATCGCTCGAATCGTAAATTTGGATGTTAGTGATAAGTTTGTTCACTTGGCAAATCACTTGTTCAAGGTAAAAAACCACAACTGTATTACAATAGAAAATACCGAGATCAATGGTCTTTTAATTTCTAGGGGATTTATTATCGCCTCACAGAATGAAAAATCCACAGCGGTCTCTGCAAGGTGAAATTGGGGGACTTATATTAAGCTAGTGCCGGTCATCTTTTTTGGAGTTTTGAGGTTGAGGATTTTAAGGATGGTGGGGGCGAGATCTTTGAGGGCGTTTTTTGGTTTGGAGGAGAAAGGGTTTTTTAGTTTTAGCTGTGGTTCGCTGACTAGAAGGAGTGGTACCGGATTGCGCGTGTGCGAAGGGCAAGGGCCTCCCGTCTTTTCATAGATCATGTATTCGGCGTTGCCGTGGTCACCGGTTATGAGAACGGTGTAACCGTTTTTGAGGGCGGCGGGAACAATTTTTGAGAGTTGTTCGTCAATTACTTCCACCGCTTTGACCGTGGCCTTGAAATCGCCGGAGTGGCCGACGAGGTCCAAGTTGGCAAAGTTGAGTGCAATGAAGGTGTAGTCCTTTGGCAATTCTTTGAGGAGCCGGCGCGTGATTTCGGGCGCGCTCATTTCAGGCTTGGTGGCATAGGAAGGGCACTTGGGTGAGTCGATGAGGATGCGCGTTTCGGTGGCAAAAGGCTCCTTGGCTTGGCTGTTAAAAAAGAAGGTGACGTGAGCGTACTTTTCCGTTTCACCGATGCGGAGTTGTTTGAGGTGATGCCGGTTCAAAACCGAGCCAAGGTTATTTTTTACAATGGCGTGAGGAAACACAACGGGCGCTTTGGTGGTGTAGGGGCCGAAGGCGACAAAAAAAGGTTTTAGGGCGGGAAGACTCGGCTTCGCCGAGGAGAGAAAACGCTCGGTGAGTTGGGCGGCGCGGTCGGTGCGGAAATTGAAAAAGATTACGCTGTCTTCTTTTTTGATGAGTCCGGCTTTATTAAGGAGGATGGGTTTTAGATAGTAGTCGCTTTCAAGACCGGCTTTGTAAGCGTGGTCTATGGCTTTGATGGGGTCCGTTTCATGAGCACCTTTTCCTTTAGTGTAAAGGTCGTAAGCCGCGTCGGTACGGTTCCAGTTTTTGTCGCGGTCCATGGCGTAGTAACGGCCAATCAGCGTGACGAGTTCGCCAAGGTGAGTTTTTTTCATGTG
>CAYHTG010000041.1:0-10186 GCA_964359495.1 uncultured Candidatus Peribacteria bacterium
ATCTCAATCCTATAAATCAGCTCGGCCATGGCTCCGCGGGAAAGGTTTTCGTCGGCACTCTCCCACTCGTCGAGTAAGTAGCCGCCATTTTCAGCACCGTCCCAATATTTTTGGTACCAAGGATCAGTTTCCTCTTCAAAGGAATCCGGGGAGTAAGTTTCAAGAGTGATTTTGAGAGCCTCGGCAATGTTAATAGACTGGGCCGGTTTGAAGCTGCCGTCACCGTAGCCGGAAATAATTCCCTTTTCTTTCGCGAGGCAAACGTATTTTGCGTACCACTGATCGGCCTCAACATCGGAGAAACAATCGTCGCCCGTAGTTGCTTCGCCCGGGTATTTGGCTTCAATTAAAATCTTGGTGAACTCGGCACGGTTGATTTCATTTTCGGGGCGGTAGGTGCCATCGGAGTAGCCTTCCACAATTCCGTAAGTTTCCACATAGTTGATGGCGTTGATGTATTCGTAATCCGCTTCGACGTCGCTAAAAACACTTTCCGTAGATTCGTCATCATCGTCATCGCCAAAAAGATCCGTGATCACGACCACTCCATAAACGGAAGCGGACTGCTTTTCGATGAAGTAATAGCTGTAGTGTTCCTCTAAATCTTCCAGCGTGATGGAGTTCAGTTCCTCCAGGGTAGCCGCGAGGAGTTCGTCGGGGTCGTCGGTGTCCACAATAAAGGTGTGATCAAAAAGCACTTCGGTAATGTCGTTTTCGAGATCCACGCCAATGGAAACGTACCAATCGTCTTCTTCATCAAGCAAAAAAATGCTTTCTTCAACGGTAAATTGGTCGCTCACTTCGCTGTCTTCTTGCTGCAGCGTTTCGAGCATTGCTTCTAAAACGGCGGTCGTTTCGGTGGGAATGGGGTAATCTTCTTCGAGGTAGGAATCGTCCGGGTAGAGTTCAGCGGGATCGATGTAGAAACGAGAAAAAATGCTGATTTCTGCGGAGCCGTCGTCGGTTTGCGCGTAGGCGGCGAAGACATAATCTTCATCCTCCAGGGCAAGTACATCTGAGACGAGGCCGGAGGCGCCCACAAGTGCGAAAGTGACTATAACTATAAGAAAATCGCGAAGTATTTTCATGAGAATAATATATCAAGCTTTGTGTCCCAAATAAAGCTCCCCTACTTTGGGGTCTTTGAGTAAGTCGCTACCTTTCCCTTCGTAGCGGACACGGCCGAGCTCGAGAACGTAAGCGCGATTGGAAATGGCAAGGGCTTGGCTTGCGTTTTGTTCCACCATGAGGATGGAGACTCCGCTATCCCTGATCTCCTGCAGTTTTTGGAAAACTTCGACAATGATTTTGGGAGCGAGGCCGATGGAGGGTTCGTCGAGAAGAAGAAGCTCGGGGCTCATCATGAGCGCGCGAGCGATAGCGAGCATTTGTTGTTCCCCTCCCGAAAGCGTCTTTGCGCGCTGATTACGCCGCTCCTTTAAACGGGGAAATTTTTCGTAAACATAGTCGAAACGTTCATGGTTGAGTTTTTTTAGGCTCGCCTGCAGCGAGTGGTTGAGATAAGCTCCCATTTCCAGATTTTCTTGAACGCTCAGCGATGGAAAAATGCTGCGGCCTTGGGGGTCGTAAGTGATGCCGCTTTGAACGATTTCTTCGGGGCGGAGTCCGGCAAGGGATTTTCCGAGATAGTTTATTTGACCTTCTTCCGGTTTAGTTAATCCAAAGATACTTCGAAGCACCGTGGATTTTCCGGCGCCATTGGGTCCGATTAAAGTCACGATTTCTTTTTCGCGAACTTCCATGCTCACGTTTTGAATGACGAGAGGTCCACCGTAGCCGGCACTGAGATTGGTGATTTTAAGCATGGTTTGTGGCTAAGAATTGTTGTGGCCTATGCCCAAATAAGCTTCTAAAACTTTGGGGTTTTTTTGAATTTCTTTCGGCGTGCCTTCCGCGATTTCCTTTCCAAAATCCATGACAATAATTTTTTCACAAATTTCCATAATAAAGCCCATGTCGTGTTCAATCACCAGGATTGTTTTTCCTTCGCTTTGAAGCTCATGAATAAGTTTGACAATAGTTTGAAGCAAAGTTCGATTGATCCCTGCCGCGGGCTCATCGAGCAAAATGACTTTTGGGCTCATGGCCATAGTTCGCAATATTTCTAAAAGCTTTTGCTGGCCGTAAGAAAGTTCGCCGGCAAGAAGCTGCGCGTGATCCTCTAAATTCACCCGTTTTAAAAGTTCTTTGGCTTCCGCGTCGAGCCGTTTCTGAAGTTTTTTTTGATTGAGGAAAATGTGGCGAAGTTCTTGTTTGTTGTCTTGGAGTGCCACTTTAAGATTTTCCAAAACTGTTAGATTGGGGAAAATGCGGATCATTTGAAAGGTGCGAGCGAAGCCCGCCTGTGCTCGTTTATAAGCAGGCCAATGAGTAATATTATCTCCACAAAATTCTATGGCTCCGGAGTCGGCGTGGAGGAGCCCGGTGAGCAAATTAAAAACCGTCGTTTTCCCTGCGCCGTTCGGACCAATGAGGCCGGTGATAGTGCCTTGATCAATGGAGAAATTACAATTCTGAACGGCATGAATACCTCCAAAGGATTTGCTGAGTCCGGTAAGGGAAAGAATTGTTTTCATTAATAGGTGGTGAATTGTTTAGCCCGTCGTTTTTTATGTTTCCAAAAACCGCCCACTCCCTGGGGAAAATAAAGAAGGGTGATTAAAAATACGGCGCTATAGAGAAGAAGCCGGAGTGGTCCCAAAACTTGCGCGGGAAAATCCAAAAAACGCAGGCCCTCAAACAAAACCGTAATACTGAGCACTCCCAAAAAAGCTCCGCGAAAGGTTCCCAGTCCCCCCACCACCGTCATCACCAAAATGAGTGACAGTTCATCGAGCACAAAGGACTGAGGATTGATGAAAGTTATGAAGTGAGCAAACAAGGATCCTGCAAAGCCGGCCACAGCCGCCCCCACGCTAAACGCAATGAGTTTGTATTTCACGGTATTTTTTCCCATGCTCATGGCCGCCACTTCGTCATCACGAATGGTTTCGAGCACGCGGCCAAACGGTGATTTCATCATGCGAAAAAGAAAGAACATGAGGAGGCCGCTCAAGACCAAACTGAGCAGGAAAAATTCGAATTTACCGTCAAAAGTGAAAGCAAAAATGCTGGGCTTGGGGATTTTTGCCAGACCAAGGGCTCCGTTCGTCAGGCTACTCCAATTTTGCATCACGGAAATAATAATTTGACCGAAGGCCAGTGTTACTATCCCCAAGTAATCGGCGCGCAAGCGAAGGGAAGTGAGACCCAATAAAAATCCTAAAAAAGCGGGTAAGAGTCCGGCCATCAAAAAGGCGAGTAGAAAGGGTAGGCCATTCATTGTGAGCAGAGCACTGGTATATGCTCCAATCCCAAAAAACGCGATGGTGCTCAGCGCCAAGATTCCGGTGAATCCCAAGTATAAATTCATAGATTGCACCAGCAGCACTTGGACAACGCAAAGGGTGGCAAGGTGAAGAAGGTAGTTCATGCTTTGGAAGTTTTATCTTCTTCCAGACTGATGCCGAAAAGGCCGCGAGGGCGGAAGAGTAAAAATAAAATCACCAGCGAAAAAGCAATGGCTGATTTATAACTGGTGGGAATACTGAAAATTCCGAAATCCATGCCGACGAGCAGATCTTGCAAAATGCCCACGAGAAAACCGCCGAGTACCGCACCACGCACACTGCCGAGCCCGCCCACAATCACAGCGGCAAAAGCGTAAACGGAAAGCATCTGTCCCATGTTGGGCGAAAGACTTTGCTCATAGCCTATCAAAATACCGGCGAAACCTGCAATTCCACTGGAAATAGCGAAAATCCAAAAGATGGTTCTATCCACGGGAATACCCACGACCGACGCGAGCTGCATGTTATCGGAAACGGCTCTAATGGCCTTGCCGAGTCGTGTTCGCGTCAAGAGAAGGTGAAGACCGAGAAGTATAAAAATCGTACTCAAAAGAATTAAAACCTGATTTTGGGTGATGGTGAGGCCCGCCCATTCGAAAACCTTGGACGTATAAGTGTCCCGTACAAAATTCAAAGTGAAACTGCCGGCTATGAGTTGTACGGCCGACTTTATAAACATACCCACTCCCACCGAAAGAATAAGCAGCGTCCACTGCGATTCCCGTTTCATAGGGCTGAAAATCACTTTATTAATGAGCAGCCCGCACAGCACACATAAAGCAAGCGAGCCTGCCATACTGGGAAAAACCGGCCACGCTAAAACAATATAAAAAAGATAATAGAAATATCCGCCGAGCATGGCCATTTCACCATGCGCGAAATTCATGAATTTCATGTTGCCGTAAATCAGATTCAGCCCCAGCGCAATGAGTGCGATGAGGCTGCCTGATATGAGTCCGTTAATGAGAATTTGCGGGAGGATGGACATTAAGGTTCTGGCTTAAAGCCACTTTACTGTTTAACAATCGCTCCGGCAACAACCTTGTATACGGAATGGCCTGTAATAGGATCTCCTTTGCTGTCAAAAGCAACCGGTCCGGCGAGTCCGGTGTAACCGGGGAAAGCATCGAGGTAGCCTTTCACAAGAGTCCCATCATTACCTACGGCGGCCACGGCATTGGCTAAAATCCAAGTCGCGTCGTAACCGGTGAGGAAGTAACCGAGGTATTGAATAGGTTGGCCGTACTTGGCTTCATAACGAGCCAAAACATCCTTCACTCCTTGAGATTCTTCATCTATATAAAGAGTGGCGGTGTAAGACCCTTCCAAATAATCTTTGTAAGTCGTGAGCAGATCCGTGCTGGTTCCGGCCACATCGTTCAAAAGGAAAGGGCCTTCAATGCCCATGTCCTGCATTTGTTTGAAGAGCACATCGGCCTTAGCGGGCGTTTGAGGATTCACAAAGTAAGCATCGGGTTCTTCATCGGCAAGTTTGGTGAGTTGTGTCTTGAAATCGGTGTCATCGGGAAGGTATTTTTCTTCAACCACAAAACCACCCAATTCTTGAAACTTAGTTGTGAAGGCGCCGGAAATTCCCTTCGTGTAGTCTTGTTCTTCGCTGATCATCGCGACTTCCTTGTAACCCATCTCAATCGCGAGTTCGGCGAGCTTGGTGCCTTGGAAGGCATCGGAAGGCCAGTTTCTATAAACATATTCGCCGGCATCGGAAACCGCAGGGCTGGAAGATCCGGGCGAGAACAAAACCACTCCGGCGGGATCGGTGATGGCGGAAGCGGCCAAGGTCTCACTGGAGCAGAATCCTCCCAAAATTACTTCAACGGCGTTGATGTCTATGAGTTTTTGAGCGGCAGTAGAGGCATCTTCGCCATTACAAGCCCCGTTTTCCCACACCAAAGAAAGGGACATTCCATTCACTTCCCAAGCGGCATTGACGTCCTCGAGCGCCAACTCGGCAGCCCTTTGCATTTCAACTCCATAAGAAGACGCGTCACCGGTCAGAGGACCGAGAGCACCGAGAACGTAGGCACCTGATGCACCTCCGGTACAACCGGTGAGGAGCAGCGCGAGCGAAGCGAGCGCAATATAAGGAGACTTCATAAATTAAAAATTAGAAATTAAATCGGTCAAATCCTAAGTTTTTGTCTACTGGCCGTCAAATAAAAGCGGTTGTCACAGCAAAAAGCGGTGTTTTAACTCTAGTTGTCGGACATTTTTGAAACGATTGATGTGGCTTCGCCACGTTATTGCTTAGCATACCTTCGGTACGCTTGATTGATGTTTAAGTTCAGGTAAATAGTGAATAATTCCTTTCCGGCAAGCCAAAATTTTGACTTTCCTGTGCAAATTACCTATTATTACTTCTTCTAACTGCTACTTTATGACTGGAGTCTATAAAGGTCCCGAACACCGATCAACGGAAAGAACGCACTATGAGTGCATGCGTAATTTAGGTGTTGGTATATCCGAAGGAATACAAAGTGGGATTAAAACTCGTGTTCAAGGTGTTCTCAGTGGCAACTGCGAACAAGCGGATTTTTCTCCATCGGCCGCAGGAGTCCTTAAGGCGGATGATGGAAATATTCTATCGCGAAGAGGAGCCATTACTGTTCATTCAGGGGAAGAAGATGTTTACGGAAGAGCCTTTGTTTATGATGATGACCATGGCGATTTCGAGGAAAGCCCTGTCCCTGAAGATGGTTTCCTTCGAGTAAGAAGACTCCCCTTTCGAAGCTTTCCGGCCAAGCCTGGCGATTCTGACGCGCTCCAAGAGAAGGTTCGCCAAGGCACACTGCCTTTTGTATACACCGCCCTTAGTAGCATGGCAATTGCGGCTCATACTCAAGGAGAATGGACCAAGCCTCAAATTGTTCCTGTGGGTTCAATCGAAAAGGAACCTTTAGCCGATCGTTACGGGCAAGTGATTTTTGGAGGAAATCAAGTGTATACATTGGAAGATGGTCGCGTAATTATGTTTCGCCCCGATGTCCATGCCGAACGTTTTTGGAGAAATGCCGACCGAATGATGATGCCCACCATGACGACTGAAGAATTGGTCGCAATTGATGAAGAAATGATACGCGCAAACTGGGATTTTGTACCCCCTCCCGGTACGGCTCGAATTTACTTGGCTCCCGGTCTAAGGGCTTCTAAAAATATTTTGGGCGTGGAAAAGAATCCCGGTTTTATTTTTACTTGCGTGGCAGCTCCAGTTGGGGCTCTTTTTGCTAAAAAACCCTTGAATTTATGGGTAAACAGAGATTTTCATCGGGCTGCGAAAGGTGGGATGGGAAACGTGAAAGCCGGTGGAAATTACGGTCAGGTTTTACGAGTCACATCTGAAGTGCAGGCACGAGGTTTTGATGATTCCCTCTTTATAGACAACGAAGACCGCGACATTCGTGAACAACGAGCTTCGAATTCTTTCTTCGTAACTGGCGATGGAATACTTCGTACGCCTCCATTGAGCCTAGAAATTTTGGATGGAGTCACCCGTGATTCCATTTTGAACGTCGGAAGAGAATTGCTGGAAAAAGGAAAATTGAATGGAGTCAGGGAGGATGAAATTCCCGTATCGGAATTAGTAAATATGCGAGAGGCCTTTGCCTGCGGGACCGGGGTGACTATTGCTCCCATTGGCAGCATCACCGACCGTGAAGACCGCTTTGAAATGGATGTTTCTGAGGATGGCATGGGCCCTATAACGAGAATGATTCATGATCATTTACGAGAAGTGATGACCGGTAAACACATCGATCCGCGTTATTATGAAGGCTGGCTGCATGAAGTGCGAAGATAGAGTGAAGCTTGCGTAGAATAATGTTCGGTGCCAAAATGCTTGTACTTCATCACACGCCATGAAAAAAATACTTTCAAAAGTTTTATTTCTTTCTTTGATGTTGCTGACTATTCCTGCAGCTCAAAGCACCACTATTTATTATCCGGAGACCATCAGCAGTGTGGTCTACGTTGACGTATTGGATTCCGCGGGTGACTACTACATGGGAAGCGGATTCTTCTTCAGTGCGGACGGTTTGGTGCTCACCAATGCCCACGTGATTATAGATACCTACACCGGTGTTCCGGCGGAATATATCAATATTTGTACGATAGATGACGAATACTCCACTCCCATCTGTTACATGTCCGCTTACGTGCTGGCTTACGATGAAAGTTACGATCTTGCCATTTTGTATCCGGGATATCTCATTGACGAAAACTATGAGGAGTATGGTGAGTTTTTAGACAGCGAGACGGTAATGAGCATGGGCTGGCCTTATGTAGATTTCGCCGACTATCCACCCGAGCTTGGTGAAACCGTCACAATCTTGGGCTTTCCTCAGGCCAGCGGCTCTTCATCGATCGTCTTGACCGAAGGAGTGGTAAGCGCTTTTTCAATGTTGGTGGATGACCTGATTTGGTATTTCACAACGGATGCCACCATCAATCCGGGGAATTCAGGCGGACCTGTATACAACTACGATGAACGTGTTGTGGGCGTGGCCAGCGCCTACTCCACCAACGAGTTGGGTGGCAGTTATGGTTATGTGACTTCCAGCGACACGGTGCTCTACTGGTTCCTTGAATTAGCCGAACTTGGCTATATTAATGAAGAATTTATTGCTGAGGCTTTCTCAAACGATTACATCGAAGAAGTGGAAACCACCTACGATACGGGTGATACCGGCGAGGTGGAAATTTTCTCCGATGTAGAATTTGGGGATGACAATGCCGAAGCCATTTCCTACTTGGAAACCAATGGCATTGTGGATGGCTATCCCAATGGCAGTTTCAAACCCAACAATCCTTTGAATCGTGCCGAGCTCATGAAAATTTTGGTGGAGGGGGCGGGCTATGATCCCGACTCGGATGAGTATAAAGATTGTTTCCCTGACGTTACCACCGAGTGGTATGCCAAGTATGTTTGTTTCGCGGAAGATGAGGGTTGGGTTGAAGGCTACGATGACGGGTTTTTTAAACCTGATAATGATGTGAACAAAGTGGAAGCAATCAAAATGCTTTTGGAGGTGATGAATGTAGATATTGAAGAAGCCGATAGTAAAGTGTACTCAGACGTGAAGCTCGGTCAGTGGTACACCGACTATATAAATACCGCCTATGCATGGGGAATTTTAGAAGAAGATGCCGATTCCTATTACTACCCGGACCACGAAATCACTCGAGGCAGCGTGAGCGAGAACTTGTACAGGCTGCTGATACAGTTGTAACGAGTTCTAAGCCTCCATTCATCCATTTCTTGACAGCAAAACCCTTTCGCTGTATCCTTTCAGTAGATTATAAAAATATATAATTATATGAAACTGAAAGATTTCCGAAAAAAAATGGAAAAAAACATCTTTTCCGTGGCTGAGGCCCGTGTGGTTTGCTTTGCAGATAAACCGGAAGTTTTGAATCTGCAGCTGCATTTATGGAGAAAAAGCGGTGAGCTCATTGCTTTAAAGCGGGGACTCTATATGTTTGCTGATGCAAAAATTGAGGCTCACGAGATTGCACGCAGTTTATATTACCCCTGCTATTTCAGCATGGAATACGCTTTAAACTTTTATGGCATTATACCTGATGCTGTTTTCCAGCATACGCTTGTTAGCCCCAAGGCTACGCGTCATTTCAAAACGGCAGTCGGGATTTTTAGCTATCAGCAGATAAAAAAAGAGGCATTCTGCGGTTATGATCCGGAAACCCTGATGGCGGAGAAGGAAAAAGCATTAGTGGATTATTTTTATCTGCATTCCGCCGAGCTTGAAGCCGACGACAGATTTTGGGAGCATTCCAGACTGGAAGCCGGTTCTACCAAAATCAACTTTAAAAAAGTTTTCATGTATGCGAAGTATCTCAAGTCAAAAAAAGTGAATTTACTCCTTAACAGCTTCTATTCATATGCAAAATCTCAGCAAAATTATTAAAGAGGCTAAAAGTAATGGCGTACCGGAGAATGGCATCCTCAATTTGATTCGCGAGTATCTGCAAGTGCTCATTTTAAAAGCGATTTATCAATCCAAATACGGGCGCGGTTTAAGTTTTATGGGTGGAACATGTTTAAGAATTTGCCATGACTTAAAAAGGTTTTCCGAAGATTTGGATTTTGCTTTCGATAAAAGAATCCCCGGGTATTCCTTTCAAGATCTCAATGAAACAATTGCTTCCTTTCTTAAGAATACCGATTTTGAAGTTGATATGAAGGTTAGTGATGATAAGGTTGTCCAAAAATCATTTATCCGAGTTGGGAAAGTGTTGCAATTTTTTGACCTAAGCCCGCTTAAAAGTGAAAAAATCCACGTTAAGATTGAGATTGATACTAATCCCGTCAAAGTTGGTAATAAAGAATTAGAGACATTCTTTGTCACTAAATTTAATGAGCTCTTCCCCATCCTAAAGCACAGCGATGACACTCTGTTTGCCGGAAAAGTATGTGCTGTATTTAATCGTGAATATGTAAAGGGAAGAGATTTTTATGATTTACTCTGGTACCTGAATCGTAAACAGAAGATCAACCTTGGATACCTGAATCGAGCGATGAAACAATCGGGTAAAAAACTGCAATTTAAAGATGAAGAGAGCCTACTCGCACAACTTGAAGTGAGGATTAAGGATGTGAAAATTGCGGATATCATGAAAGACCTTGGCAGATTTCTGGAAGATGTTTCCGAAGAAGTCGTGCTAAAAAATTATCACGCCGCCTACAAGCAAGCCGCTTCTCGTTATCTTAAGTAGAAAGCCTCGTCGAAGGCGTTTGGAGC
>CAYHTG010000042.1:0-9801 GCA_964359495.1 uncultured Candidatus Peribacteria bacterium
ATGATGGAGGATATCATCAAAGCGATGATGACATCAACAAGAGAAGTGGCGGCGGAATGTGGAAATTTGGCGGCGGGCTGCGATTTCTGGGGGGGGGGGCGTTTAGACATGTGGGGGAGATTTGCTGAAAATATACTCGCAGGGGCGAGACTTCGCAAGGAAAACACTGAACCCCAAAAGTGTTCACAAGTATTGCAAGGAAACGAAAATGTGTTCCTGGCAAGATAGGCCGTTGTAAAACATTTTTTTGGCAAGGTCAATTGCTTGATAAACGGCTTGTTTAAGCTAAGATTCACCTCTTACTGCAGAGAAAATTATGCTTGTCAAAGACAAATCACTGGAAACGCTCCAAGCCCTTGGTTTCTCAGAAAATGAGGCTCGCATTTACCTCACGGTTCTTGAACTCAATGAAGCTTTGCCCGCCAGTATTGCTCGAAGATCGGGTGTAAAAAGATCTTCCGCTTATCCACTTTTGGAACGATTGGCAGAGAAGGGTCTCCTCACCGCACTTAAAAAGAATGGTCATTTGACCTATCAAGCTAAGAACCCAAGACGCTTTATTCAAGATCAGAAGGAAAAATCCGAACTGCTCAAGACCTCTTTGGAAGAATTGTACACCGCTCTCCCCGAGCTTCTTTCTTTGCACGAATCCTCTGAGGATAAGGTGGAAGTCTCGGTTTTTCGAGGGGGAGACGCCCTGGCAAAACTGAGCAAAGAGATCACTTCTTTTAAAGGGAAGAAACATCGTTATCAGACTCTCAACAGTGAAATCATTATTTATGGCATAAAAATAGCCATCATTTCATGGGAATACAAAATGGGTGTGGGGATTCAAAACCAAAATATTGCAAATGCCCAAAAACTTATTCTTTCGTCGAAGTGATGGAATCCGCCATGGTTTGCATGGCGCTTTCATATTCAGCGGGACCGGTCAGGGTGTAGATCCGATCTCCTTCCTTTACGGTGATCGAAACAGTGCTTCCCGAACGGCTAATTCCTTCTGAAGTGCTTTGGTTGTAAGTCATGCTGATCAGCGCGTCCGTACTATCCTCCGCTATGGGATCTTCATTGAAGTTGTAGCCCGTGCCACTGCTGCCATCGTAAAACCAAGTGCCCGGGTAAGACATTTTAAATTGAAAAGATCGGCTTTCCAGTTCGAGGTAGCTGGCAAAAGTGATTTGCTCCGCTGCAGCCACTCCTGCGTCAGCAGGAGCTTCCTCCTCAATAGGCGCTTCGGCTTCTGTTTCTATAGGAAGGGCCGCTTCATTATCGTTCAGCGTAGTGAACCTAAAGCTGGAAACCATCGCTCCGAAAGTATTTCCATTGTTGAGACGGTCCTCGTCCGATTCGGTTTCGTGATAGTAGCTGAGTTCAAAAAGCTCCGTGCTGCGAGGAATGAAGTAGAGCGTATCGCCATCTTCGGTTTTATAACGGACTCCAAACAGTCTATCGGTTCCAACATAACTGAGTTCACTGGAAATGCCCGCTAAGTCAGGGTAATTCGCCGTCACATAGTCACGCACTTCAGTGGCACGATCTTCCTGAGGATCTTCGCTGGTCTTGGCGAGAGCAGCTCCCAGCTTGGCCACGTAAACATAATCCAGATCACCTTCGGTTGTAGATTCATCTGTAGGAGCATCCGCTGCGCTACTGCTTGGAGCTTCAAATATCACAGACCCCACAGAACCTTTAAGAATCCAGTTGCTGGGGTAGGTGAGTGAGAAACCCAGTTCGGTATCTTTATGTTCGATGTCCGTGATTTCTTCCGTTTCTTCCGTTACCGCTTCGGCTTCCGTGACGCGTTTAACCTCAAAAAGCGGTTTATCGAGATCCTCGTAGGTGCTGATGGTGCCGTAAGCGTCCACGCGTTTGCCAAAGGTTGCCTCATCATCCAGATCGTAGCGATCGGAATAGGCGTAAAGAATCTCTCCCTCATCCGTTTCAAATAGATGCGTGATTTGCTCGTTCACTTTAATCCCGCCGAGAGATTTGAATTCGCCCGTATAGTCTTCATATTCACGAGTGATATAAGTGCTCAAATCCTCCGATCCGCAAGCACTGAACAGACCTGTAAAACCTAGTGAGAAAAAGGCAAAAAGAGCAAAAAAACGTTTCATAACAATTGGTTAGCTTTATTTAGGCCGAGGTGATTATAGACATTTTCCGTGAGAAGTCTACCCCTGGGTGTACGCTCCAAAAATCCAATCTGAATGAGGAAGGGTTCGTAGATGTCTGTGAGGGTGTCTTCCTCTTCATTGGTGGCGGCTGAAAGCGTGGAAAGTCCCACGGGTCCACCTTTAAATTTTTCAGCAAGAGTGAGGAGAAGTTTTCGATCGGTGGCATCGAGACCCAAGTGGTCTACGCCGAGAATTTCAAGAGTTGCTTCCACCATTTCCATGTTAATTTTTTCGTGATCGTGAACGTGGGCAAAGTCGCGTACACGGCGGAGGAGGCGATTGGCCACGCGCGGCGTGCGCCGCGCGCTTTGTGCAAGTCGCTTGGAAGCCGAAGTTTCCATTTCAATTCCCAAAATTTTCGCGCTGCGTTGAATAATTTTTTCAATATCTTTTTCTTCGTAAAACTCCAGTTTCAAAACATTTCCAAAACGGTCCCTAAGGGGAGAGGAGAGAGCGGAAAGGCGAGTGGTGGCTCCCATCAAAGTGAAGGGTGGCAAACTGATGCGCATACTCCGAGCGGAAGGACCTTTACCCACCACGAGATCAAGGCAAAAATCTTCCATGGCACTGTACAAAATTTCCTCCACGGCCGGGCGCAGCCGATGGATTTCATCAATAAACAGAATGTCGTTTTTTTGCAAGTTGGTTAGTAATGCGGCCAGGTCGCCCGGCCTTTCAATGGCCGGCCCGCTGGTGGTGCGAATCTGTACCCCCATTTCTCGAGCCAAAATAAAGGCCAAGGTTGTTTTTCCCAAGCCCGGACAGCCATGCAGTAAGACATGCTCCATCGGCTCCTTTCGTTTGCGCGCCGCCGGCAAAAAGACATCCAGGTTACGCTTAATTTCTTCTTGGCCAATATATTCCTGCAAACTTTTGGGACGCAGTACGTTTTCGGTCTGTCCTTCATCGCTCAGTTTTTGAGTCTGCTGAACTCGAACCTCATTTTCCGGAATGCTGACATTCTTTTCAATCATAGCGCCTTTCAATCTAACAAAAACTTTCGTATAATGCGAGCCATAATCCCCCGCCCTTGGAAACTCGCTTTGAATTCCGTGACTTCCTGAAGGTTTTCGCACTTGCTCTCGCCTGCTTTGTTTTTTTTATGGCGATTTTTAAGTTGGTCCCCTCAGCCGGAGACATCCTGGCCGGCTTCCATCCCGCCGTGGCTTTTCTTTTCCAATACCTCCTTCAATTTGCCATTCTCTTTTTTCCACTCTGGTTTTTCGTCGTAGATAAATACAACGCCTCACTCAAAGACTTCGGCTTCAAAAAAATACACCTTTTGTCTCTCCTTAAAACCGTAGCCCTTTGTTATCTTATTTATTTGGCTGCTTCTTTCGCAATCATTAACATACTCAGCTATACAGGTTACGAACTCCCCGGTTTCCAAGATCAAGATTCCTACCTCCCTTTCTTTGGTTACGACGCGCTCGGCCTCACCACCGCCTTCCTCATCATTGCCATCCTGGCCCCTTTTTTAGAAGAACTCTTCTTTCGAGGATTTATTTACCGCATCTTCACTAAAACCTGGCCTCTTTGGCTCGGAAGCATTCTCAGTGCACTCCTTTTTGCTTTGATTCACTTCCAACTCCAAACCATCATCCCGCTTTTCATTCTGGGTCTTATTTTGAACTTCGCCTACCAAAAGACCGGTTCCGTCTGGACCAGCGTGGCTTTTCACAGCTTTAATAACAGCATTGCCTTCGGCCTTGATCTTTACTTATACTACAACCCCGAGTTCCTGGAAAACCTGGAACTATTTTCATAACACGTCCCGGTAGCTCAGTGGATAGAGCAGCAGCCTTCTAAGCTGACGGTCGCAGGTTCGATTCTTGCCCGGGACACCATTTTCGCCTCTACTCGTCTTCCAACCACTCTTTTTCAACCACCTCACAGTAATAAATTTTGAATGTACATCGAGGGCATATTCTAAAATCAATCTTGCAATACTCTAAATCTCACATTACAATAAAATCTTAGCTTTTTTAAATTGTTATGGGCAACTTGGACTGGGAAACAATTTATCGAGATGGGACAGCGATAGCCGCCGAGGAGCTGCGAAGAGGGAATACAATGCAGCCGGAAACGCTGACAGCTCTCGCAACACTGTCACCGAGTATGCTGACAATACTGAATGCCCAACTGGGTACATCCCGTGCAACACTCGACTTAATCGCTTCCGATTCAATGACGTCTCCTTTAGCAATAATTGCTAAATACTTAGCAGAAGGAGCAAATGATCATGGACTCGCACAAGAGGTGGAAGGGTTGGCGGAATCTCGTGTACGTAAAGCCTTTGTTCCACGGGGACAACCGGGTCTGGATGTTTCCTTAAGATCCCCCAGTGGAGCCGTGGTGAATCAGCTCGTTTGGGATATGATGTCTCGCGGAAAAAGGTTGAAAGCCTATGTACCGGATTTAGCCCAAGGTTTTGGACATTTATCTCACGGAGGTGGACGTGACCGATTGAATGAAAAAGCACTCAACAATGAGAGAGCAAGAAGTTGGTTTCTTGCTGAATTGGAAACTCGTGGGATTTCTGTGCCGATAGACGCAGAAGTTGAAGAAATCGATATAGCCTTAGTCCGGTATCAATTAACTAATCCCGCAGATTATGAAGCTTTATTTACTGGACTGAGTGAAGCGGCTGTGAGAGAGAAGTGTCCCGAATTGGCTCGAATCCGTCGTCCGGGAAACCCGACAGCAACACACCGTATTCATGATCTTACCGCATACACCGCGGATGAAAAAGGACTGCTGAATTTCCAAGCAATGGCCGAAGCTATCCGTGAGACTGAACCGGCCTACGACGTAGTCATTTTAGGAGGATCGGCCAATCCAAACGATTTGGATTATAAAACTGTCATTGAGGCGGCTCGCGAACGCGGAACGGTGGTGTGGGTGGATGCGGCTCACTTTGCCGGCTTGGTGACCGGAGGAGAAATGAAAAATCCTGTAGCGGAGGGTGCGGATGTGGTCACGGGCACAACACATAAAAGTCTCAAAGGAGTAAAAGGTGCCTTCAGAATTATCAACAAGAAGAACTTACAAAGGAACCGGACCACTGCAGCTCAGAATCTTTTGGCGGGATTGAATGACCCGCGCTTCGAAGAAAAGTTAGACATTGGAACCATGGCGGCTCACGCCGCAACGTTCGCGGAAGCGGCAAGCCCTGAACATGCTGAATTTGCCACACAAGTCAGAAGAAATGCGACTGCTCTGGCTGGTACATTTCAAGACTTGGGATGGAAGGTGGTTGGAGGTGGGACCGAAAGTCATATTGTTCTACTCAATGTCCGAGAAAGTTTTACAGTTCCTGAAGGTCACAAACCGGTAAGCGGACGAGATCTGGCTGAACTGTGTACGATGGTAGGACTCATAACCAATCGTAATGGAATTCCGGGAGATAAGGGAACACCGATGAGACCGGATGGTTTACGCTTAGGAACGGTATCTTTAACAGGACGTGGCGCAAAAGAGGAGGACATGAAAAAAATTGCATTGTGGATTGACCAAATGGCAAGGACTTTCATGAGCGCAAAAAGTCAATTTCCATCCCCCTTTGATGCTGGAGTGAAAGGTATTCGGGAAGGAAGAGAAGCTTTAGCATCCGGTTTAAGCTTCACGTCAACTGACACGGATCAGCTCATTGCCTTGTTAGCTCAAAAGGATCCTGAATTGTACGAACTGCTCCAAAGAGTTGAGACTCGCCACATCAAAGAACTGGTTCGACAAACTGCTCTTCAGGCTCAACTGGCTTTTCAAGGAAAGTACGCCGAAGGATACATTCCCGGTGATGGAGGTCGTTATTACGAAGGCTGTGAAGGAGCAAACGAAGTGGAAGAAATGGCGGATGGTACAGCCCTGGTTCTTGCGCGAGCCGGGAGAGGAAGCCCTGAAAATAAACGAGGGCTTAAGGCTAACTGTCAAGCGCCCAACCCTGAAGTTGCTCTATCTTCGATTGCTCACGGGATTTTACAGATCGGGGATCCGATATTAGTGGTGTCAGGGAAAGACTTACCGGGAGGTATGGAAGATCGTTATCGAATCACACGAGTTAGCCCATACGACAGCCTTAGCACTGACATTGTTACGTTAATCAAACAATTTTGTCCCAAAATGGTAGTCCTCTCAACCAAACTCAATCTCACAGCTACTCAATGGTCTGATGTAGCTGCAGAAGTGCAAAATACGGATGCCGTTCTCGTAGTAGACAATGCGGGTGATTTGGACAACCTTTTAACTCACGAAATAGAGAATCCGATGAAAGTCGATGGTGTTCATATGATATTGACCTCCACCTCTGATGTGGGCGGGACCGACCGTGGAGCTATTGTTCTATGGGACGCGAAAGCAGTTGAAAAAACAGTGGCGGGACGTGCCACCTTAAACGGAGGACCCAAATTTGCCCTCTTCCCTGGCACGCTGGGTGGACCGGATATCGTAAATATGGCCGCACAAACTGTTGCCTTGAAACTCGCCATATCTATGCGCACGCCACCTCTATCAGACTAAGCCTTCTTCGCTTTCTTAGCCTTTTTAACTTTAGGAGCTTCTACTGCACTCACTTCAGCCTCTTTCTTAGGCTCGTGAGCCTTAGGTGTCGCGTGAGCCGCTTTACTCTCTCCCATTTGATGTAAAGTCTTCAAAATCATGTCCATCTTGAAGTTCAGCATTTCAAACTGCGCTTTGTATTGATCTCCGCTTCCTTGTTCTTTAGGGGCAGGATAGGCAGGTTTCTCGAAACGTGGTTTCTCAAAGCGAGGTTTCTCGAATCGAGGCTTGTCGTACTCTCGTCGATCGAAATCACGTCGGTCGGAACCTCCCTCGTCAAATTCGTCTTTTTTGAAGCAAGCGCGGCAGAAAACCGGTTTTCGTCCATTGGGTTTGAAGGGCACTTCGCATTCCTGGCCGCATTCGCTGCAAACCGTTTGATGCATTTCAGGTTTATCACGGTCGCCGCCAAAGTCCTTTTTACCTCTCCATCCGCCCGAAGAGCGATCGTCCCTAAAGAAATTACCCATGATTTGTCTTGTTAAAATTTTGAGTGAGCCTAGGTTTTATCCCATTCCTGACTAAAAGGCAAGGGGGAAACTAATCGTACACACCTTGTCTAGACGGGTGGTATTGTTTAGAGTTGAAAGTGGCAGCTTGGTCCCAAGCGGACCCGAAGGGTCTGCTAAACAATAACGTGGCGCAAGCCACATCAATATGTTTCATGAGAAACCCATCTCGCCACAGACTCTAGAGAAAAACTTTAAAGATTTTGCTGTGGGGACGCTGGAGCCCGAGGTTCGGACGCTTTTGAAACAAAAAAAAGTTACCCCGGAGCAATACGTTTACTGGGCTTCGGAGCACTTTAAATTTCAGACTTTCTTGGCAGGATTGGGACTTACTGTGATTTTCGCTCTTATTTTCTTTAAAATTGCACTCGATATGGGAGTGGAAAAAGGGGAGGCGGCATTTTGGTGGGTACTTGGGATGGGAGGATTTTTTGTTTTCACTTTTTTGATTCTTGCCTTGAGTTTAAGGAAAAATTTACCCACCCATACAGGTCTTTACCATGATGCGCGAGGTTTTTACGGTCTTGGTCTTTTGCGTTTTACTTCTCTTAAGTACGTTCAAAATCGATCGGAGGAAACTTGGCAAAAGATACGTGAAGTCAAAATTCCCACTTTTTCTTCAGATTCTTCCGAGCCGCACCCGGGCTTGGAATCCTTTAAAGCAAAATGTCGAAAAGCAGGGTTTATTGGACTCGCGGGATTCACGCTTATGGTACTTACGATCTTCGGGTTTTCTTACCTGGAAATCTCTCTATCAGGCTTTGTACGGAGCCTATTCAATAGCATTTTTGGCCTTTTCTACGGCCTTATTTTAGCCGGATTCAACGGACAACTTCTCACACACTGTCTTTTGGGTTTCTTCCAAAAAGACTTAATCGTGTGGGGACGCTGGGGAAGTGGACGTTACACCGGCCTTATGGCCAGGTACTTCTCTATTTTAGGCATGCTCATCGCCCTCTTTTTATTCGGCGTAGGACTATTGCCCGTTTATTTCATCGTGCAGGCAAGCTACGGCTAAGTGAGAACGCCTTGCCGTTTCAGTCACAGAGGGTACACTCAACAAAGTAATGACCAAAATTTTTAATCATCATTATTATGAATAAATTTAAAATAGTTTTAATTTTATTAATCATTATTATTGCTGGAATAGGGGCGTATTTTGTTTTTGTTAAGGACTCGGAGCCGTCTACTCAAGATCAAGTGACTGACACGATAAACGACGTAGACGTGTCAGAACCGGAGCCCGAGGGAGTTGTAAGCATAAGGGGATATTTCTTTGAAAGAACTACTACCGACTGGGATAATACTCCTGTGGTGTGTGATACTCTGATGGTAACAGAGGTAACGGGAGGAGAAAAAAGCTTAGTGGATGAATTGATACAACGGGTTAAGGATAAAAACACGGTAAATGCTTTGGATGAGGAATCTGGTAATCTCATATTGAATTTAGAGCTCGATGAATTATCTGTGATCGAGAAGGAAAAAATTGTCTCGTCCACTCTCGAAAAAACTGTTGAGCTGGAAATTGTTGAAAAAGAGGGTACTGAGGGGGAAGTTCCTGCATGCTACAGTTTTGTCAACATCCTAAAAGTTTATTGAGGACTTTTAAAAAAATATCCGAAGGCAGGCATTGACAGTGAGGGCTCACTCACCTATACTGCGATCATGAAGGTGATTGCCCATGTTGATACCGACTTCAGGTTACAGTTTAAACTCTTTTTTAATCATCTTCGCTACTGCCTTTGCGCTCAAATGGGTGTTGTTGATTTTTAGATAGTTTTTTTTGCGAATTTCACCCGGGCGCGAATTCATGCGCCATTTCTTTTCGTCTTCCAGGAGGCGTAGCTCGGATAGTTTTACGTCTCGCTTAGAAGGTTTGTGCTCAAGCCTTTCGGCGGTTTTATTACGTTTTAGGCGTTCATTTAAGTCAGCTTCCAACTCAACATAACAAACCTCACCGCCTTCTTTTTCAAAAATACGTGAAATTTTATTGATGTATTTTTTCGAGTTCCTTCCCAACGCTCATTTTGCCGACCGCCGGGGGACCAAAGATTATGATAAAGCGCATATACGGTCATTCTACTCCACCTTCATCAAGCTCGTGTAGGAGGCTTCGTTTTGCTGAACGGCAATCATGCGGTAAATCACTTCGGCCACCTCAATTCGACTCATCGCTTCACTGGGGTTGAAATACGATCCACTCACCGGGAAAATGTTATTTTCCTTGGCGTATTGAACGTAGGGAGCGTACCAGGACAAAGCATTCACATCCTCGTAAGGATTTTCAAGAACCACAGGATCGACTGAAACGTCATCAATGGTGCTGAACATCATCTTCAAAAATTCCACACGATTCACGCCTTGAGTAGGCTTGAAAGTCCCGTCGCTGTAACCCTGAACCACGCCGAGCGAGTAAGCTGTTGCCAGGTAGTTTGAATACCACTCCGCCGTACTGGTGTCGCTGAAACGAGCCGTGAGGCCGCTTTCCACATTTCGATCAAGGCCGCTGAAAATAAACTTCAAGGCTTCGATGCGCGAGACCGTGTTGTCCGGCTTAAAGC
>CAYHTG010000043.1:0-9576 GCA_964359495.1 uncultured Candidatus Peribacteria bacterium
TGATGGGTTTTTTTCTCTTTCTCGGTGTCTTTTTCACCTTCTTTTGGGTGGTCGGCAGCTTTTGCGGGATCAGACTTGGGATGATCGGCTGCCTTGATATGAGTCGCTTCGGGTTTGGCATGAACGGCATGTTCGACAGCTTCCGGTACGTGAGCCACACCTTTGGCTAAATCGCGGAAGGATCCGAGAATTCCTAAAAGACCACCATTGATCGGGGACGGAGCAGCGGGCGCACCTTTTGGGGAAGCGGTTTCCTTTACACGATTTGTTTCGGGAGCAACTGACATCTATAAAAAATTAAGGATGAGTACCGTGAGCGGCAGGGGTAGCAGCGGCGGCGGGCGCGGCCGGTTTAGAAGTACCGGAGGAACCGGATATTTTAAGGAACTTATCAATCGGTTCTGAAATTCCATGCTCCAAACCAATGACATCTTTAGCGACGGCGTTTGTAGCTCCTTCCAGTACTCCTGCAGTAAGAGTAAGCGGTGAAAGTGCAAGTGCTGCTGCCAGAGTTGCCGCTTGTCCGAGACGATGAAGTCCTCCCAAAGTGCCGTTACGTAAGAATGCGGCTGTCCTCCCAAAGAAGCCTCTTCCCACTTTCTTGTTTGCTTTCGGCACAACATTTACTGCGGCTCTGGCCGTTTGCCATAAGCGTACGAAGGGTCTGGAAATGATGCGCGCGGGTGCTCTTACCGGAACGTTCCAGAGAGCGGTTTTGAGTACTTGTCCAAGCACGCGAGGTCCTTTCTCGATGAAGACTTGTTTTCCACCTTCTCTTAGGTAAGGCCAAGTTTTTGCGGCGGCTGTTCCTACAAAGGGGGCTGCTTTCTGTACACCTCTTCCAGCCCACTTTAAACCACTCCAACCCCACCCGAGGACTTTGAATGCAGCAAAGGTGGTTGCTGCGAGAGCAAGGCCGCCCACTACGGTGACTCCGGCGGCTCCAAAGGCAAGAACTTTTCCTGCGGTCCCGAACTGTTCTTTGTGCTCTTTAATCCATTTCCAGGTTTTTTTCGCTCCTTCCATAGGTTTGTCTATGGCCATCACTTTGCCTGTTTCCAAACCGGAAGCGGTTCCTTCAAAGGAGGCTTTGATGATTTCTTCGACTTCTGCATCGGCTATCATTTTCTTTCCATCTGCGTCCGTCTCGATTGCAGCAAGGATTGTTTCTTTTATTTCGGTTTTTATTGAAGTGGTAATGGCATCTTTAGCTTCAGGCGTTTTCGCTTCTTTGAAACCTTTCTCTTCCTGTTTATCCCGAACTTCATGAATTAGACTATGTTCGCGGGCAAAGTGAAGAGCCGATTTCTCTCGGAATCCCTTTGAATCCGCTTGAGAAAAGGCGTAGTCCACGAGTTCGTCGAGACGGGCGTGGTCGCCCGGGTGGTCTTTGAGTTCCTTTTCAATTTCAGGATCTTCTTTTCCATCAACGTCCCGCATTTTTCGAATTTTTCGAACCAAACCCTCTTCTATCAAAATTTTATCCCAAGCGCGCTCTTCCACAAAAGGGATCCGGGATTTTGCTCGGTTGAAGAGTCCACTGCGTTTTCGTTCGCCCGCCACGCGGAAAGCAAAGTCGTAGGCGGCTTCCCAGTCGTCACTCTTCATAAATGTTTTTCGAAGTTTCACGCGGATTCCACGGTCGGAAATTCCTTTTGTGCGAAGATTTTGGACAAAGCGTACGAGGCCATATTCTTCTGCCGTTTCTTGGGCTTTTCTTAAATTATTTCGCTTTTTCCGATTGGTTTTACCTTCATCAGTGTCAATTTCTCCGGTGAGCATTAAGTATTCGAGAGCCTTGACCACCAAAGGCTTTATTTCGTCCGGAGTTTTGCCCTTTATTGTAGCGATTTTACTGATTGTTTCATCAGGATTTGCTGAACTCGGATGTTCTGTTCGAACATCGTTTGAAATGGCCTGAACCTCCGCATCCGCTTTCAACTCGGCAATGCGTGCGGCATCGGCGGCCTTTTTAGCGGTTTTATCTTCCTTTTTTTCGAAAGTCTTTTTGAGCCGGTTGCGAACTGCAGTTACCCCTTTCCGGACCGATTCAAATTCAGGTGCTTCCGCACGATCCTTCTTCGCGGGAACAAGTACAATCAAGCCATCTTTCAGTTCAACTTTAAAATCTTTTCCACGGCAATATTTGGTAGTAAGTTCATCCGCCACAACTTGAAGTTTGTCCGGTTCAGTGACCTTTTCCCTTAATCCTCCCGTAGGTACCAGAAAAACAATTCCATCCTCAATGTGAATTTCACCCTTACCGAGCTCCTCCTCGTTATAATTCACAAGCCCATCCCCATCGGGATCCAAAGCGGCTTTAAGAGCGGCGTCATAAGAAGGTCGAGTGGCTTCGTGGTAGGCACCTCGAACGGTTCTACCAACGGCGGAAGCAGTTCTTTTGGCGGTTTCACTCACAGCAGCAGCACCTCGGCTTGCTCCTTCCCGGGCTCTTTCCGTCCAACTTTTTTTAGGATGCAAATGAATAATTTCGCCTGCCGAAGTAAGCCTGACGTTTGCCGCTCCAAATTGTGCTTCCAAAGCTGTATAAATAATGGTTTTTTGAGTGTCTGTCGCGGGGTCAGAGCTTGTAGGGGTACTTTGAATCAAACAAAAGCCATCCACAACCGTAAAATCAAAAGTCGTTCCTCCCTCCTCCAGTGTTCCACTGCAATTGATTCGGCCTTCGGGACCGAAGGAAAGTTCATCGAATGTTTTTTGTGTGAGTTCAACGGCCATACTAACGTTGTTTTAATCCTGTAATTATAGCAAACTTTTGAGGTTTTTGCAATGAATTGCGGCTTGCCAATACAAGGAGGATAAAATACGCTGGTGCTATGAAAAAAGGTAGCGCAGGCAAACTCGATAAGATTTGGGTGTATTTTGCGCCGCTTTTGGTGGTTTTTTTGGGGCTGGATCAGATCAGTAAAGCGTGGGCGGAAAGTTCCTTGTCTTTGGCTGAATCGGTGAATTTCGGTTTCAATCTTTCTCATAATGAAGGAGTGGTGTTTGGTTTGTATCTTCCGGTTTGGACCATTTACCTGATGACGGCGGGTATTTTAGGATTGGGTGTTTATTTGGTGATAAAAGAAAAACTCTGGCAAGATCGCTGGCATTTAACGGGTTTGGCTTTGCTGCTTTCGGGGGCGCTTGGGAATCTGATCGATAGGGTACGTTTCGGCTATGTGGTCGATTTCATCAAAGTATACTGGTGGCCCACCTTCAACCTGGCCGACGTGTGGATTGTGACCGGGGTTTGTCTCTTTGCGTGGGAGTTTTTGGTGCGAGAAAAGGCGGTGGAGAAGCTTTAATTTGGCCCGACTATAAGGTAATTCTCGGAGGAAAATTGATATTGCTCCAAAAATATCTTGGCCAGGGCTGCCAAGGACTGTTTTTCATAAAAAACCAGCATGGACCGCTTGTATAAATCTTCTTCCACACTTCGGTATGAGAGCGGGGCGCATTTGTTGGCGACCAGAATGGCATTTGTGCACAGTCTGGCGGTGCGTTTGTTTCCATCTTCAAAGCCCTGGATGTAACTAATCCCCACCAGCAGGAATAATGCTTTTGAATAAACATCTTTGGCACGGTTCACCGCTTTCAACAATTCTTCCAGCTCCTCACGAATTTGAGAGGGTACACTCAAGGGGTGGTAGGAGGAGCCCAGAACTCCCACGATTCCTTTTCGCAGTCCATAATTTACATTCAAATCCGCCACAAGCTGTCTGTGAACATCTTCCACGTCGCGAAGTTTTGGGTTTTTCCAATCTTCGAGGTTTTCCATTATGAAATCGAAAGCTTTTTTGTGGTTGAGGATCATAACGGCTTCTTCTCTGGGGTGACCGGTTGCTTCCTTTCCCTCTTTCAGCAAACGTTCGGTGTCCCAAAGGCTATAAGTATTGCCCTCAATACGAGAAGATTTCCAAGAAAGTTCGATCACAAATCGTTCCAGTTCTTTATGAGCAAGGACATCTGAAACTACTAGTTTTTCTCGGTAATTTTGTGTGGTGTGGTCCAGTTTTTCAAGCTCTTCTTCGGAAAATAAATCAACGGGGAATTCTTCAAAAATATGATGGAAATAATCTTTCTTCCCACCGCGTGTGTCTATGGGCTGGTCACAATAGAGTTTTGGGTCGTAAACCGTGTTGAGAAGCCCTGTCACGGTGAGCCAATAGCGGGTTCCCTTTTTTTCGCCCTCGGTGGCGAGGTAGCCGTTTTTCTTCAAAATACTTAGGTCCCTTCTTAAGGTGGCGGCTGAAGGTTGATCTTTGAATAAGGGCAATAGATCAGAAAGCGCGTACTTTCTATCGTAGCTCATCGCTTGGAGGAGGGTGTTCTGTCTTTGATTTAAGGTTTCAGTCATAAATTTATCGCTCAAAGGTACTCGAATTATAGCTCATTATGAGCGATAAAACCAGCCCAAATGAGCGATATCCGTGCCCGGGCGGACTTTATATAGCTTTGCGATCTATGTTATGTTATAATGTATACATGGGTACATTAAAAAACAGCATAACGGCCCGGAGGTTCTCTCTTCTCAACCAAAAAAAGGAGGTGTTATTCCATGTAAAAGACTTAGCGGCTCTGTGGGGCATTTCCAATCTGAATACTTTGCGCGTTCTTTTGAAGCGTTATGCGGATATGGGGATTTTTTATCGGGTTTACCGAGGGTTTTATTCCACTTTGCCCATTTCCGAACTCGACCCTATTCTTCTTGGCGCCAAGGCTTTACACGGACCCTGCTATTTGAGCACGGAGAGCGTTTTATTCGAGGCGGCTTATTTGGGCCAAATCCCGCAAGTTTATACTTTCGTGGGTGAGAAAAATCATCATTTTTCAATTGGTCCCAATCACTACAAATGTCGTCAACTTCAAGCTCGGTATCTTTATAACAGGGAAGGCATTGAGGAGAGAAACGGTATCCTTGTGGCCTGCCCCGAAAGAGCACTTTGCGACTTGCTTTACTTCAACCCCAAGGCGCATTTGGATAAGAAGCCTTCTTGGAGTACCGTTAAAGCCCTTCAAAAAAAACTGGCTTATCCTTTGACACCTGATCGTTATGATCGTTCCTAAGGCGAGTGACGCCATCCATAAAGCTTGGCTTTGCCGCATTCTCAGTGGCGTTTCCAGCCATCCCTTCCTCGTTCAGAAACTGGGGTTTAAGGGCGGGACCTGTGCCGCTCTGCGGGGTATTTTAGATCGTTTTTCGGTGGACCTTGATTTCGATTTGCTTGATGAAGAAGATAATAAGGAAGTCCAGAAACACTTGGAAATCTTATTTAAACAGCTTGGACTGAAAATTAATGATCACAGCAAAAAAGTTCCGCAGTACTTTTTGAAGTACCCCAACAAAGCGGGTCAAAGAAACACCATTCAGTTCGATGTGAGCTTCCCTCCTCCACGCAGCAATGATTACGAAAAAATTCGCTTTCTTGAAATTGACCGTATTGTGCAGTGCCAGACTATCCCCACCATGTTTGCGAATAAGTTGGTTGCCGTTATGGAGCGTTTTCAGCAGTATGGTTCTTTGGCGGGACGAGATGTCTACGATATTCACCATTTCTTTTTGCAAGGGTTTTCTTTTAAGGAAGCAATTATTGAGGAAAGAACGGGCAAATCTTCAAAATTGTTTTTAGCAAAATTGCGCGATTTTATTTCAGAGCATTTCAATCAGGCCATCATTGACCAGGATTTAAATGTTCTTCTCACACCCGAACGATTCCATAAATTAAGACCTTTTATTCTGCAAGAAACTTTGAATTTTTTAGATAGCATCACTTCGTGATGTGTGGATCAAGTGCGTTGAATCTCCTGAGCTTCCGCAGTGAGACGCGCCATCAATTCCACCGGTGCTTTTTTGCCGGTGATGAGTTCAAAAAGAGGGACGACTTGTTTCAAAAACCACATTTCGCCGGAAATGACGTAGGGCACGTTGGAGGCCTTGGCTTCCTCCAAAAAAAGGCTGGTTTTTCCGTAGACGGCGTCGAGGGCCAATTGGACGCGTTGCCACATGCGGTAGGGTATGAGAGTGGACTGACGGCTTTGGTCGCTGGAGGCGGTGGCGTTGACAATAACGTCCGGCTCTTCGCCCCAAGAGTCGAGGTGTTCCACATAGTGCAGACCCATTTTTTCAGCAAAAGCTTTGCCTTTTTCGGGAGTGCGGTTCCAGGTGTCTACGTGCGCACCCCCTTTCTTGAGGGCGTAGGCGGCGGCGCGTGCCGCGCCGCCTGCACCGAGGATTAGGGCTTTCTTCCCCGTGAGATCCGGCATCACCATTTCTATGGCACCTTTGGCGCCGAGCCAATCGGTATTGTAGCCGTGTAGCTTTTTTAATCCGCTAGACTTCATCGAGTGTTCGCCTAAAATCACATTCACCGCGTTCACAGCCTTCACCTCTTCGCTGGCCTCATCCAAATATTCCAGTGAAGGTGTTTTAAACGGCATGGTGGCAACCACTCCGCTGAGTTCGCCATTGCGTAATTTTTCCATTACCTTCGGCAAATCTTCAGGGGGCAAATCGTGCGTTTCAAAATTGCCATCGAAGTCCATTTCTTTGAAGGCTCCGTTCATCACGGGAGTCGTCAAGCAGAACGAAAGCGGATGGCCGATGATCCAGAATTTTTTCATGTTCTTTTAATTTTTCGGCTTCGCCGAGGCTTTGAAGTACTCACCCAATCCTTCAAGGGCTTTCAAAGTTTCAATAGGCACCATCCATACGGTGGTGTTGGAAGCATCGGAAGAAAGATCATTGATTGCTTCAATCGTACGAAGATGCAAAGCGCCCGGGGCTCCGGCCAGAGTTCTAGCCGCTTTTGCAATGTTTTCGGAAGCCATAACCTCCCCTTCGGACTTAATCACCACGGCACGACGTTCCCGCTCCGCTTCCGCTTCTTTACCTATGGTGCGCTTCATGTCATCCGGAATTAAAATATCTTTGAGCTCCACATTTGCCACCTCAATTCCCCAAGTGTGGGTAAATTCACTCACAATTTTTTTGATTTTTTCAGAGAGGTCTTCACGTTGTGCGAGAAGATTGTCGAGCGTCACTTCACCCACCACGTTTCTCATCGTCGTTTGAGCAAGTTGCATGGTGGCGTAGTAGAAATTTTCAATGTTGATGATGGCCTTTTGAGCATCGATGATGCGGTAGAAAATCACCGCGTTCACTCCCACGGAAATATTATCTTTGGTGAGGGATTCCTGGCTGGGCACATCCACGGCACGAAGACGTAAATCCACTTTGGTCATGGATTGGAAAATGGGAATGACAATGCGCCATCCGGCACCTTTCATGCTACTGAACCTTCCCATGGTAAATTTTACACCTCTTTCGTATTCATTCACTTGGCGAATGGAAATGAGCAGGATTACTGCTATGACTATGAGCAAGATCTGAATCATAAAGAGGGGGGTTAGGGGACTGGAGTCGCTTGCGCGACGTTATTTATAAGTTCGGCTGCGCCGAATACCAATTTTTATAAAAAACCTTACGCAGGATGGATTGCGACAATTCGAGACCCGTGTAACTCGCTTGAAGCAACTCGGAGTCAAATTCCTCCTCACTTAAAAGTGCCATGTAGTCTCCATAAAGCTCGGCGAGCCAATCCATGGTTTTGTTTTCGTAGCTTGTGAGAACGGTGTCGGTCCCAAATAAAATCCGATCTTGGTAGGTGTCAAAAAAAGCTTGGAAATTCTCTCGATTTTCAGAAATGGTTTTGAAGCCTTCTTTTACGAAATCCAAACTCCCAAAGCTGGTGTCAATATAAAGATTGGGGAAGTCGTTCATGAGCGCGCCAAGGCGCGGGAGGTCTTTAGAGGAAAGGCAGAAGTGCGGACAAATGACAGTTAGATCCGGATTCAAAGTGAGGACGTTGCGTAGTTCGGATTCGTAGTAACTGGTGTTCACGGGGAGCATGAGAAGCGCTTGCCTATCGGCAAGCGTTGTATAAAAATCACTGAGTTTGGCGTCATCTATGGAAAGTTCGTGGGCATAAGTATAGCCATTGTAGAGTTTGACTCCTATGGCTCCATTCTTCAGACATTCTTCAAGAACTCTCAGTCTATCGGCATCGTTAGGATCGATGGAGCAAAAATAGGAAAATTGCTCGGGGTAGGCCTCAAGGACCTGCTTGAGCGCCGCATTATTTTCTTCCACCGCGGAAAGATCAGCTTCTTCAGCACCAAAATCAATAAGATCCTCAGGAATTCCTTGGAGGATGACACCGGTCATACCCACCGCACCCATCACATTTTGAAGTTTTACAATTTCCGCCACGCTTTCTACCGATTCGTGAACATTTATAATTGGGATTGGGGCGGGTTCGGAAAGGCTAATTTGAACTGCCAACAGAACAGGAGCAAGGAGGAGAAACAAACCCTGAGTCGTTTTCATGGTAGTTGGTGTTGCCTGGTGGCCACGTTATTGCTTAGCAGACCCTTTGGGTCCGCTTTGTAGTATGGCATAATAGCGAAGTATGAGACAACACTTTTTCTCACTCTTCGGCCCCAAAGCTCAAGCGGGCATTTTGCAGGGTGACGTTCTGGCGGGCTTGCCCTTCCCTGCTCAGGTCATGAATCAGGTTCATGGTGTTCGGATCGCAGAAGTAACTCGTTATTGTGAGCCAACGGAGGCCGATGCTTTAATCACACGGAATCGAGGAGTTCGACTGATGGTGAGAACGGCCGATTG
Organism: uncultured Candidatus Peribacteria bacterium; assembly: GCA_964359495.1. Taxonomy (GTDB): domain Bacteria; phylum Patescibacteriota; class Gracilibacteria; order UBA1369; family 2-02-FULL-48-14; genus 2-02-FULL-48-14. The sequence goes on from CAYHTG010000043.1 coordinate 8,690, forward strand.
TATTCCTTTGGTGATGGCGGATGAAGAAATTGGTGTGGCGGCGGCCATTCATGCCGGTTGGCGAGGACTGACGGCGGACATTGTTCCTTTGGTTTTGGAGAGGCTCAGCGAAATGGGAAGCTCGGCGCAGCGTTTGAAGGTTGGAGTGGGGCCTTCTTTGTGTGTGGAGTGCGCGGTGTTTTCCAATCCCGAAGCTGAAATTCCGGAAAAATACCATTGGGCCACTCGGCGGAGCCGAGAATCTTTAGAAAGGCCGGATTTGGTTGACTTGAATGCGATTCTACGTCGACAACTCGAGGAGGGAGGTGTACGCGGGGAAAACGTCGAGTGGCTCGGACCTTGTACTTCCTGCGATCCAAGCTGGTTCTCTTGGCGACGAGATAAGGATGCGAGAAGATTTGGGACCTGGGTGGTGCTTGTATAGCCGTTTACAATAGTCGCCGAAGAGTTCATCCTCTCACCGCCATTCGTTTTTCTCGTGCCTTCAGGTTGATTGAGTGCGCAATAACGTGGTGCTCCTTGCAGAGGGGCGCCAGAAAACGTGGGTCGTGCCGCCGACTGAGGGCAAAGGTTTGGGTGTGATGGAGCTCTTCAGATGGCTTTTTACAGGTTACTATTGAACACTTCGTCCCATTCTCTTTTTGTACAACTTTCTTTGTGCGAGCAGGCACATAGTCGGATTTTGCAATTTGGAGGTTTTCGCAAATCGCTTCCTTCTCTTGGGCAATTTCTTTTTCTCTTTTCTGAAGAAATTCTAGGAGAAGTTCATTCACGTCGAGTCCTTTTTCTTGCAGCTCTAACAGTTTTTTGGCCACCTCTTCGCTCAAGTGGAGGTCGTGCCCGGGCAAAGATTTTGCTTCGAATAATGGCTTAGCAGAGCCATTTGC
>CAYHTG010000044.1:0-9302 GCA_964359495.1 uncultured Candidatus Peribacteria bacterium
GGGAAAGCGCCTGAGGCACCTGTAAAGCCTGTCTTAGTTACAGATGAATATGATTGGGAGGCTGAGTTACCAGTACCAGCTCAACCTGAAGGATGGGATGATAAATACTTAAATTTGGTGCCTACACCCGGTCATGAAACCGCCCCTTTTTACTATAAGCAGGACTACATTCGCTTTCACGAGAACTGGGGAATTGACGATGAAATAAAGATGATTTTAAACCTGCATGACAAAAGAAATCCAGTCGACCAGCAAGTAAAAGCTTTTAACGACTATTGGTACTACAGAAAACATAAGAACTAACAAAACTTAATGGCAACAAACAAACCCGACAGAGCCGACCACATTCCCGGGGGATCCGCTCCCAGTGGAGAAGTTGTGCTAGCGGCAAACCGTATTTATGACGATTTTATAGCACAAATTGGAGAGGACCCTCTCAACGAACGAACGGCAGATAAACTGGTTCAGCTCTTTCTCCGACGCTTGCCTCCTGAAATTATTCAAGGGATCAAAGGGGAGGATCTAATCCAATTTAAAGCCCATGTACAAAACGGGCTTTTGGGGCTTTTCGCTCCGGGAAAAACACCTACCGAAGATGATGTTCGCGCTTTTGCTCTCGATCTTATTTTGGAGCTCATGGCTCACCATTCGGCTGGAATTACTTTAGAAGCTCCTTTATACGACGAGGACCTTAAAGGACAAAGTCCCAAAGGTTTTGAAACCGAGCTCATTCACTCGGGCCGAAAAGTTTCTATTGTTGGGAAAAGGGTAGGACAAAAACTTTTGCTCGTAATTTCTTCGGCGGCCAGTTTCGCGGGTGGGATGAATCTGACGGCTACGGCTAGAGATAAACTGATGGATAATGTGGCTTTTTTTAAACAGGCTGAGATGTTCAATGACCCAACCGTCCAAACCGCGATGAATGTGACGGGTGGACTGGTTACTTTGGTCCTTACAAGTTGGGCTTTGTCTTCTTTTAAATCAAGGGTCTCCGAAGTGGCTTTCTCTCAAAATGTGAGTTTTGCATCCGGCGCAAGAAAATATTTCAGCGATGTTTGGAATGATCCTGACCGCAGCAAACCGGCCTCCCTTGCTGTGGCCGGCGTGGTTGCAGTCTTGCTTGGTTTTGACCTTGTGTCCAATGCCGATGGAGCTGTCACTATGACGGCCGGGAACTTAGACGAAGCAAATCAAATACAGGTGAGGGAAAGCGATATTCAGGCCAGTGTAGAAAGTATTCGGGGCCAACTTAAGGACCTGCCGGAAAACCTGCGAGCCCAGGCTGCCGCCTGGGGCCAAGAAGAAGTTCGTAAAGAAAGTACGAAGGAAGCCGCCACAAAAAAAGCGGGACGCGGCCCCATGTATCACGCCAAAATGGCTGTTCTTACGGATGAGACGGCAGGTACTGCTTATTTTAGTACTCACCCAGATGCGCTTTCTCAGTCCTTATGGACAGCCGCTAGTAGCTCGGGTTTTACGGGCGATAGCTATACGGGCATGGGTGAGCACTTCAAAGGGCTGGCCGATGAGAATTTACTGATTGTTGGTCAAAAACTGGATGAAGCGGAGGGACTTTCCACTTCTTTGGACCCTACGGTCACTCGTGAAGCGAATGATGCACGTTTAAAGGAAATCCAAGATAAGTTTGACGAAGTTAAAGAGCTGATTGGGGAAGACGGAAAGTTGAAAACGGACTTAGAGTCGGCTGTTACACAGTATAATGCCTTCTTACAATCTCTTGGAGCTATTGCGGCGGCAAACCCTACCGCTTATCCTGATTACAGCGCTGCCGATGTTCCTACTTTTAAACTCCCGGAAATCACAATCCCGGACGACATTGCTCAAGTGGACGTCAAGGGAATGGACTATAAAACTACTTGGAGGCTGGTAGAGGAAATGCTTGCCGACGGAAGGCCTGTTGAGGCTGTACTGTGGTCTTTGTTCGCACTTTTTTTCGCCGTTACCATGAGTTATGCGGACGACCTGTTATTCTTCAAAAATGTAAGAAAAACCCACGTGGATGATCGATCGGCTATTAAAGAAAAAGATGCGCTCTATGTGCAACCCCTTCTAAGGGGTCTCGTTAAAGCATTGGATATTTTACTGAATGGGCCTTACATGCTCATTGCTAAACAAGAGCCGGTTCACCCTCGAGCTATTGAGGAAGAAGTAAGAAGGTATTTGGATGAAAGGGTGGAGGCTGAAAGATCCAACGGTTACATCGATTCTCATCGATATTTGAATGAGCTCCGACATGCCTTAAAACCCGGGAACAGAGAAATTCTATCTAACACAGAAGAAGGGAATGCTTTTAACGCACGTATTGCGGCCTTGTGGAAAATAATGACTGAGCCTGAACATCTCAAGGTTCTTTTAAACAAAATATTGGCTAATAACTCGAAGTTGAAGGATTTGACGGGTGGCAATCGAGTTAGAACTGTTGAGGATGAGAATACAGCTCATCTCAGTGAAGAGAACATTCGTTTTGAAAGGGAGGATTTGCAAAAGATTGAACGGAGTCTTCGTCCTTTTCCGGAAGACGATAGCAAGCGTCCCGTTTTGGTGGAGGCTATCCGTTTTGTGCGAGCTTTGGAAGCGGAAATGGCGACCATCCGTAGGACCAGGGATCCTGTTAATGAACGGACATTTGATCGTCTGGTTCGAGAACTGCTAGAACGAACGCAGCACTGTATGCGCCTGATGAGCGATTCTTTGGTCGGAGATATTTATGGCATCGTGGTGGAAAACAAGCGGAGATCCATAAGAGAAGCGCGCTTGAGCGTTGATCAGTTCGCTGAAGAGCGTGAAAATTTAACCCATGAGTTCCCGGCTCTAAGAGACGCCGATGGCTCGTTGGATAACGCATTTAGTCGCAAAAGGGAGCAAATTGCCGCTGAACAAGAGGCTTTGACTGCAGAAGAGGCAACGAGGGAACGTGACCAACGCCAAGTGGAAGAAAGACGACGAATTATTGAGGATGGGGAAAGATTGCTTGGAAAAATTGACCACTGGAAAAGAGAGGATGCCGCCATGGCTCGCACTCCGAAGGGTCGTCTTGATCGTTTAAATCACTTCTTGGCCTTGCTTGACTTGCCCCCACTTTTGGGTGATTCGGCACGAGATAGGGCTTACGAACGTGGCGCTGTCGAGACTCAATTTGGAATGATTACTGCCAAAGTGGGAACTATTCGAGATTCTCACAGGCATCTTTTACATGATGAAAAGGCTGAAGAACTAAGCGCGTTGATAGACACTATGGAAACGGCTAAACGGATGATTGATTCGTACTTGGATAGTGTGGGGTCGGCTTGAGCAGTATACGCTTTAGGATTTTTTTTGCAGCCTTGATCTCGGCCGAGGTGGTGAAGCGGCCGAGGGTTAGCCTCAGCGACTCGCCGGCTTTTTTGGGCGTTTGGCCGAGGGCGAGGAGGACGGGGGAGGGTTCGGTTTTGCCGGAGGAACAGGCCGAGCCGCTGGAGGCGGCGAGGCCTTCCATATCCAGACGCATCACGAGGGTTTCGCCGGAGTGGCCCGGAATGTGTACGTTGATGTTGTTTTCCGCTCGTTTTTCGCGCGAACCGTTCAAAGTGATGCCGGGGATTTTTAGGAGCTCGTCTAAGAGTTCGTCACGTAGTTTGCCGAGGCGAGCGGCCTCTTTTCTGCCGTCTTTGAGAGTGAGTTCGAGTGCCTTTGCAAAGCCCACAATGAGCGCGGGGTTTTCGGTGCCGCCGCGCATACGGAATTCTTGGCCTCCTCCGTGAATCAACGGAGTGATTTTCACTCCTTCACGGACGTACAAAAGCCCAACCCCTTTAGTCCCGTAAATTTTACTGCCATTTAGGCTCAGGAGGTCCACATTCAAGTGTTCCACGTTGATGTCCGCGAAACCGGGGGCTTGGCAGGCATCGGTATGAAAGAAAATGCCATGTTCACGACAAAGTTTGGCGATTTCTTTAATCGGCTGAAGGGTTCCAATTTCGTTGTTCACCGTCATCACCGAGACTAAAATGGTGTCTTCGCGAAGGGCCGCGGCAAGATCCTGTGGACGTATAAGCCCCTCGGCATCGGGTTTTACTTCGGTGAGCTCGAATCCAAAATTGTCACGAAGGTAGTAAGCCGCTTCGGCCACAGACGGATGTTCGATGGCCGAGATCACCAAGTGTTTGCCATGTTCTTGTCTTGCACGTGCAGCGCCAAAAATCGCCATGTTGCAGGATTCTGTTCCGCTTCCCGTGAAAATCAGTTCATGAGGGGAGAAGGCTCCCAAGAGCCCCATCGTTAGGTTGCGGGCCTCATCAATGGCCCTACGCGTGGTCTGCCCAAACCGGTGAATCGACGAAGGGTTCCCAAAGTGCTCCTTCAAGTAAGGCTGCATGGCCTTAAGAACCCGCGGGTCAAGAGGTGTTGAAGCAGAGTAATCGAGATAAATCTTTTTCATAGGCTCAGCTTCGCTGAGTTACGCTTTTACCCACTTTTTAAAGTGTTTCACCATGCCTTGCTCGATTCTTTCCGTGGCAAAGTCGAGAACTTCGGTAATGGTGTGCTTGGTTTCGCTGGTCACCAGACGCTTGCGGGGCATCTCCACAATGCATTCATAGGCAAAAGCGGTGTGTTTATGGTGTTTTTGGATGCGCGCAAAAACGTGCACGGTGTCTTCATCGGGGTAGTGTGATTCAATCATCGACTGAAGGACGGAGAGCTTCTTTTCCAAGTAGTCTTCAAATTGAGCCTGTTCGGGCTCGGTAAGGTTGCGGATTCGACGGTGGACTCGCATAGAGAACGGGTTAAGAACTAAAGGATGTCGCTTCGCGACGGTTTTTTAAGCTGCACTTCGTGCAGTGGGATTACAAGTATATCATACTTTTTTCCAAAGCACCTCTTTTGTTTGCGTGGCTTGATTTGATCTTCTGGCTAACAAAAAAAGGTAGTCGGAAAGGCGATTGAGGTAGGGCAGAGCGTGAGCGGGCTGTATGGAGAGGGAGGCGAGATGGCGTTCCGCTCTTCTGCAAACGGCCCGGGCCAAGTGAAGTTGCGCGGCTTCGGGTGCGCCTCCGGGGAGGATGAAGTTTTTGAGTGGGGCTAAGGTGGGTTCCAGGACGAAGAGTTCTTCTTCGATTCTTTGGAGTTGCGCTATCATGCCCCCTTCAAGACCGGCGAGAAGTGCCCCGAGTTCAAAAAGGTCGTTCTGGATGCGCTCGGTTGAGTTGTTGTGGGTGAGGCCGAGCTGGGCGGAAAGTTCGTCGAGGTCTCCAATCACTTCAAAGAGGGGGTCTGTTTTGGGAAGCCGTCTGCCTTTCAGGAGTCCCGTTTCTCCCTTGTCGCCGGTTTTCGTAACGATGCTCATGGGGAGAGTATACACGTTCTCCCTAATGGGTTTACAGATCCTATAAATGTCCCACAATTCACCCCCGTGGGTGAATCCGCCCATAAGAGCTTGGCCTGTCAAGCTCTCTCGCTTCGCAATCGGCCGCAATTTGCTAAGCTGGCTTCACTTTTAACCAACCCTTATGTCCGACCAAGTCATGCAAGAAAAAATCAAACTGCTGCAAGAGAAGCTCGCGGAGCTCAAGGAGCTGAAGAGCCTCATGAAAGACGTCGAGGATGACGCGCCCATGGAGCTGGAGGATCTGCTCATCCAATTCCGCGACCTCAAAAAACAGGTGAAAGACCGTCGGGACGAGCACATGAAGCTCATTTTGGAAGAAAATCTGGAATACTCGGAATACCGTGAGAGGGTTCAGCTCGCCAAAGAAGAAATTGCGCAGGCCAAGCTTGAGCTGTTCACGATTGCTACCAACCAAACTCGCGAACATGGAGATTTGGACCAAACGGTGGTGGTGGATGGCGCTCCTTTTCGACTACAAACGCAAAAGGAAGTGGCTGTTTATCTCAATGGAAAGGCAATAAAGTAGACTATTCACTCGGCTCGGATTTATGGTAGGATTCAAGCCATACCTTTTGAGTATGAGTGAAAACATCCGCGACTTAGAAAGTGATGAACGAATTGTGGCCTTGGCTCAAACGTGTCCCGGAGTTAGTAGTGTTGTTCGTCTTCTCGTCCAGCGAGCCCTCATGCAAGATGATCCCGGGTTTGATCCTGACCAGGAGCCCGGTTATGGCTTTACTTGGCTAAAAAACAATGGTTTTGGAGCTGCAGTCCAAAAGTTGCTTGAGGTGGGCTTCGTGAGAATTAGAGAAGATCGTGTTTTGCTTGTGGAAAGATCTGAACATGACTCTTCCGGTATCATAGAAGAAAGGGTGGATGCATTGGTAGCCGTAGACCCTAACGTCCGGGTGGTTTACCGTGCGCTTTTATTGGGGATTTTTCAAAGCAGTTCCGGAAAAAACTGTTTGCACCCGCAGTGGCTCGAGACCAATGGTCACACTGCGGCGGTTCAATTATTGCTAAAGGAAGGGATTGTCCGTAAAGAGATTGACCCTTTATTGGGTGAGATTTTTGTTCTTGCGAAGCCGGAAGCCGGCGTTGAATAAGTTCGCTGCTACAAGGGCGAAGAGTGCGTAGTTGGGGACTGCCGCGATGGCCAGGACACTATAAACGAGGGCGGCGATAACTCCATAGACTCCTTGTTTCCAGGGAAGTGCGGGGGAGGTTTTGGGTTCGGGAAGCATGATGGCGGCGAGGAAATAGATGGTGGAGTCGGTTAGGACAAAGTGCATGCTTTCTTTGTCGGCAGATCCAAAAAACAACATCAGGCCGAACAAAATCAAAAAATAGACCCCTAAGAACCCTGCGAAGATTGCCCATTTCCTCCAGACGTAAAATCCACCTAAAATCCATAGGGCCATGAGGAGGAAGGACACGGAAACGCCCCATGGAAGTGCCCAAAACGTGGTGCCCCACCAGGAAATGAAAGGCTGATCGATTCCGGGAATGAGCGCTAAAACACCGGCGGTGAGAAGCAAAGCCCCTGCCGCGGGGTTGACCACTGGAGAGTCTTTCCATTCAATAAAAAATTTAAGGGTGATGGCAAAAAAGGTCGCGAGCAAGGGATAAAGAAGATTGTCACCGTAGTGCAAAAGGAGAAAAATAATCAGCGTGGTGATGACGGTGTCCCACACGTTTTTTCTTTTGGCGGAAAGTCGGCTGTAGAGCCAATAGAGTACAAGGCCGAACCCCAGCGTTGCGGCGAGATGCAGGAGAACGGCATTTGAAAAATTGTATCCGAGTGCAAAGCCCGAAAAAATGACGAGGAAAAGAGCGAAACGGCGAATGGGGTCGAGTTTTTTTAGGCTCGCTTGCAGCGAGTGGTTGAATTGCATGGCGTGGTGTGAGAAGGTGTTGCCATTACTTTAGCAAACCTTCATGCAAAAAACTATTTCATACGCGTTTTTTGTTTTCAAAGTGGTTTTTTAAAAACAATGGCAAGGGCTTTCGGCAGTATTTCGATGTTAATGACTTTGCTTCGAAACACGTCGCCGTCGACTTCAAATTTTTGTTCCTTTCTTGCTTTGATCACCACGGTTTTGCTGATGAAACTTTGGACTCTGCCACGCGAAGTCAGAATGAGCGTGTTCAAGAGGCCATCGTTGGGACGAATGGTGGAGAGAGGCACGGAAAGGAGGTTAAAAACCATAATGGATTTGGCCAAAACTTGAATGCGTTTTTTGTCGAAAGTAAGTTTGTAGGGCTTGCTGCGGTAAAATAAAAAAGTTTTTAAAAATGTCCAAAGGTAGGCTAGGAAGCCGAACTTTCGTTTGAGGGCACGGGGGGTTTCTTGCATTAGAAAAGTGTCATAGCCTCGCCCCACGGCAATCACTCCATAATGGCGTTTGTTGATGCGCATCACGTCTAGCATCTGAGGTTTTTCGGTGAGTCCCATGGCGAGGGCGCGGCGCGGTTGCAGCATGGGAATACCGAGGGCTCTGGCTAATAAATTTCCACTGCCCTGAGGGAGTATGACGAGAGGTGTTTTGACGTTCTGTTCCACCATGAACTTTACCACTTCCGCAACGGTCCCGTCGCCACCCGAAACTACTACTCGGTCGTAGCTTGAGGAAAAAAACGGCCCTAAGTTTTGCCGGGGCTTGGTATCAACCCAAGTCCACTCATAATGGTGTTCGCGTAAAGTCTCTTGAATAAGCGCAGGAATGTCTCTCCATTTTCTGGAGCCGGAAACGGGGTTAAAAATGACCAAAGCGTTTTTCATTGATTTGACTAAATTAGACTATGTTGCTAGTATTATACAACCTTTCCAAGTGAAAGGTGCTCGGATTCCCCCCGGGCCAAACAATTCGGAATTGACAGGGTCAACTGGGAGAATCCATAACCTTAAAAACCTTAGATTATAAAACATTTTTTACACTATGTGGTTTTTTATCATCCTCCTGCTGGTCGGCATCGTTTCGTTCGCGCTCTGTGCGTTGACGATTAAAATGCTCTACACTTACATTAATCAGTACAGATTTGCTGAATCTGTCTATACATTATTATTTGGCTTTATTAGGCTTCGTTATTTTGTTTACTTGTATGTTTTCTTCGTGATTCTTGCCGGCGCCTTTAGCGCTTCTTTAGCATTTTCATCCCTAGTAACATGAATACTCCCATTACTCATAAAAACTTCAAGGGGCAATTCGAAGATGAGTTGGTGCTTTGTTACTTCCGAAAACACTGGATTCAAATCGTTCCAAGGCTCGCGCTTTTACTCGTTATTTTCATTCTGTTTATTTCAGGCTTCATTTTTTTGAAGTTTTTGAGTGGACTCGGGTTCTTTGGCGAACTTTTGTTGCTCTTTGGTGTTTTTGTTCTCGCTTACATCGTTCATCGCATATTCTTAGACATCTTTCACTTCTACCTTCATACCGTCATTATTACGAATTACCGAATTGTCGAGGTGGACCGTTCGGTTCTTTTTAAAGACAGTAAAACTTCCATCGATCTTACCAATGTACAAGATATTCAAAAACGGCAGTCCGGACTTATGGAAACCCTCTTTAATTACGGATCGCTTGTGATCGTCCTTTCCGGTACTTCGGAAACTTTAACGTTAAGTATGGTGCCACGGCCGGAATATCAATTTAAGAAAATCAACCAAGTGAAGGGCACATATATGTCGAGGCAAATTGTACAACAAAATCCCCCCCCCTTGTTTCAGGCTGATGCCTCCTCCGCCGCCGTGGCCACTCTGGAACTCGAGAAGAGCCTTAGTTTTGCGGAATAAAATAAGGAGTCCCGCACCGGGCGGGACGGCTTTTTAAGGCTGCACTTCGTGCAGTGCTGGCGGGATGAACGGGACTCGAACCCGCGACCTCTGCCGTGACAGGGCAGCGCTCTAACCAACTGA
>CAYHTG010000045.1:0-8925 GCA_964359495.1 uncultured Candidatus Peribacteria bacterium
CCCGAAAACCGCTGGTCCAGATTTATTGCTGTTCTCACCTGCTGCTCGCTCAGTCCCGCCAATTTGTAGGCAAATTCAAAAATGGAGTCGAATCCTTTTCGTTCGTAGAGCTTCCGCTTTTCCACTTCCGGAAGTAGTCCTATGAACCTCTGTCGCCAATAGAGAGCGTTTCGGCCATAAAATTTCGCCTTATTGTACAGTTCATCGTCGGTCATAGTGGAGGGTGTTAAGGGTCTCTCAATCCTATCACAAAACCGCCACCTTAACAGGTTAAAATAGCCACTTCGACGTGACAAATTGCTAGGTGAGGGTGTAGTCACTTTTATCGCGCACCACAAAGCGGTACTGAGTGCCAAAAATGCTGAAGAAGGAAGGAAACAATTGGAGTAGAGCTTTCTTCTGCGCTATATTCTTTTCATGAAACACAATGAAGGAAGACGTGGGGAACTTTGGCTGCTGCTTTGTGTCCTCATTCAGTCTTTTTTTCCGCTTTTTGCGAATCAAGGGGCAAAGCTCTTCTCGCCGCTTCAGTATTTGTTTTATATGATCGGTATTTCAATCCCTGTTTTGCTTCTCATTAATGTTTGGAGAGGAGAATTTCGCGAGCTCTTTAAACGTGACGTGCTTTGCTTGCTCGTAGGAGTTTCCCTTTTTGTGATTGTCATTCCTAGCGCGCTCATTTTTTGGGCCACTCAAGATTCAAGTGGAATTAACACCAGTCTGCTTATTCAGTCTGAAATTATTTACGCTACTATTTTGTGCGCTTTTTTGGGTGAAAAGGTCACGCGGAAGCGCTTTTTGGGTGTATTTTTTATTTTGATTGGAAGTCTTTTCGTTTTGTATCAGGGTTCCTTTGAATTGAGTAGGGCCGATCTCGTCTTGTTTTTAGCACCGGTTTTTTACCCGGTGGGAAATATTTTCGCTAAAAAAGCGCTCAAAAAAGTCGGCTGGTCCACCGTTTTACTTTTCCGCGCGGTTGTTGGAGAAATTTTCCTTTTAGGCCTTTTGCTCGTTTTTGGTGAAAATTTTCAAATCCCTCCCAGGGAGATTTGGTTTTCCTTACTCTTCATGGGGTTTGGTGTTTGTGTTCTGGCCAAGATTTTTTGGTACTTAGGGCTTAAAACCATGGAAGTGGGTCGGGCAACGGCTCTCATTATGACCTATCCGGCCTTTTCGCTCATTTTTGCGATTTTATTTTTCAATGAAATCCCGAGTCTCTATCAAGGGCTTGGTTTTGTAGGAGTGTGTATTGGCATTTATTTTATCTTGAAGAGCCAGAGCCAGCAGTATACAGTTTCCGCATGAAACTCACGAAAGAACAAGTTCAGCACATTGCGCGTTTGGCGCGCCTTAACTTGACGCCTGAAGAAGAAGAACTCTACGCCGTTCAGCTCACGGATATTTTGACCTATGTGGAGGTTCTGAAAGAGCTTGATACCAAAGGCGTGCCGGAAACCTCCCAGGTGACCGGGCTTTCTAATGTAACTCGCGAGGATGAAGCGCGCGGCATCTTGGCTACGCCGGACGAACTTTTGGAGTGCAGTCCTTTACCGAAAGTGGATCATCAGATTAGAATTAAAAGAATTTTGTAATGGATCTTAACTGGCTTTCCATTGCCGAGGCGCACCGAGGGCTCAAAGAAAAGAAATTTTCTTCGGAGGATTTGATGAAGGCGTGTTTGGCCCAAATCAAAAAAACCGAGTACCTCAATAACTTTATTACGATGACGGAGGAGTTGGCGCGAACTCGAGCCAAAGAAGTCGATGCGAAAATTGCGGCAGGGAGTGAACTCGGCCCACTTGAAGGAATACCGGCCGGAATTAAAGATCTCTTCAACACCAAAGGGGTTCGTACGACCTGTGCTTCAAAAATGCTTCAAGATTTTGTGCCGCCTTATGAGTCCACGGCCACTGCGCGACTCAAAAAGGCGGGCTACGTCCTTCTCGGAAAAACAAATTTGGATGAATTTGCCTGTGGTGCCTCTACGGAAAACTCTGCTTTCGGCCCCAGTTTGAATCCGTGGAATAAAGACTATGTGGCGGGTGGCTCTTCGGGAGGCAGTGCCAGCGGAGTGGCGGCCGGACAGTTCTTATTTGCCTTGGGCACGGATACCGGAGGTTCCATTCGTCAGCCGGCTTCTTTGTGTGGCTGCGTTGGACTCAAGGTTACTTACGGACGAGTGAGCCGGTTTGGTGTAACAGCCATGGCCTCCAGCTGGGACACCGTTGGACCCTTTGCGCGAACGGTGGGAGACATTGCCCTTCTCTTAAATGTGATTGCCGGGCCAGATCCTTATGATTCTACAACGCCGCAAGTCGCCGTGCCGGATTACACTGAAAACCTAAGCAAAGGAGTGAAGGGCCTTCGCATTGGAGTGCCCAAAGAATATTTTGCGGAGGGAGTGGACGAAGAGGTTCGCGAGGTGGTTATGGCTGCCGTTCGCGAGTATGAGAAAATGGGTGCGACGGTGAAAGAAATCAGTTTGCCCATGACCAAATATGGCGTAGCGGTTTACTACGTCACCATGCCCACGGAGCTTTCCACCAATTTAGCGCGTTTCGACGGGGTTCGATTCGGACACAAGCCCGAGGGCATTGAAGATCTTACCGAATACTACAAGGCGAGTCGCGGGGAAGGCTTTGGCAGCGAAATCAAACGACGCATTATGGTGGGAACTTTTGTTTCATCTGCGGGTTATGCCGACGCCTATTACAAACAGGCTCAGCGTGCTCGTACCCTTATTATTCAAGATTTTAATAAGGCTTTTGAACAGGTGGATGTGCTCATGGCTCCCGTTTCCCCCACACCGGCATTTAAGGTGGGCGAAAAAGCCAGCAACCCTCTCGCTATGTACCTCGCTGATGCTCTCACCATTCCTCCCTCCGCTGCCGGTGTTCCCGCGATTTCGCTTCCTTGCGGGTTTACTTCAGGTGGCTTGCCGGTTGGTCTTCAGATTATCGGCCCGATGTGGAGTGAGTCGTTGATTCTTCAGATGGCGGCCGCCTACGAGCAGGTGAGTGGGCTCAGGGAGAAGAGACCGGTGATTGAAATCAAATCTTAAGCCATTCCTTGAGGAGCTATGAAACTCTACCTTTCTTCCTACAAGCTCGGTGACGAGACTGAAACACTTAAGCAGTGGCTCGCTTCCACTTCGAAAAGAGTCGGTTATATTCCGAATGCTTTCGATTTTACACATATGCCACCAGAGAATCGAATCAAGCATATGGATTTTGATATGAACGAACTGAAAACTTTGGGTTTTGAAGTGAAAATTCTGGATCTGCGCGACTACTTTGGCAGGACGGACGCGCTTCGTGAGAAACTTGCCGACCTCGATATGGTTTGGGTGAGTGGCGGGAATACTTTTGTTCTTCGGCAGGCCATGCATCTTTCCGGCTTTGATGAGCTTATTAAGGAACTGGCGGAGCGGGAAGATTTTGTTTATGGTGGCTACAGCGCGGCTTGCTGTGTTCTTTCCCAGACTTTGAAAGGATTGCAAACCGTAGATGACCCTTACGATTTTCCTTATGAGGCAATTCATGAGCCTATTTGGGAAGGTTTAGGCCTTATCAACTATGCGTTTCTTCCGCACTACGATTCCAATCATCCTGAATCGGAAGATATCGCTAAAGAGGTGATCTATTGTAAAGAGAATAAAATTCCATTTAAGACTGTACGGGATGGAGAGGTGGTGCTTATGGAGGATTTTGCAGGTTAGAAGGTGTGCCCGAGCATAACTTTCCAGATTGGATTTCACCGCCAGCGGTGGTTTTGCAGGTTGGGATTGAGCTTTGTCATAGCCCAGACAATAAAACCAGATTCATCTTCTGAAGTACCGCAGAGTTTTTCGGCATGTAAATCTCAGTTTGTTGACGATGACTTTTGTGTGAGTATAGTGGGAGGTCCTTAATCCCCATGCCATGAAAGGAATTAGTCCAGCCAAGATACAAGAAATTCAAGAAGAACTGAAAAAGGCGAACAAGGTGTTGGATGAGTATTTTAGGAAGGAAGCTTTAAGGAGACGGGAAGAAAAGCTCAAAGTTTACTCAAATGCAGAACAGAGGGCTTATTGGGCAGGAAAGTTGGATGAAAGGAACGAGATCAATGCTATGAAAGGTTTTTAAAGTGTTGCAAGGGATTCAGGAAAATTTCAGGTTTTTGTCAGGACTTTTCAGTTTTTGTTCGCTATCGTTTGAAGCCCTAATGTATAAATTTAACAGTATGACTGATGCTAATCAAACAATCATGAAAGCCATGAAAGAAGGCTTTCAAAACATTGATCAAAGATTCGAAGGGATCGATCAAAGATTTAATCGAATAGATGAAAAGTTAGAAAGAATAGAAATGGTTGTTGCGAATCACGACAATGCTTTCAAAGATCTTGTTACGAGTAAAGTGTTTGATGCTTTTAAGAAGGAAGATTTACTTTTTAAGCACAGAGTGACTAAAAAGTTGGAAGACATTGAAGAAGCTGTGAAAGATTCAAAGTATTTCGAGAGAAGGCTTGATCGCAAAATCAACAAACATGAGGGGGTACTTAAACGGCATCATCTTCTTGACCCTGTTCTTGCCAGCTAATCCTCACTCCTGGCCTGATTGCCGGCAAATTCCCAGGCCATCATGAAGATGGCGCGTTGGGTGTTGGCGATTTCGGGGCTTTCAATGATCAGTCCGACCACTTCGTTTTTGCCGAAAGAGACGATGGAAACCTTGTCGTCGTAAATGTTGATTTCGTTGGCGAAGGCGAAAGAACCGGCGGTGACGAGGCGAATTTCGCGGTACATCTTTTCGTTTTCAGCGGCCACTTTCCGACCGTATTCATCGAGGGGCGCGATTCCACGGAGGTAGATGCGGCGCTTCACTCGCTCTTTCACATAATCTTCATCGTAGGTGGGCCAGTGTTCTCGTATAGACTTAGAATCGGCATAATTGAAAATTTCTGTCTTAGCGGTGAACGTGTCTGTATACACTTTTTTCACACCGTCGATTCCTTCGTAGTAGCGAATGCGCGGGACGTAGGTGCTTCCGTGAAGGCGACGAAGCTCCGGGAGAGATTCTTTAAAATCCAAATATTTTTGACGGACTTCGGTTCGCAGGAGATCCGGTTCGGTGGCCACGAAATACTTCACTTTCTTCTGGGTGTAAGTGCTGATAAAGCCGCGTTTGATCAGTTTTTTGAGGATGTCATAGGTGCTTACACGATTGAGTTTTGCGCGAAGAGCGATGTCCGAAGCAGGAGAGGGACCGAGCTCCAAAGCGGCGAGGTAAACTTTCGCTTCCTTTGTCTTGAGACCAATGTTCACCAGAACATTTTGGAGATTCATTGTAAATACGTTTTAGCTTGTAGAAAATTTCGACAGCTACTTGAGATTTTCAGCATAATCATTTTCATCGGCCAGGTCAATAGGGGCTGTTAATGATCTTCTACAGGCCAAAAAAAAGAAAAAAATGAGCTTGAAAAGGGAAGGTGGTTTTCGCTATTAAATGGTTGTTCACCACTGCACATCACCACTTAACCCCTCACGTATGTCCACGCAAACCTTCGCCGCCGCGCAGGCAAGTCAGAGCCCGGTTCGAGCCGCCCGCCATGAGCACATGTATTCACGTTACCCCCGCACGAACGTCGACAAAAAGGCGATCATGGATATGGTGGAAGAATACAATGTTCAATTTGTCGACTTTCAATTCACGGATTTGGATGGAGTCCTCAAAGCTATCACTTTGCCAATTCATAAAATCGGCGATGCCATTGACCACGATGTTTGGTTCGATGGATCTTCCATTAAAGGATTTACGACCATCACGGAATCCGACATGGTTTTGAGACCCGATCTCAATACTTTTGCCATTCTCCCTTGGACACTTGCTGAAGAAGATGTGACCGCTCGTCTCATTTGTGATGTTTATATGCCCGATGGAACTCCCTACGAAGGAGATCCTCGCCAAATTTTGAAACGCCAATTGGAAGAAGCAAAAAAGTTGGGTCTGAATTTTAATGTTGGTCCCGAGTTGGAGTTTTTTCTTTTTAAAACCGATGAAGCCGGAAAGGCTACCGTGATTCCTCACGACAGTGCCGGGTACTTCGATCAAACCACCGATGACGCACTTCAAATTCGCCGCCACATGGCCTTTGATCTCGATATGATGGGGATTGAAGTGGAGCGCATGCATCACGAAGTGGCCGAGGGACAACACGAAATCAATTTTCGTTATGCCGATGCCCTTCGTACGGCCGACAACGCCATCTCCATGAAACTCACGCTTAAAGCTAAGGCCAAGGAGCTCGGCCTTCACTGCAGCTTCATGCCCAAGCCCATTTTTGGAGTGAATGGAAGCGGTATGCACGTGCATGAATCTCTTGAATCCATTACCGACGGCACCAACAAATTCTACGACGAGGCCGGGACCTACGGCCTTTCCGCTTTGGCTCAAAGTTTCATTGCCGGTCAACTCCTGCATATTCGCGCCATGAACGCGGTTATGAATCCCACCGTGAATTCCTACAAACGACTTGTGGTGGGTTATGAGGCTCCCGTGAACGCGGCTTGGGGTCAACGTAATCGCAGTGCTCTGATTCGTATACCTCGCCTTACTCCCGCCACTGCCGCCACCGCTACTCGCATTGAACTCCGATGTCCTGATCCTTCTTGTAATCCTTACCTGGCTTTTGCGGTGATGCTTGCCGCCGGTCTCGATGGAATAAAGCAAGGTCTCAGTGCCCCTGCTCCGGTGGAGCAAAACATTTGGGATCTTACACCTAAGCAGATGAAGAAAATGGGCATTAAAACCGTAGCCGGCAATCTTAAGGAGGCACTGGACGAACTGGAGAAGGACGAAGTGATTCGCTCTGCCCTTGGCGAGGACACCTTTCAAAAATTCTACGATGCAAAACTCGCCGAATGGGAAGAATATCGCAGCAACGTTTCCGCTTGGGAAACGGCGAAGTATCTGGACTGCTAGTTATTGTCCCAGCAGCACTCTCTCAATCGCCAGCAAATACTGATCTTCTTCGCGCGGTTTCAAAGGGATAAGTCCCGTTTTAAGGCGACGGTCGATTTCAAGGAATTTTTCGAGGCCAAACCTTAGCTCAGCGGCGGTAAAGTTCTTTGCGAAGCGAAGCGTGTTCGAAACCACAAAGATATGCACGTCCATTTTTCGCGCGATCATAGGTGGAGGAAGGCCTTGCTCCGAAAGCGCGCGCATTTCTAACATGAGACGGAATTGACGCACCACCATGGAAAAGAGAAAACCGGCTTCCTCTCCTTGATTTTGGAGATGACGCATGGTGCTCAAAGCACCGGCAAAATCCTTATGAGACAATTGGTCGGTGAGAGCAAAAATAGATTTTTGAACGCTGCGAGTGGTGGCTTCATCAATCATTTCAATGGTCATCGGCTTTCCTTCGCCAAAGAGACAGAGTTTTTGAACTTCTTGATCGAGAGCAAACAAATTGTCGCCCAGCACGCCCGCCAAATAACCGGCACATTCGCTGTTCATAAAACCGCCGTGTGTTTCCGCTCGGCGCTGAATCCAGGTGCTGAGTTGTACTCCTTTTGGCCTCAAAAATAGCCGTTTCGTGGCGCCTCCAGAAATGGCTTTAAAGGCCGAAGTCCGACCATCGGGCGAGCCAAACTCCGCTAAAACCAGCACCGTGCTTTCGGGTATTTTTTCGAGCAGAGGAAGAATGAGCTTGGCCGCTTCAGCCTTTTGAGAACTAAGAAAGTCCTTAAGAATAACCAGGCGTTTTTCCGAAAGGAAAGGCGTGGTTTGAGTGGCCTGCGCAATTTGTTCCAAGGTCGCCGTTTCTCCATCGAGCTCTTCCAAATCGGTATCCCCGAATTTCTCCAAAAAACCTTGCTTCCACCTCTGCACTTCTTCGCGCAGCGAAAAGGGATCGTCCCCGGTCATGAAGTAAAGATTGCTCTTGTTCATGCGCTTATTTTACACTCCATGCCTATAAAAGAAACCACTTCCGTTGTCACCGCCTCGAACAACCATGGTGGATGTGAAATAGGCAAGTTCGTTCGGGCGACCTTTAGGATTTTGGTCAAACCAAGAGCCATAGCGTTGTGGATCTTTATAGACCCTTGCTCCATCGGTGGTGGCCATAAACCAATCTCCCGATTCGAGTTGAATACTGGCCGAGTCCCAAGCCATCCTTTGTTTATCCCCGTTGCTTTTCAGGTAATGGGTAACTCTTCTATCGTCTCTTGTTTGAGGGCGGAGAACACCCCAGAGGTCCATTTCCGGTTTCTTTCCAAATTTTTCCAAAGCTACGTTTTGAGGAAGCAGTTTCGGTGAACATCCAAGGTTAAGAACCGTCTCACCATTTCTTCGAGTCGCTTGAGCAAACTCCGGATCTCCAAACCGGCTGACCACCAGTACTCCATGCGGGTCGAGGACAAAGAAACACCCCACTGTACCCGAAATTTCAGGTTTTCCCTCTTTTAGGTGAGTTTGTCTTACGGATCTTAGCACCCTTCGGTTTACTTGCGGTGGTCTCACTTTTCTTCCTGCTTTCCAATCGGCCTCTGCACATTCTAGGCTGGAGCGCACATACTGAGATGCCAGCGCTCCTGAATTTTGAAAACAGGACATGCCATCCGCAATCGCTCCAAACACCAAGTCTCGTACCCTTACAACTCCAATGGCATCTTCATTTTGCTCTCTTTGAGGAGAGTTTCCATCGCAAAGTAAGGCTGCACTTCCTTGAGGAAGTTGTAGGGCTTCCGGATGCAGATATTCTCGGCCGTCGGCAATGATGAAAGAATCTCCTTCTTTA
Organism: uncultured Candidatus Peribacteria bacterium; assembly: GCA_964359495.1. Taxonomy (GTDB): domain Bacteria; phylum Patescibacteriota; class Gracilibacteria; order UBA1369; family 2-02-FULL-48-14; genus 2-02-FULL-48-14. The sequence goes on from CAYHTG010000045.1 coordinate 8,783, forward strand.
AGTTTCATATTTCGAGGGTGGAGCTTAATCGCCAAACCTCGCTTCTGTCAACTATGAGCAAAATTTTAGTTCACCGCTTGCTCGGTGGAAACGTCCACGTATTCGGAGAGAGCGGGAGGAGTATTCAAGAGGATGCGGCTGTC